>NZ_JAIEOF010000302.1 GCF_019750675.1 Methylobacterium sp.
CGGATCATCAGCTCGACGAGGTCGAGGCCGGTGATCATCTCGGTGACGGGGTGCTCCACCTGCAGGCGGGTGTTCATTTCGAGGAAGTAGAAGGATTTGTCCTGGCCGGCCACGAACTCCACCGTGCCGGCGGAATCGTAATTCACGGCTTTCGCCAGGGCGACGGCCTGCTCGCCCATCTTGGCGCGGGTGGCCTCGTCGAGCAGCGGCGACGGCGCCTCCTCGATGACCTTCTGATTGCGCCGCTGGATCGAGCACTCGCGCTCGCCGAGGTAGATCACGTTGCCGTGCTTGTCGCCGATCACCTGGATCTCGATGTGGCGCGGATCGGTGATGAACTTCTCGACGAAGACGCGGTCGTCGCCGAAGGACGAGGCGGCCTCGGACTTGGCACGGGCGAAGCCCTCCGCGACTTCGCCGGCCGAATGGGCGATGCGCATGCCCTTGCCGCCGCCGCCGGCGGAGGCCTTGATCATCACGGGATAGCCGATCTCGTCCGCGATGGTAACGGCGTGCTCAGGGCTCTCGATGACGCCGAGGAAGCCCGGCACGGTCGAGACCTGGGCGGCCGAGGCGGCCTTCTTGGATTCGATCTTGTCGCCCATCGCGGCGATCGCGCCCGGATTCGGCCCGATGAAAACGATGCCGGCCGCCTCGAGCGCACGGGGAAAGGATTCCCGCTCGGACAGGAAGCCGTAGCCGGGATGCACGGCCTGGGCGCCGGTCTGCTTGCAGGCGTCGATGATCTTGTCGATCAGCAGATAGGACTGCGCGGCCGGGGCCGGGCCGATATGCACCGCTTCGTCGGCCATCGCGACGTGCACGGCGTCACGATCGGCGTCCGAGTAGACCGCCACGGTCTTGATGCCCATGCGGCGGGCGGTCTTGATGATGCGACAGGCGATCTCGCCACGGTTCGCGATCAGAATCTTGTCGAACATCTTTCCGCGCACTCTGGTCCGTCAGGGAACATGCGGCGTCTCAACAAACGCCCAAGCTCGTTCCCGTTAAAGCAGTTATGCGGGTTCGGGAAGCTGATCGATCCAGGGGTGTCCAGAGTTTTCGTGCGTGCGTCGCGGCCATGACGATGTGCAATGCACAAATGGATTTTGTATGCGCCGATATTTGCGGCTGGATCGGGCGGACGACCCGATCAGGCAGCCAAGCGCACCATCGTGGAGGCCGTCGTCTCGGTGGTTTGGCGGTTTGCGGCCAGCGCGAAGGCGATGAGTGCCTCGTCGCTGGCCTGGGCCTCGCGCACGACTTCGCGGGCGATCCGTGCGGCGAGCGCGGTCGGGCCGCTGCCGTTGCTGAGAGAACCGACGAGCCAGCGGGCCACCTCGGCGTCGATGTAGCCGGTCGGTCGCTCGCCCCACACGGCGAAATCCACCACGGCGGTCACGAGGTAGTCGCCGAAGGCGGCATCCGAGGTCGCCACGCGGTCGAGGGCGATCAGCATGTCGGCCTCGTCCCGGCAGGTCAGGCCGTCCGGCAGGACGTTCCGGCAGAGGGTCTGGACGTCCTCGGCAGCGATGCGGCCGGCGGCGACGATACGGTTACAGAAAACCTGCAGCGAAAGGTTGATCATCTCTTAGTACCTCCCCGGCTTTGTCTTGGCCGGCCTGTGTGTCTTTCGATGGCTCGACTATGCGGGAGGGCATCGTTCAAGTCCTTAACGCGCAAATCTGAATCGACGTTCAGGTTAAAGCCTGCTCACGAATGAGCGTTTCGAAATCCTGACTTGTCGGCCATGCGGCCGAACCCCGGCGCGCGATCGCGAGGCCGCGAGTCATGCGGCGGGTCCGGTGCTGAGGACGCGCATGTCGAGCCGCCCCTCCGCGTCGCGGAAGACATCGTAGGTGACACGGTCGGCAACCGTGTTGCCGTCACCGAAGATGAGTACCTTCGGCTTTTGCGCGATGACGTCCGCGACCGAACCGTAGGTCGACGAGGCGATGATGACCTCGTCGCCGATCTGGCAGGTCCGCGCGGCAGCCCCGTTCAGGATGCAGCAGCGTGAGCCGGCTGGTCCGTAGAGCACGTAGGTGCTGATCCGCGCGCCCGACATCTTGTTCCAGATCTCGACGAATTCCAGCGGATCGAGGCCGACCTCCCGGCAGAAGTCGGCATCGAGGGTGATCGAGCCGTGATAATTCAGGTCGGCACCGGTCACCCGGAGGCCATGCAATTTGGCGCGCACGAAACTCTGCATCGTCTGGACTTTCCTGGTTCGGCCGCGCGTCGGCGCCGGCCCCTGATCTCACGATGGCCCGCCGGGGCCGACCTATCCCGGCGCGTGTCGCGCCTTGCTCTCGCGGCAGGCTCATCGCGTGCGGACGGCCCATGATGCAAGCTCGGATCCCTCGCAGAGCGCGTGTCATGCTCTGCCACCTCGCGCGGCTCTAAAGGCCGATTGCGGGTCTGTCAGCGGCGGAAACCGCCTGAAAGATCATGCCTTGATAGGCGAAGGCTCGCGCGAACGAAGGCTTGCACAACCGGAACGCGGCGCGCATCCCGGCATGGTGGAGTGCGCGCAGGCATGGCACATCTGCAGGGCTCGCTGCTGCGCGGTGGCGCGCAGCGACACCGCCAGGGGGGATGACCGTGACGACGCTTTACGTGAGCCATCCCGCGGCCCTCGACCACGCCATGCCGGAGGGGCACCCCGAGCGGGCGGACCGTATCCGCGCCGTGGACCGGGCGCTGGAAGACGAACGCTTCGCCGGACTCGTGCGTGCGCTGGCGCCGAAGGCCGCGCCGGAGGTGCCGACCCTCGTTCACCCGGTTCCCTACGTGCAGGCGATCATCGAGGCGTCGCCGCAGGATGGTTACGTCCAGATCGACGGCGATACCCTGCTCTCGCCCGGCACCCTGGAGGCGGCCCTACGCGGGGTCGGCGGCGCGGTCCATGCGGTCGATGCGGTGATGACGCGCGAGTGCACCAACGCGTTCGTCGCCATGCGTCCGCCCGGCCACCATGCCGAGCGCATGACCGCCATGGGCTTCTGCCTGTTCAACAACGCCGCCATCGCCGCCCGCCACGCCCGCGAGACGCACGGGGCAGCCCGCGTCGCCGTGGTCGATTGGGACGTCCACCACGGGAACGGGACACAGGACATCTTCTGGGACGACCGAACCGTGATGTACGCCTCGACCCACGAGATGCCGCTGTTTCCCGGCACCGGTGCGCGCGGGGAGCGCGGCAATCACGACACCATCGTGAACGTGCCCCTGCGCGCCGGCGACGACGGCGCTGTCTTCCGCGAAGCCTTCGAGGCCGGAATCCTGCCTCGCCTCGAGTCCTTTGCCCCGGACCTCATCATCATCTCGGCGGGTTTCGACGCGCATCATCTCGACCCGCTCGGAAACTTGCGCCTGACCGAGGCCGATTTCGGCTGGGCCACCCGCCGCCTGATGGACGTGGCCGAGCGGCATGCCGGCGGACGCGTGGTCTCGGTGTTGGAGGGCGGCTACAGCCTCAAAGGGCTCGGGCTCTCCGTCGCCGCGCACGTGGATGCGCTGTTGGGGCGGTGAGACGTCATTCGCTTGGTCGAAGCGGATGACGTCTCAGCAAGCCAGCGCGGCGTTTGAGCGAAGCCCAAACCTGCCATCCCCAACGCGATCCCGCAGGGATCGCCGGAAGGGATCAAACGGATCTGGTATGAGACGTCGCGAAGGGCGTCCCCGGCTTCAGCCCTGGAACGACAGCGTCGCCTGCGTGCCGGCCCGGTCGCTGGCGTAAACCAGGGCCGTGCGCAGGTTCGTCGCCATCGCCTTGACGATGCGGGAGCCCAGGCCAGTCCCGCGAGGCTGGCCCTCTCCGGTCCAACCGATGCCGTCGTCCTCGACGGTCAAGGTCAGGCTGTCCGCGTCCTGGCGGGTCACCGAAACCCGGATCTCACCCGGCACGTCCGGGGGGTAGGCGTACTTGTAGGCGTTCGTCACGAGTTCGGTGACGACGACGCCCACGGAGACCGCCTTGTCGGTGGCGAGCCGTACCGGGGCCGCCTCGAGGCGAATGGCGTGGTCGCGTCCGGCCGCCTTCATCGCAGCCTGAAGTTCCTCCACGAGGCTCGCGAGGTAGGCGTCGAGGTCGACGGCCTCCACGTCGTCGGAGGTATAGAGCCGCCGATGAATGCCGGCGATGGCGGAGATTCGCGCTTGCATCTCGCGCAAGGCCGCCTTGGCGGCCGGGTCCGAGACCGCGTTGGTCTGCATGTGCGTCAGCGCCGCCACCAGCGCCAGCGAATTCGCCACGCGGTGATTGACCTCGCGCAGCATGATCTCGGCTCGGTCGCGGGCCTCGCGCACCGCCCGCTCGGCCCGCTCCTTGTCACGCCGGAGCGCCTCCTGGCGAAGTGCCGTGTCGACCGCCTCGCCGAGGAGTTCGCGGAACTGCCCCTGGAGGTCCTTCCAGACGTAATCGACGGCGCCGGCTTTGAGGGCCGCCACCGCGACGCGGCTGTCCTCCGAACCGGTCACGTAGACGACGGGCGGGGCCTCGGGCAGGGCGCGGATGCAGGGCAGGATGTCGAGGCCGGTCTGGCCGGGCATGTGATGGTCGAGGGCCACCACGTCGATGCCGCCCGCCCCGAGGCGAACCAGCCCGGCATCGCCGTCGAGGGCCAGTTCCACGACGTAGCCACGCGCCGTGAGCGCGCGCTGCACCAGCCGCCCCAGGCCGGGATCGTCGTCGATGTAGAGGACGCGTCCGCGGCCTGGAGGCACGGGCTCGGTCATGAGCGGGCGGACATCATGGATTTTCCGGCACTTGCATGACCGAGAAGAACAAACCGAGCTGCCGGATGGCGTTCGCGAAGCCTTCGTAGTTCACGGGTTTTGTGATGTAGACGTTGGCACCGAGGTCGTAACAGCGCTGGACCTCGCGGTTGTCGTCCGTGGTGGTGAGGACGACGACGGGCGAACGCTTGGTGTGCGGGTTCGCCTTCACCTTCTCGAGGATGTCGATGCCGGTCATATCCGGCAGGTTGAGGTCGAGGAGGATCAGGATGTGGCGCTTGGCGCTCGCCTCGCCGGAGCCGTCGGCACCCAGGAGGTACTCCAGCGCCGATGTCCCGTCCCGGAAGGGCAGGATCGTGTTGTTCACGCCCGCCCGGCGGATATTGCGCTCGATCAGGCGGGCATGACCCTCATCGTCCTCGATCATGACGATTTCGACGGCGTTCACGCTGACCGAGCCCTTACTCTGCTGCGAGCCGCGCCTGCGGCCCGTCCCGTTCGGGAATGGACGAAGCATGACCTGTAACGCCCTCGCGCGGCAGCGTCACGCTGAAGGTTGTGCCGACGCCCAACTCCGAATCGATGTGAATGCGCCCGCCGAGGGAGCGCACGAGCGCCTTGACGTGGGCGAGCCCGATGCCCTCCCCCGGCTTGTCCTGCGTACCTGAGCGCCGGAACAGTTCGAACACCCGAGCGTGGTCGCGCGCGGCGATGCCCCGTCCGTTATCGGTGACGCTGAAACGGACCCGGCGTCCGCCGACGGCGCTGGCGTAAATCTCGATCCGGCCGGGCCGGGCGGGATCGAGGTACTTCACGGCGTTGTCGATCAGGTTACCGAACACCTGCTCGACGGCGAGCCGGTCCGCCTCGATGACCGGCAGGTCGGGGGCGACGATCACCTGCGCGCCCGCCCGCTCGGTCTGGTGGCGCTGGGCGTCGGCGATCCGGCCGAGCAGCGCCGACATGTCGAGGGGTTCCGGCGCGAAGGTGCGTCGGCCCTCCCGCGAGAGCTTCAGGATCGCGGCGATCAGGCTTTCCATCCGGGTCACGGCCGCCTTGATGAAGCCGAGGGCTTCCTCGAGATCGGCATCGATCCGCGCCGCCTGCGGATGATCGCCCAGGGCGGCGCGCACGTCCTCGCGTGTGGCGTCGAGCTCGCTGGTGAAGCCCATCACGTTGACGAGGGGCGCGCGCAGATCGTGGCTCACGATGTAGGCGTAGCGCTGGATCTCCTCGTTCGATTCGCGCAGCTCGGCCTCGGCCAGGCGCTGCTCGGAGATATCGGTATGCACGCCCACCCATTCCCGGATCGCCCCGTGGACATCCGTCACCGGCACGGCCCGGATCGCGTAGTGGCGCCAACTCCCGTCCGCGGAGCGGACGCGGTGCTCGTGCACGAAGGTCCGGCGCTCGCGCACCGTCTCGTTCCAGGCCTCGATGCTGGGCTGCTTGTCGTCCGGGTGCACGGCGTCGGCCCAGCCGTAGCCCTCGTACTCCGCGCGGGTCTGGCCGGTGATGGCGCTCCAGCCGGGCTGGTCGCCGAGCATTCGGCCTTCCGCGTCGTTGGTCCAGAGCACGCCGCGCACGGCCTGGACGGCAGCCCGGAAGCGCGCCTCGCTGGCGCGCAACTCGGTCTGGACCCGCTGCTGGTCGAACGATGAAGCGAGCATCGCCAGGAACAGGATCAGGAAGGTCGCGCCGGAGACCCCGAGGGCGAGGTTCTGCTGGGCGTGGCTGAGTACGGCCTCGTGGACCGCGTGGGCGCCCGCCTCCTCGGCGGTGAACGTCGCGGCCGCCATGCCGGTGTAGTGCATGCCCGCCACCGCGATGCCCATCACCACGGCGGCGATCAGCTTCTGCCAGACGCTGTTTCGGCGGAATGTGAGCCAGAGCGCCGTGGTCGCGGCGATCACCGCGATGAGGACCGAGACCATCACCACGGGCCAATGATAGGCGAGGTTGCCCGGCACGCGCATCGCCGCCATCCCGGTGTAGTGCATCGCCGCGACGCCGAGCCCCATCACCGGACCGGCGATCAGGAAGCTGCGGCCCGTCGCACCGCGCGCGCTGATCCACGCGAAGGCCGCCCCGGTGAAGAGAATCGCGAAGACCAGGGACAGCGCGGTGGTGGGCAGGTCGTAGGCCGCCGGCATCCCAATCTCGAAAGCCAGCATGCCCACGAAGTGCATCGACCAGATGCCGCCGCCCATCGCGACCGCCGCACCGGCGATCCAGCCCCAACGGCGCTTCGATCCGGTGGCGTCGACGCGGGCACCGAGGTCCAGCGCCGTGTAGGACGCGAACACCGCGATGGAGATGGACAGGGCGACGAGCGCCGGATTGTAGCCGGTGTGAACCATCGTTGTGCGCGGGAGACCGTTCCGGAGACGAAGCGAACTTAGCCGGTCCCTCGCCTGAGGGCCATTGCGGACGCAGGCAGGATCGATCCGCTCGGTTGCCGCGCCGCACTACCCCTCGGCGCCCGCATGCCGTAAGGCCGCTGCACCCGCCCGAACCTCCGTGATGTCATGATCCGCCTCGAAAAAATCGGCAAGCAGAACGGCCGCCAGATCGTCTTCATCGAGGCCTCCGCCGCCCTTCAGCGGGGCGAGAAGGTCGGTCTCGTCGGCCCGAACGGTGCCGGCAAGACCACGCTGTTCCGGATGATCACCGGCGAGGAGCAGCCCGACGAGGGTCAGGTCGCCGCCGATCGCGGCATCACGATCGGGTATTTCAGCCAGGATGTGGGCGAGATGTCGGGCCGGACCGTCGTCTCCGAGGTGATGAACGGCGCAGGCCCGGTCAGCGAGATCGGGGCTGAGCTGAAGGAGATCGAGCAGGGGCTGGCCGACCCCGACCGGGCCGACGAGATGGAGGCCCTGATCGAGCGCTACGGCGAGGTCCAGGCGCGGTTCGAGGAACTCGACGGTTACGCGCTCGAAGGCCGGGCCTACGAGGTGCTGGCGGGCCTCAGCTTCTCCCAGGAGATGATGGACGGCGATGTCGGCAAGCTCTCGGGCGGCTGGAAGATGCGCGTGGCGCTCGCCCGCATCCTGCTGATGAACCCGGACGTGATGCTCCTCGACGAGCCGTCGAACCACTTGGATCTGGAGAGCCTGATCTGGCTGGAGGACTTCCTCAAGGGCTACGAGGGCGCGCTCCTGATGACCTCGCACGACCGCGAGTTCATGAACCGCATCGTCACGAAAATCGTCGAGATCGACGGCGGCCAGCTCACCACCTATTCGGGCGACTACGCCTTCTACGAGCAGCTCCGGGCGATCAACGAGACGCAGCAGCAGGCGCAGTTCGAGCGCCAGCAGGCGATGCTGGCGAAAGAGATCAAGTTCATCGAGCGTTTCAAGGCGCGCGCCTCCCACGCCGCCCAGGTTCAGAGCCGGGTCAAGAAGCTCGACAAGATCGAGCGTGTGGAGCCCCCGAAGCGCCGCCAGAGCGTCGCCTTCGAGTTCCTGCCGGCCCCCCGCTCCGGCGACGACGTCGTGATGCTCAAGAACGTGCACAAGCGCTACGGCAGCCGCACGATCTATGAGGGGCTCGACTTCGGAATTCGCCGCCGCGAGCGCTGGTGCGTGATGGGCATCAACGGCGCCGGCAAGTCGACGCTCCTGAAACTCGTCACCGGCACCGCGCAGCCCGACGACGGCACGGTGGCGGTGGGCGGCAGCGTCAAGCTCGGCTACTTCGCCCAGCACGCCATGGACGTCCTCGACGGCGACCGCACGGTGTTCGGCTTCCTGGAGGATTCGTTCCCGCAGGCGGGCCAGGGGTCTTTGCGCGCTCTCGCGGGCTGCTTCGGTTTTTCCGGCGACGACGTCGAGAAGCGCTGCCGCGTGCTCTCGGGCGGCGAGAAGGCCCGGCTCGTGATGGCGCGGATGCTCTACGACCCGCCGAACTTCCTCGTCCTGGACGAGCCGACCAACCACCTCGACATGGGCACCAAGGAGATGCTCATCGCGGCGCTGGCTGGCTACGAAGGCACCATGCTGTTCGTGAGCCACGACCGGCACTTCCTTGCCGCGCTCTCGAACCGGGTGCTGGAACTGACGCCGGACGGCATCCACCAGTACGGCGGCGGCTACACCGAATACGTCGCCCGAACGGGCCAGGAGGCGCCGGGGCTGCGCAGCTGAGGCGGTTTCCGCCGACTTTCAGGATCTTTTTCCGCGATATGCCCGGCCATCGATCCCGAGAACCTTGATCCGGGAGGCCAGGGTGGTCGGGCGCAGGCCTAGCAGCTCGGCCGCTCCTCCTTCGCCGAACACCTTGCCGCCGGTCATCACCAGGGCCGCTTCGATCTCCGCTCGGTCGCGCGCCCGGCGCTCGGCCTCCGTCACGGGCTGGGTCGTTGGCGCGAGGGACGGCGCGACATCACGACCGCGCGCCGCGGGCTCCGCTTCCGGCAGGTCGAGATGCAGGCGGCCGCGCACGGCCAGGATGGCGCCACGTTCGATGACGTTCTCCAATTCGCGCACGTTTCCCGGCCAGGGGTAGCGCGCGAGGCGGCGCGCATCCCCTTCCGTCAGCCGGGGCTCGGGGATGTTGAGGCGGCGCGCGGCCCCTTTCAGGAAATGCTGCGCGATCAAGGGAATGTCCTCCGGCCGCTCGCGCAAGGGGCTCGCCGCGATGGGAAAGACGTTCAGCCGAAAGTAGAGATCCTCGCGGAAGCGGCCGCGCCGGACCTCATCGCGCAGATCGCGGTTTGTGGCGGCGATCAGCCGAACATCGACGGCGCGGGTGCGCTCGTCGCCGACGCGCTCGAAGGACCGCTCCTGGAGCACCCGCAGCAGCTTGCCCTGGAGGTCGAGGGGGATCTCACCGACCTCGTCGAGGAACAGCGTGCCGCCATCGGCGAGCTCGAAGCGCCCGACCCGGTCACGCAGGGCCCCCGTGAAAGCCCCCTTGGCGTGGCCGAAGAACTCGCTCTCGAACAGCTCGCGGGGCACGGCGGCGCAGTTCACCCGGATCAGCGGCCGGTCACGGCGGCGGCTCGCCTCGTGGATCGCGCGCGCGATCAGTTCCTTGCCGGTACCGGATTCGCCCGTGACCAGGACGGTGGCATCGGTGCCGGCCACGAGGTCGATCTGGCGCAGCGTCGCCTCGATGGCGGGTGAGCGGCCGATGATGCCCTGGTGGTGACTCTCCAGCCGGATTTCCTCCTTGAGGTAGGCATTCTCGAGTTCCAGGCGCTCGCGCAGGGAATCGACCTCGGCGAGGGCCTGCCGAAGCCGCTCGTCGGCCTCGCGACGCTGACTGACGTCGCGAAACACGATGACCGCGCCGAGGAGCCGCCCCCGATCGCGGATCGGCGTCGAAGTGTACTCAACCGGGAATGCGCTGCCGTCGCGGCGCCAGAACACCTCGGTGTCCACCTGATGCACCGCCCCGTCGCGAAACGCCGCGTAGATCGGGCAATCGTGATGGGGGTAATGCGCCCCGTCGGGATGGGTGTGATGCACGGTGGCGTGCATATCCTTGCCGACGAGGTCGGTCGCTGCCCAGCCCAGCATGCGCTCGGCCGCCGGGTTCACGAAGGTCGTGACGCCCTCGGCGTTGACGCCGTAGATGCCCTCCCCGGCCGCCCGCAGGATGAGCTGGTTCTCGCGCTCGATGTCGCGAAAGATCCGCTCCATGCGCTGCCACTCGGAGAGGCCCGCGCGCATGTGGGCATCGGCCTGCGCGTCCACCTGCCGGTGGCGGCGCGTCTCCAGGTCGGACAGCGTCACCAGCATCAGCGGTGCGGCGCTCGTCAGGAGGGAACCGGCATATTCGAGGTGTAGCGCCCGGCCCTCTCCGTGGCGCGGGCTCAGCGCGTGGGTCCACCAGTGGCCTTTGGCCTGCACCGCCTGGGTGAAGACGATCAGCGTCGGCAACTGGCCGGGATGCAGCGTGCTCGCAGCCATGCCCCGCAGGCCCGCGCGCGGATATCCGAGCAGGCGAACGGCGGCCGCATTGGCATCGACGATGCGATCCGCGGCCGGATCGAACACCAGCATGGGCTCGCGGCCCTCCTCGAAGGCGAGGCCGAAGTCAGGCTGAAGGCCCGCATGTCCGACCATTGGCGATCCCTTGTCACGAAATCTCGGAGTCATGCTCCGTGATCTCGTAGATCACGATTTTTCGTATAAGTCGAACGATCCGCTAAGCTATTGTCAGATCTGTCGAAAGATTTCTGAAGATGTTGGCACGCCGCTTGCCAAACAGGGGCATCACCCAGCGGCGAGGCAATCATGGCCCTGTTCGACAACCCCTTCGATGCGTCCCGCCGGCTTCGTCGTGGCGGCTGCTCCTGCGGCGCACACGGCTCCCAGCGCGAGCACGATGCGGCCTTGCCGAGCGGAGATGCGGCGATCCAGCGGGTCGTCGAGGGCACGGTGATGCGGGCGCTGTTCCCGCGGGATGCCGAGCGTCGCGCCTTCCTGAAGAGCGTCGGAGCCGGCACGGCGCTCGCCGCCGTGAGCCAGTTCCTGCCCACCGGGCTCATCGCCGAGGCCTTCGCTCAAGGGGCCAAACCCGAGAAGACCGATCTGAAGATCGGCTTCATTCCGATCACCTGCGCCACGCCGATCATCATGGCGAAACCCATGGGCTTCTACGAGAAGCAGGGCCTCAACGTCGACGTGGTGAAGACAGCCGGCTGGGCGGTGATCCGCGACAAGACCCTCAACCGCGAATACGACGCCGCCCACATGCTGGCGCCGATGCCGATCGCGATCTCGCTCGGCGTCGGCTCGAACCCGCAGCCCTACACCATGCCGGCGGTGGAGAACGTCAACGGCCAGGCGATCACGCTGGCCATGAAGCACAAGGACCGGCGCGATCCAAAGGATTGGAAGGGCTTTAAGCTCGCGGTGCCGTTCGACTACTCGATGCACAATTATCTGCTGCGCTACTACCTCGCGGAAGCCGGCATCGACCCCGACACCGACGTGCAGATCCGCGCGGTGCCGCCCCCCGACATGGTCGCGAACCTGCGCGCCGACAACATCGACGGATTCCTGGCTCCCGATCCGGTCAACCAGCGCGCGGTCTATGACGGCGTCGGCTTCATCCACATCCTGTCGAAGGAGATCTGGGACCGGCACCCCTGCTGCGCCTTCGCTGCCTCGCAGGACTTCATCACCCAAACCCCGAACACCTACGCGGCCCTGCTGCGCGCCATCATCGAGGCGACGACCTACGCGTCGAAGCCGGAGAACCGGAAGGAGATCGCTGCGCAGATCGCCCCGGCGAATTACCTGAACCAGCCCGTCACCGTGGTGGAGCAGGTTCTGACCGGAACCTTCGCGGACGGCCTCGGCAACGTGCGCAAGGTGCCCGACCGCGTCGATTTCGATGCCTTCCCGTGGCAATCCTTCGCCGTCTGGATCCTGACCCAGATGCAGCGCTGGGGGCAGATCAAGGGCGACGTCGACTACGCGGCGGTCGCCGCCAAGGTCTACCTCGCCACCGACGCCGCCAGACTGATGAAGCAGAACGGCCTCACGCCGCCGGAGACCACCACCAAGAGCTTCGTGGTGATGGGCAAGACCTTCGATCCGGCCAAGCCGAAGGAATACCTCGACTCGTTCAAGATCAAGCGGGCGGGCTGAACCATGGCCGCCAGCCTCTCGCTCCGTGCCGGCTTCCTCTCGCTCGCGCTTCTCGTCGCCTTCCTGCTCACTTGGCAGATCGCGGTCAGCGGTACGGCCAAGACCGAGGCGATGGACCCGGAATACGCAGCCCTCATGGGCGCCAGCGCCACCACCGGAAAGTCGGCGATGCCGGGGCCCCTCGATGTGGGCGCCACGATCTGGAAGCACCTGCGGGACCCGTTCTACGACCGGGGGCCGAACGACAAGGGACTGGGTATCCAGCTCGCCTATTCCATCGGTCGCGTGGCGCTCGGCTACGGGCTCGCGGTGATCGTGGCGATCCCGATCGGCTTCCTCATCGGCATGTCGCCGCTGATGGGGCGGGCCCTCGACCCCTTCATCCAGTTGCTCAAGCCGGTCTCGCCCTTGGCGTGGATGCCGCTCGCTCTCTACACGATCAAGGATTCCGGGCTCTCGGCGATCTTCGTGATCTTCATCTGCTCGCTCTGGCCGATGCTGATCAACACCGCCTTCGGGGTCGCCGGAACGCGGCGCGAATGGCTCAACGTCGCCAGGACCCTTGAGGTCGGACCATTCCGTCGGGCGGTGACGGTGATCCTGCCGGCGGCGGCGCCCACCATCCTCACGGGCATGCGCATCTCCATCGGCATCGCGTGGCTCGTCATCGTGGCGGCCGAGATGCTCGTGGGCGGCACCGGCATCGGCTACTTCGTGTGGAACGAGTGGAACAACCTCTCGATCACCAACGTGATCACCTCGATCCTGGTCATCGGCCTTGTCGGCATGATCCTCGACCAAGTGCTGGCGCGGGCGCAACGCCTCATCACCTTCCCGGAGTGAGCGCCATGGCAACGCTCCTCCCTTTTCGCGCCTCTTCCTTTCGCTCCGGATCGTCGGACATCACCGGAGACGCCCCCATGCCGTCCCAGACCCCGCCCCAATCCGAGAAATTCATCTCGATCGAGGGGATCGCCCGGCGCTACCCCGCGCCCGGCGGCACCAGCACCACGGTCTTCGAGAACCTCTGGCTGCCGATGCGGCGGGGCGAGTTCGTCTGCATGATCGGGCATTCCGGCTGCGGCAAGACCACGGTGTTGAACATCCTGGCGGGGCTCGAGGCGCCGAGCGAGGGCGTCGTCATCGCGGACGGGCAGGCCATCGAGGGGACCAGCCTCGACCGGGCGGTTATCTTCCAGGGCCACGCGCTCCTGCCCTGGCGCACGGTGCTGGGCAACGTCGCCTACGCGGTCTCCTCGCGCTGGCGCAAGGCGGGCCGGGCCGAGGTTGAGGCCCGAGCCCGTAAGGCCATCGCGACGGTCGGGTTGGCCGGGTCCGAACACAAGCGGCCTTCGGAACTGTCGGGGGGCATGAAGCAGCGGGTCGGCATCGCCCGGGCGCTGGCCATCGAGCCCAAGATCCTGCTCATGGACGAACCGTTTTCGGCCCTCGATGCGCTGACGCGCGGCACGCTGCAGGACGAGGTCCGGCGCATCTGCGTCGAGACCGGCCAGACCGTCTTCATGATCACCCATGACGTCGACGAGTCGATCTATCTGGCCGACCGCATCGTGCTGATGACCAACGGCCCCGGGGCCAAGGTGGCCGAGATCGTCGAGAACCCGCTGCCGAAGGTCCGCGACCGCACGCAGCTGCACCACGCGCCCGGCTACTACGCCCTGCGCAACCACCTGATGGACTTCCTCGTCACGCGCTCGAAGACCCTGCGGGACGCGATGCCGCCCGGCTACGACCAGCGCCACCCGCCGGTGATCCGCCCCAGCCTGAGCGAAACGGACGCCGCCGCACTCCTGGGCGCCGAGGCCCCGGCCCTGCGCGCCTGACCAATCCCCTTCCAACCCGTCACGGAGACGAAAGCCATGAAGCGCGAAGACCTCACCGAGAAGCTCCTCGACATCAAGCGCGAGAAGGGCTGGACCTGGAAACACATCCAGGAGGAGATCGGCGGCATCTCGCCGATCCTCATCACCGCGGCCTGCATGGGCCAGATGAAATTGCCCAAGGCGCAGGCCGCCAAGGCCGCCGCCCTATTCGGTCTCTCACAGGCCGAGGAGCGCATGCTGAACGAGGCGCCCTATCGCGGTTCGGTTCCCCAGATGCCCCCCACCGACCCGCTGATCTACCGCTTCTACGAACTCGTCATGGTCTACGGCACCACCTGGAAGGAGCTGATCCAGGAGGATTTCGGCGACGGCATCATGTCGGCCATCGACTTTAACATGACCATGGAGCGCGAGCCGAACAACAAGGGCGACCGGGTGAAGATGAGTCTCTCGGGCAAGTTCCTGCCCTACAAGTACTACGGCAACGAAGACGGCGTGCCGGAGTACGGCTTCAAGGAAGGTTGAGGGCGGCTCTCACACGCCCCGGGCTCGGCGGCGCGGGGGTAGCTCCCGCCCGCCACCGAGCAGGGTGACGGCGCCTGTGGCGTGGCGATGGACATGCCACCGCCGCAGGCGCGACGAAAAGCGGAGGGGTCGCGCGAGCACGCCTCCGAGGCCGAATCGGACGAAGACATTTCTGGTGTGAGCGCCTCGATCAAGGCGAGAGCCGGATCGAATGTGCGGCCAGCCTCGCTCAAGCCTCGATATGCGGCCGGGCGCCAATCGCCTTCCATCGATCAGGATGCCGATGGGCCAGCGGGCCGTGATGGTCTCGAGGCGGGTGTAGAAGTCTGACTGCCGAAGGAGCAGAACGCCATCGGCACCGGCATCGGCGCGCCGATGCCCTCCATGCCGACCGCGGTGCCGAGTGCGAACCCGCGCGCGGCATCCCCGTCGCGGGTGAAGATCGCGGTGCCGTTGCCGAATGCGTGTTCGTTGATGAGGCGGGCCGCGGTGGCGTCGCCCGTTTCCAGCGCGGGAGCGCAACTCGGGTGCGATCACGTGGCCGCGGCCTCGATCTCACCCTGGCCCGGGGCTGCCAGGATCCAGCAGGTGAGGACGCGAAAAGGTACATGCAGAGCGGCCGCCTGCAGATTGTCGACGTCCGGCGCGAAATTGCTCGCGACGGCCGCAGCGACTGCATCGGCACCGGTAGGATGCGGGGCCGGATAACTACAACTTTGAATACGACTTGGTCGATGGTAACATTCCGTTGACGCTCGCCTTCCTTAGCAAATTGCAGCCAAGATAAAGACGCAGAAGGGATTTGACTTTCCCTAGCTTATGACCACAGGTACACCATCTTGGGCTTGCTAATTTCGTTGCAATAGCATTCGATTGAGAGATCAAGAAGAATATTTTCTTATTTTTAGTCGGGGCAAACATCTATGTGTCATTGACATTAATCTAGACCATTTATTCAGCCATTAAGTCGTTCTGATAAACATTTTTAGGTTAATCCATGAATTCCGGCCAACGCAGCGCGCTTTTTATTGATGGCGCAAATCTATATGCAGCAACAAAAAATCTCGGCGCCGAAATCGACTATCGGAGATTGCTGAAAGAATTCCAGTCCCGTGATATGCTCGTAAGGGCGTTCTATTACACAGCAGTCGTCGAAGACCAAGAATATTCTTCGATCCGCCCACTGATCGACTGGCTGGATTACAATGGCTTTTGCGTTGTTACGAAGCCCGCGAAGGAATTCGTGGATTCGCAGGGACGGCGTAAAGTCAAAGGCAATATCGATATCGAGTTGGCGATCGATGCTCTCGATCTGGCCCCACGGATCGATCATATGGTCCTGTTCTCGGGCGATGGCGACTTCCGCTCGCTTGTGAAGGCCATACAACGGCGCGGTGTAAGGGTCACCGTCGTATCGACGATCCAGACCCAACCCGCCATGATCGCCGACGATCTGCGGCGCCAAGCCGATGAATTCATCGACCTTGCTCACCTCCTGCCGCGCATCGGACGCGATGCCGGCGAGCGGTCTCCGCGCAACCACGAGGCACGGGGGCAAGAGGCCCGTCCTCATGGTGAAACACCCACACGTTCGCGTGGAGAGGGCTCGGCGGATCGCTCGGTGCGGCCGAGCCCGGCCCTCGAGAGTCGCTACGGCATCCGTCAGAACGATGAAGTGTCCGAAACCTGACGCGACCGTCGCCTCGGACACCCTCACTCCTCCGACCGCACGGATAGCGCCGCCGTCTCGGGACGCCCGGGTTACGGTAGCGCGGTCCCGAGCCACGCATATCGACGTCAAGGATTCCGACGCTCGTGCTGGCGGTCGGGATCTTTAACCAACGTCGTACGGCGAAAAAGAAACAGCTAGCCGCGATCTCGCAAGATGCGGGCGCGATCGCGCTGCCAATCGCGCTCCTTGGCGGCCTCACGCTTGTCGTGCAGCTTCTTGCCTCGGCCGAGACCGAGTTCGATCTTGGCCCGGCCACGCTCGTTGAAGTAGATCTTCAAGGGTACGACCGTAAAGCCCTCGCGCTGGGTGGCGCCGATCAGTTTGTTGATCTGCTTGCGATGAAGCAGAAGCCGGCGCGGCCGCTTCGTCTCATGGTTGAAGCGGTTTGCCTCGACGTATTCCGGGATATACGCGTTGAACAGCATCAGATCGGTACCGGACGGTCCGGCATAGGCCTCCCCGATGGTAGCCTTGCCCTTGCGGAGCGATTTGACCTCGGTCCCCGTCAGGGCGAGTCCCGCCTCAAGCGTGTCGGTAATCTCGTAGTGGTAGCGCGCGGCGCGGTTGTCGGCGACGACGCGGCGGTTCGATTCTGGTTTGGGAGCCATCACAACGTCAGGTCAGGCCGGCCGCGCCATCGCGACCGGGCCAAGGAATATGGTTCTGCGCGGTTCGTTTCGCCAGTCGGGATCAAGCGTCGAGGAGGCCCGCATGGCGCAGAGCGGCATCGACGAGCGCCTTCGTCTCCGCGCTCACCTGGAGGAGCGGAAGACGGACCTCGTCGGTCATCAGGCCGAGACGCGCGAGGGCGTACTTCACGGGCGACGGGTTCGGCTCCACGAACATGCTGGCGTGAAGAGGCATCAGGCGGTCCTGGATCTGGAGCGCCTTGGCGTAGTCACCACCGAGAGTCGCTTCTTGGAGATCGGCGCAGAGCCGCGGCGCTACGTTCGAAACCACCGAGATGCAGCCGCGGCCGCCATGGGCGTTGAAGCCCAACGCCGTCGCATCTTCACCCGAAAGCTGAATGAAGTCCTCGCCCATGGCCTGGCGCTGCAGGCTCACCCGGTCGAGCTTGGCCGTGGCATCCTTCACCCCGGCAATGTTCTTGAGTTCATACAGGCGCGCCATCGTTTCGACGCTCATGTCGACGATGGATCGGCCAGGAATATTGTAGAGGATGATCGGAATGCCGATGGCATCGTTCACGGCCTTGAAATGCGCGTAGAGTCCGGCCTGGGTCGGCTTGTTGTAGTAAGGTGTGACGACCAGCACCGCATCCGCTCCCGCCTTCTCGGCGTGGCGGGCGCGCTCCACCGCCTCGGCGGTGGAATTGGAGCCGGCGCCGGCGATCACGGGCACGCGGCCGGCGGCCTCCTCGATGCAGATTTCGACGACCCGGTCGTGCTCGGCATGGCTCAGGGTCGGGCTCTCGCCGGTGGTGCCGGTCGGAACGAGCCCGTGGATGCCCTGCGCGATCTGCCAATTCACGAACTTGCGGAAGGCCGCTTCGTCGAAGGCACCGTCCTTGAACGGGGTCACGAGGGCGGACATCGCGCCCCGGAGGCGTCGTGTGGAGGTCTCGGTCATCCTGGCGTTCCCAGCCGTCGGTCTCGTCATCGCCGGTTGTCCGGCCGCGTCCCGCTTCGCGCGGACGGGCAGACATAGGCCCTCCCCCGCACCGGCGCAAACGCTGCTTTCACGGGGTTAATGCCTTCTTAATGCCCTTTGGGTGAGCTTGAAGGACTGTCCGAGTTGATGGGACTGGAAGAACCATGGTGTTCTCGACGCAGCGCGCAGCCCTGATGCTGGCCGTCTGCCTTGTTTCGGTTGGTGCCCTGGCAGCGGCGTCAGCCCAGGACGGGGACGCACCGAGCCATCGCCCGGCCAGCGACGCCGTCGCCCCCTCCGCCGCACTGCCGGAGGCCAAGGTCGCCGACCCGATCGCGGCCGATGCACTGAAGGTCGAGGCGAAATCGCCGGAGACTGTCCCGAGCCAGGGCCTGCCGGCTACAGCCAAGGCCTATGCATCGGCCGATCCCGAGGCGGGCATCGCTTTCCCACTGCCTGACGCGACCGTATCCCCGGTGGCCCCCGTTCCGGAGGTGCCAGACCCCGCCCGTGCGGCCCAGGTGGCGCCGGGCGTCGACCTGCCGGCTCTGCGGCAAGCCATTGAGGCCTACCGCAAGGGCCGCGTATCCGAGGGTGACCGACTGCGGGACGGATTCAACGACCCGGCCGCGCGGGCCCTGCTCGAGTGGGTGGCGATCCGGGCAGGCGCCGGCATCGGCTTCGAGCGCACCGTCGCCTTCACCCGCACCAATCCCGACTGGCCGGCCGGCCCCCTTCTCAGGCGCCGGGCCGAGGAAGCCCTGCTGACCGAACGCCGCAATCCCGCGACGGTGCGGGCCTTCTTCGCCGCGTCGCGGCCAGCGAGCGCACCGGGCAAGTTCGCCCTGGCCCTGGCCTTGCGGGCGGAAGGTCTCGACGAGGACGCCGCCACTCTGGTGCGCGACCTGTGGCGCTCCGAGACCTTCGGCCGGAATCTCGAGACGAAGGTGCTCGACGCGTTCCCGACGGTCCTGAATCGCATCGATCACCGCTACCGGATGGAGCGCGCGCTCCTCAAGGAGGATTACGACACCGCCGGGCGGGCCGCGACCCTGGCCGGCGGCAGCTACGCGACGCTGGTCCGCGCCCGCCGGGCCGTCGAGGACAAGAGTTCGGCCGCGCCCGCCGCCCTCAACGCGGTGCCCCCGTCCCTGCGCAGCGATTCCTCCTACATCCTGTCCCGGGCACAGTACCTGCGCCGCCACGACAAATTCGTGGAGGCGGCCGCGATGCTGGCCACCGCGCCCTCGAACCCCGAGGTGCTGGTCGACGGCGACGAGTGGTGGGTCGAGCGCCGGATCGTCGCCCGCAAGCTGATCGACGCGAACGATCCGGGCGCCGCCTACGCGGTGGCTCGTGCGTCCTGTGCCCGCACCATCGAGAAGCGCATCGAGGCCGAGTTCCATGCCGGCTGGATCGCGCTGCGCTTCCAGGACGATGCCGCCAAGGCGGCGCAGCACTTCGCCGAGGCGGCCCGAATCGCCGAGACGCCGATCTCGCTGGCCCGCACCGCCTATTGGCAGGGCCGCGCCGCCGAGGCACTCGGCCAGTCCGATGCCGCCAAGGCGTTCTACGAGCGCGCCGCCCTCCAGCCCATCGCGTATTACGGCCAGCTGGCGCGGACGAAGCTCGGGCGCTCCAGCCTTTCGCTGCGCAGCATCCCCGGCCTCGACGCCACCCAACAGGCGGGCTTCGACCAGCGCCTCTACGTCCGGGCCCTGAAGATGCTGGAGGCCGCCGCCATCCGCGACCTCGCGCTGCCCCTCTACATCGACACCGCGAACCGCCTCACCGATGCGGCCGAGATCGAGGCGCTCGGCAACATCGCGGCCGAGCAGCGCAACTCCCGCGCCCTGGTGGCCATCGGCAAGATCGCCGTTCAGCGTGGACTGCCCCTCGACGCCCATGCCTACCCGACCATCGGTATCCCGAACTACGAGGCGTCGGCCGCCGTGCCCTTGGTGGAGAAGGCCATGGTCTTCGCCATTGCCCGGCAGGAGAGCCAGTTCGATCCGCTGGCGCAGTCCAGCGTCGGCGCGCGTGGCCTGATGCAGATGATGCCGGCCACCGCTCAGCGGACCGCCCGCCGCGTCAGCGCCAGTTTCGACCAGGACCGCCTGACCAGCGATCCCGCCTACAACGCCCGCCTCGGCCAGGCCCATCTCGGCGAACTCATGGAGGATTGGCGTGGCTCGTACATCCTCGCCTTCGCGGCCTACAATGCCGGTGGCGGCAACGTGAAGAAGTGGATCGACGCCTACGGCGACCCGCGCAAGACCGGCGTCGATCCCATCGACTGGGTCGAGCGCATCCCCTTCACCGAGACGCGCAACTACGTCCAGCGGGTGATGGAGAACCTGCAGGTCTACCGCAATCGGCTCGACGGCAAGAGCGCCCTCCTCATCGATGGCGACCTCCAGCGCGGCGCACGCTGAGAACGCGTGGTCAGGCGGGCTCAGTCGCGCTACTTGGCAGGCTCTGTCCCCCTGACCCGGATTTGCCGTGACCGAAACTTCCGAAGCCGCTGCCGTCACCGCTGCCGTCCTGGTCATCGGTGACGAGATCCTGTCCGGGCGCACCAAGGACAAGAATATCGGCACGATCGCGGATTACTGCACCGCCGTCGGAATCGACCTGAAGGAGGTGCGCATCGTGCCCGACGAGGCCGACCGCATCGTCGCCGCCATCGATGCCCTGCGTGGTGCCTACACCTACCTCTTCACCACCGGCGGTATCGGCCCGACCCACGACGACATCACCGCCGACTGCGTCGCCGCGGCCTTCGGCGTGTCGATCGACGTCGACCCACGGGCGAAGGCGATGCTGCTGGAGCGTCACAAGCCGGAGGATCTGAACGAGGCGCGCCTGCGCATGGCGCGCATCCCGGCCGGAGCCGACCTCATCGCCAACCCGATCTCGAAGGCGCCGGGCTTCCGCATCGGCAACGTCATCGTCATGGCCGGCGTACCGGGAATCATGCAGGCGATGCTCGACAACGTCGGACCGACGCTTGTGACCGGCGCCAAGGTCCTGTCGGAGACGATCGAGGCCGGCAACCTGCCCGAGGGCACCTATGCGGGCGGTCTGGCGACCATCGCCAAGGGGCACGCGGCGGTGTCGATCGGCTCTTATCCCTCGATGACGCCGAATGGTTTTGCCAACCGCATCGTCGTGCGCGGGCGCGATGCCGCCGCGCTGGCCGCCGCCCGGGCCGATGTGGAGGCGCTTCTCGACGGCTTGCGCGGCGGCATGTCAGCCTGACCGTTCGCTCCCGGGTGATGCTTTCTCCTCCGGCGGCCCTTGAAGCAGACGCGAAAGGCTCGCCGAGCAGAAGCGAGCCGGGGCCGGAGTCCGATCGGACACGGAGAAGTCTTCCCGCCCATCGACACGGTCATGGGCGGAGCAGGCCGGAAAACGATCTCCCTACTCGGCCGGTCAAACCGGTCGGATGAGGCGGAGGCGCGTCGTCGTTTCAGGCGCGAACGATACCCTTACCCTTCACCGCCGCGGCGAGAGCCTTGAGATTGCGGTTGAGGTCGGCGATCTCGTTCAGCGCGATCGTCTTGTGGCCGTCCTTCACCGCACGCTCGATGTCGCTTACCTGGTCGGCGGCGATGCGCTTCAGTTCGGCGGCGAGTTGGTCCCGTGTCATCGTCGCTCCCGTCACGGTTGGAAAACGTCTCCG
>NZ_JAIEOF010000032.1 GCF_019750675.1 Methylobacterium sp.
CCCGCGACCCCGCCGGCCGCGGCCAACCCGCTGCCGACCACCACCAATCCCGACCCGAAGAATCCCGGCACGGCGGACATCCCGGTGCCGGCCCAGGCGGGCGCGGCACCCTCGGCCACGCCGACGACCGGCCCGCGTCAGACCCTGGTGGCCACGCCCGGCGACGCCAACGACGTCGACGAGGTCTCGCTGCCGGCCAAGCCCGCCGCCATCCTGGCGGGCCGCGCGAAGTGGGAGGAGGCGGTGCCGAGCCTCAAGGCTGCGTTCCAGCGCATCGAGGCGGATCTGGCCAAGGCCGGCATCCAGGCGGTGGGCCGCCCCCTCGCGGTCTTCGCCAAGACGGACGACGACGGTTTCCAGTACGACGCCATGATCCCGATCGCCGCGATGCCGGACCCCAAACCCGCCGAGGCGGACGGCCTGCGCTTCGGCACCACGCCCAGCGGGCGCGCCCTGCGCTTCCCGCACAAGGGCTCCTACGACGAGATCGACGGCACCTACGAGACCCTGACCGCCTATCTCGACGCCAAGGACGTCGTGGTGCAGGACCGGTTCATCGAGGAATACGTCACCGACCTCAACGACAAGGCCGACGAGAAGCTCGACGTGAACATCTACGCCCTGCCGAAATAGGTCCGGGTCAGAACAGGCTCGCCTGCGCCTGCGCTTGGCCCTGCGCTTGACCCTGCCCGCGCTCCAGAGCCAGCAGGAAGCGCTTCGTCTCGATGCCGCCGGCAAAGCCCGTCAGTGCCCCGCCCGCGCCGATGACCCGGTGGCAGGGCACCACGATGGGCAGCGGGTTGGCCCCGTTGGCCGCCCCCACCGCCCGGCTGGCGCTGGGGCGCCCGATGCGCCGGGCGAGTTCGCCGTAGCTGATCGTTTCGCCCGGCGGGATCTCGGTGAGCGCCTGCCAGACCGCCAGCTGGAACGGCGTGCCGCGCGGGGCGAGTGCGAGGTCGAACCGCGTGAGGCGCCCGGCGAAATACGCGTCGAGCTGCGTCCGCGCTGGTCCGAAGGCCGTATCGTCCCGCTGCCAGTCGGATCTGGGCGTCACCGCCCCCTTGCCGGAGGGAAATCCGATGCAGGCCAGCCCCTCGTCGCCGCCTGCGAGGAGAAGGGGGCCGATGGGGCTGGGCAGGAGCGTGTAGCGCGTCTCCGGCATCGCATGCTCCGGTGTGGCGGTCGCGACCGACCGCGCGGGCCCCTGTCGGGTCGGTGGGCGATCCTCCGCTGCGAAGATGGCCGAAACGTTGCTGCGGCCGTCGCTCATCACCGGAACGCGACCAGGACGGCGCCGGCCGCGATGAGGGTGACGCCGACCCAGTTCAGGGCCGAGAGCCGCTCGCCCAAGAACAGCACGCCGAACACGGCCACCAGCACGACGCTGAGCTTGTCGATGGGCGCGACGCGGGCCGCCTCGCCGAGCTTGAGCGCCCGAAAGTAGCAGAGCCAGGAAGCTCCGGTCGCGATGCCGGACAGCACGAGGAAGACGTAGGTTCGCCCCGACACCGAGGCCGGCGCCTGCCAGCCGCCGGCGTACGCGAGGATGCCGGCGATCACCGCGAGAATGACGAGGGTCCGCACGAACGTGGCGTAGTCGGAACCGACGTTCTCGACGCCGACCTTCGCGAAGATCGCCGTGAGGGCCGCGGATACGGCCGACAGCACGGCCCAGAACAGCCAGGACGATGTGATCTGTCCCATGAAGCGCCTCTCGCGGTTTCCCCCGCATGGCGTTGTAGCCGATCCGGATCGGGGGGCGAGCCGGGTGTAGAGACCCGTGCCGGCCGCTCCCACCCCGAAGGGGGCGAAAGCGGCCGGCGCGACGCACCTACTCCGCCGCCTCGTTGTAGGCCTCCACCGGCGGGCAGGCGCAGACGAGGTTGCGGTCGCCGTAGGCGTTGTCGACCCGGTTGATCGGGGGCCAGTACTTGTCCATCCCGAGGCTTCCGGAGGGGAAGCAGGCCGCCTCACGGGAATAGGGACGCTCCCAGGTCCCCACGAGGTCCCGCACCGTGTGGGGGGCATGCTTCAGCGGATTGTTCGCCCGGTCCATCCGCCCCTCCTCGATGGCGCGGATCTCCTCGCGGATCGCCAGCATGGCGTCGCAGAAGCGGTCGATCTCGCCCTTGGTCTCGGATTCGGTGGGCTCGATCATCAGGGTGCCGGCCACCGGCCAGGACATGGTCGGCGGGTGGAAGCCGCAATCGATCAGGCGCTTGGCGATATCGTCGACGCTGACGCCCGCGCTTTTCTGGAACGGCCGCACGTCGATGATGCACTCGTGCGCCACCCTCCCCTGGGCGCCGGAATACAGGACCGGGTAAGCACCGCTCAGGCGGGCCGCGATGTAGTTGGCGTTCAGGATGGCGATGCGGGTCGCCTGGGTCAGGCCGCGCCCGCCCATGAGCAGGCAGTAGCTCCAGGAGATCGGCAGGATCGAGGCCGAGCCGTAGGGCGCGGCCGAGACCGCACCTTCCTCGCCCGTGCGGGGATCGGAGGGCAGGAACGGGATCAGGTGCGCCTTGACGCCGATCGGGCCCATGCCGGGGCCGCCGCCGCCGTGGGGAATGCAGAAGGTCTTGTGCAGGTTGAGATGGCTGACGTCCGCCCCGATGTCGCCGGGGCGCGCCAGGCCCACCAGGGCGTTGAGGTTGGCCCCGTCGAGGTAGACCTGTCCGCCATGGCCGTGGACGATGTCGCAGATCGCCCGGACCTGAACCTCGAACACCCCGTGGGTCGACGGGTAGGTGATCATGCAGGCGGCGAGCTTTTCGGAATGCAGGTCCGCCTTCTTGCGGAAATCGTCGAGGTCGACGTTGCCCTGGGCGTCCGCGCCCACCACCACCACGCTCATGCCGCACATCTGCGCCGAGGCCGGGTTGGTGCCATGGGCCGAGGACGGGATCAGGCAGACCGTTCGGTGCGCGTCCCCCCGCGACAGGTGATAGGCGCGGATGGCGAGCAGTCCGGCATATTCCCCCTGCGCGCCGGAGTTCGGCTGCATCGAGATCGCGTCGTAGCCGGTGATGGCGCAGAGTTTTTCGGACAGGTCGTCGATGAGCGCCCGGTAGCCCAGCGCCTGGTCCGCCGGCACGAAGGGGTGGATCTCCGCGAATTCCGGCCAGGAGATGGGCAGCATCTCGGCGGTGGCGTTGAGCTTCATCGTGCAGGAGCCAAGCGGGATCATCGCGCGGTCCAGCGCCAGGTCCCGGTCGGCGAGGCGGCGCATGTAGCGCGTCATCTCGCTCTCGGCCCGGTTCATGTGGAAGATCGGGTGGGTGAGGTAGGGCGAGGTCCGCATCAGCGCCTGCGGCAGTCGGCTCTCCGGCCAGGCCTCGTCGTAGACCGGGTCCGTCGACCCGAAGGCGCGCCACACCGCCTGGAGGATGTCGGGGCGGGTGCGCTCGTCGACCGTGATGCCGATGCGGTCCGCGCCGACCTTGCGCAGGTTGACGCCGTTGGCCACCGCTTGTCCGAGGATCAGGCCCTGGAAGGCGCCGACCCGCACGGTGATCGTGTCGAAGAAGTGCTCCGGCTCCACCGTGAAGCCGAGCGCCTCCAGGCCGCCGGCGAGGCGCACGGCGTCGCGATGGACCCGGGCGGCGATGGCTTTGAGCCCGCGCGGGCCGTGGAACACCGCGTACATGCCGGCGATGACCGCGAGCAGCACCTGCGCGGTGCAGATGTTCGAGGTCGCCTTCTCGCGTCGGATGTGCTGCTCGCGGGTCTGGAGCGCGAGGCGGTAGGCCCGGTTGCCGCGGGCATCCACCGAGACCCCGACGAGGCGGCCCGGCAGGGTGCGCTTGTGCGCGTCGCGGGTGGCCATGTAGGCGGCGTGCGGGCCGCCATAGCCCATCGGCACGCCGTAGCGCTGCATGGAGCCGATGGCGATGTCCGCGCCCATTTCACCGGGTGACTTGAGGAGGGTGAGCGCCAGGGGGTCGGCCGCCACCACCGCGACCGCGCCGGCCGCGTGCAGGTCGGCGATGGGCTGCGTCAGGTCGCGGATGCCGCCGCAGACGCCGGGATACTGGAAGATCGCACCGAAGACCTGGGCGGGATCGAGATCGGTGGCCGGATCGCCGACCACGATGGTCCAGCCCAGCGGCGCGGCGCGGGTGCGCAGCACCGCGATGGTCTGGGGCAGGCACTCGGCATCCACGAAGAAGGCGGACTTCCCATTCGCGGAGATCCGCTGGGCCATGCCCATGGCCTCCGCGGCTGCGGTGGCTTCGTCCAGCAGCGAGGCGTTGGCGATGTCGAGGCCGGTCAGGTCGCAGACCAGCGTCTGGAAGTTCAGCAGCGCCTCGAGACGGCCCTGGCTGATCTCGGGCTGGTAGGGCGAGTAGGCGGTGTACCAGGCCGGGTTCTCGAAGATGTTGCGCTGGATCACCGGCGGCATGGTGGTGCCGTGGTAACCCTGGCCGATCAGCGAGACGAGGAGGCGGTTCTTGTCGGCGATGCCCCGCATGTGCTCGATCACCCGGCGCTCGGTCATCGCGACCCCGAAGTCGAGGCGCTCCTCCTGGCGGATGTCGGCCGGCAGGGTCTCGTCCATCAGGCCGTGCAGGCTCTGCGCACCCACGACGCCGAGCATCGCCTCGATTTCCTGCGTCGTCGGGCCGATGTGCCGGCGGTTGGCGAAGTCGTAGGGGTCGTAGCGGTCGTGGGGCATGGGGCCTCCTCGCGATGGAAATCTGTCTGGACTACGCCGACGCGTCCCTCCCCCGCAGAGGGGGAGGGTTCGGGCCGGCGCTACTTCGCGAAGTCCGCGTAGGCGGCCTCGTCCATCAGCCCGTCGAGGCTGGCGGGGTCGTCGAGGCGGATGCGGTAGAGCCAGCCGGCGCCCTGCGGATCGGCGCCGACGCTGGAGGGGTCGGCGACCGCCGCGTCGTTGACCTCGGTCACCTCGCCGGAGACCGGCGCGTAGACGTCGGAGGCTGCCTTCACCGATTCGACCACGGCCGCGGCCTCGCCCTTGGTGAGTTTGGCGCCGACTTTCGGCAACTCGATGAAGACGAGGTCGCCGAGCTGCTCGGCCGCATGGGTGGTGATGCCCACCGTGGCGACGTCGCCGGCGCAGTCCAGCCACTCGTGCTCGTCCGTGAACTTCCGCATCGCTCTCTCCTGGGTGTTGGATGGAAGGGGGTCAGGCGCGCTTGAAGCCCGCCGGAACGAAGGGCAGTCCCGACACCAGCAGGGGCAGGCGCTTGCCGCGCACTTCGGCGAAGACGCGGGTGCCGGGGGCGCCGAGCGCGGCCGGCAGGTAGCCCATGGCGATCGGCGCCTGCAGGCTCGGCCCGAAGCCGCCGGAGGTGACCTGCCCGATGGCGTCACCGGTCTCGCCGGCGAAGAGCGGCGCCCCCGCCCGCACGGGCGTGGGACCCTCCGGACGAAGGCCGACGCGCCTGCGGGCCGGGCCGGTCTCCAGGGCGTCGAGGATGCGCGCCGCCCCGGGAAAGCCGCCGGCCCGGGCGCCGCCGCGTCGGCGCACCTTCGGAATCGCCCAGGACAGGCCGGCCTCCACCGGGTCGGTGCCGGGATCGATGTCGTTGCCGTGCAGGCACAAGCCCGCTTCGAGGCGCAGGGAATCGCGGGCGCCGAGGCCGATCGGCAGTACGGCGGGGTCGGCCAGCAGCGCCTCGGCCAGGGCCTCGGCCCGGTCCTCGGGCACGGAGATCTCGAACCCGTCCTCGCCGGTATAGCCGGAGCGGGTGACGAACGCGGAGGCGCCGACGAGCCCGAGCACGCGCACGTCCATGAAGCGCATCCCGGCCACCTCCGGCGCGAGGCGCGCCAGCACCGCCTCCGCGCCGGGCCCCTGAAGGGCGACGAGGGCGCGGGCCAGCACCGTCACGGTGCAGACGTCGGAGAGATGGGCGCGCAGATAGGCCTCGTCGGCGGCCTTGTTGGCGGCGTTGACCACGAGGAAGAGGCTGTCGCCGCAATGGGCGACCATGAGGTCGTCGCGGATGCCGCCCGACGCGTCGAGGAGGAGCCCGTAGCGCTGGCGGCCCGGCGTCAAGCCGAGCACGTCGATGGGCAGCAGGGTTTCGAGCGCGCGCGCCGCGTCGTCGACGTCGCCCGAGCGCGGGGTGAGGCGGATCTGGCCCATATGCGACACGTCGAACAGGCCGGCGCCGCTCCGCGTGTGCAGGTGCTCCTTCAGCAGGCCAGCGGGGTACTGCACCGGCATGGCGTAGCCCGCGAACGGGACCATCCGGCCGCCGTGGCGCAGGTGGAAGGCGTGCAGGGGCGTGCGGGCAACATCGGGGGACATCGGATCACTCCACAACAAACGGCTTCCGGAAGCTCGGCTGAGCGTTTCCGGTTGCCCCCATCTGTCGCGGTTACCTGAGAGCTTCTCCCCGACCGCGGATGCGGTCCGGGATTTCTCCTTCGGTGGACGCCGTCAGGCGCCTCTCTCCAGATTGTCCAACGGTACGGTGATTGTGCCTGAGAGTTTCCGGGGGTGGTTGCTCCGTCGGCGCCATGGTTCGAAGGCTTCGCTCGCGTGAAACGCTCGACCTGGGCTCTCCCGTACCGTCTTTGATGACCTGTCCAGGGTTTCACAGTGCACTGCGTCATGCAAGGCACCCCGCCGGGGCAGCGCGTTACGCTTTGCCGAATCCGTCAGCCCGGAGGTGAGCCGGTGCCGCGTCCGGGAACCGCGCCGACGCGCGCGGATTCACCCGGCATGCCGATCGCATCAGGGCACGACCTCGCCGGCCCCCGCCCCCGCCGGACCCGACCCGCGAAGTCCGCAGCGAACGCGGTCGACCCTGCCCTCAGCGACAAGGCCCTGGCGATCCACGCGCGCCTCTGCCCGGTCTATGGTTGCCCGATCCCGTACTTCCACAGCCTCGACCCGTTGAGCGAACTCGTCTCCTCGCTCCTCTCCCACCGGACGCGCAATGCCGAATCCGGCCGCGCCTTCAAGGCGCTGCGGGCCCGTTATCCCGATTGGGAGGGGATGCTGGCGGCCCCCGTCGCCGAGATCGAGGCGACCATCGCGGGGGTGACCTGGCCGGAACTGAAGGCTCCGCGCCTCCAGGCGATCCTGTCGGCCGTGAAGGCGCGCCAGGGCGCCCTCACCCTCGATTTCCTCAAGGACATGGCGGTGGAGGAGGCCCGGGCCTGGCTCGAGGCGATCCCCGGTGTGGGGCCCAAAACCAGCGCGGCGGTGCTCTCCTTCAGCCTCCTGCGGATGCCGGCCCTGCCGGTGGACAGCCATCATCACCGCGTCGCCCAGCGCACCGGGCTCATCGGCCCCCGCGTCGATGTCGGGTCGTCGCACCCGATCCTGCGGGCGCAATTGCCCGCCGACTGGAGCGCGCAGGCCCTCTACGACAATCACGAAGTGCTGATGCTGCACGGGCAGCACGTCTGCCACCACCGCAACCCCGCCTGCGGGCGCTGCGTCCTCCTCGACCTCTGCCCGGAGGGGCAGGCCCGCACGGGCGCCGGGGGCGCGATCCGCGAGCCGTGAGCGGCGCGGCTTGACCGGTCCCGGCGCGGCGTCCAGAAACCGGCGCCTGGCCGCGCCGATTTTCGCCGGCGGCCGCCGCATCCTATCCGCACGAGGACCCCGCCGCGATGAGCGCGTTCAAGGAACTGGTGTTCTCGGGCGTACAGCCGACCGGGAACCTGCATCTCGGCAACTATCTCGGCGCCATCAAGCGCTTCGTCGAGATGCAGGCGCGCGATGCGCAATGCCTGTACTGCGTCGTGGATATGCACGCGATCACCCTGTGGCAGGATCCGGCGGCGCTGAAGGGCCAGATCCGCGAGGTCACCGCCGCGTTCCTGGCCGCCGGGATCGACCCGAAGCGCTCGATCGTCTTCAACCAGAGCCAGGTGCCCCAGCACGCCGAACTCGCCTGGATCTTCAACTGCGTCGCGCGGCTGGGCTGGCTCAACCGCATGACCCAGTTCAAGGACAAGGCCGGCAAGGACCGGGAGAACGCAAGCGTCGGGCTCTACGCCTATCCCGTGCTGATGGCGGCCGACATCCTGGCCTACCGCGCCACCCACGTGCCCGTGGGCGAGGACCAGAAGCAGCACCTCGAACTGACCCGCGACATCGCCCAGAAGTTCAACAACGATTTTTCGGACTCGATCGCGGCGCATGGACACGACGCCGGTAACGGGTTCTTCCCCGTCACCGAACCGCTGATCGGCGGGCCGGCCGCCCGAGTGATGAGCCTGCGCGACGGCACCAAGAAGATGTCGAAGTCGGACGCCTCCGACAATTCGCGGATCAACCTCACGGACGATGCCGACGCCATCGCGGCCAAGGTGCGCAAGGCCAAGACCGACCCGGACGCCCTCCCCTCCGAGGTCGCGGGCCTGGCCGGTCGCCCGGAGGCCGATAATCTGGTCGGCATCTTCGCGGCGCTGAAGGACGTCTCGCGCGAGGATGTGCTGCGCGACTTCGGCGGTGCGCAGTTCTCGGCCTTCAAGGGCGCGCTCGTCGAACTCGCGGTCGAGACCCTGGCGCCGCTGGGGGCCGAGATGAAGCGCCTCGTGGCCGATCCGGCCGAGATCGACGCGGTGCTGGCCGACGGCGCCGAGCGCGCCGAGGCCATCGCGGCCCCGACCCTGGACGCCGTCAAGGACATCGTCGGCTTCGTCCGGCGCGGACCGCGCCTGCACGCGGTGCGGTGATGATCCGGGCGCTCGTCTTCGACGTCTTCGGGACGCTCGTCGATTGGCGCTCCGGAATCGCCCGCGAGGCCGCGCGCCTGCTCGGCCCCGACCCGTCCCTGGATGCCGGTGCCTTCGCGGATGCGTGGCGGCGGCGCTACGAGCCCGCGATGGAGACCGTGCGCTCCGGCGCCCGTCCCTTCGTGGACCTCGATACGCTCCAGGCGGAATCCCTGCCCCGGGTGCTGGCGGAATTCGGCATCGCCGATGTTCCGGATGGCGTGCGGCGGGAGCTTGTCCAGGCCTGGCACCGGCTCGACGCCTGGCCCGACGTGCCGGACGCCCTGCGGCGCCTGCGGACGCGTCACCTCCTGGCGCCGAATTCCAACGGTCATGTCCGCCTGATGATCGACCTCGCCCGCCGCAACGGGCTGATCTTCGACGCGATCCTGGGCGCCGGCCATTCCCGCGACTACAAGCCGAAGCCGGCCCTCTACCGCGACGCGGTGACGGCCCTCGGTTTCGCTCCGGCGGAGACCCTGATGGTCGCCGCCCACTCGGCCGACCTCGCGGCTGCGGCGCATCACGGCCTGTCCACCGCCCACATCGCTCGCCCCCGCGAGCACGGGCCGGGCGGTGGCGAGACCGTGCCCGCCGGGCCGGTCACCTACGCGGCGCGGGATCTGGCCGATCTGGCCGATCAACTCGGGTGCTGACAGCGGAACGGGGGCGAGGGCGCGCATGACCGATTGGAATCCAGCCCTCTACGTCCGCTTCGAGGACGAGCGCACCCGCCCGGCGGCCGAGCTCCTGGCCCGCATCCCCCTCGACGCGCCGCGCCTGGTCTACGACCTCGGCTGCGGACCGGGCAATTCCACGGCGCTGATCGCGGCGCGCTACCCCGACGCGGAGGTGATCGGGCTCGACACCTCTCCGGCGATGCTGGAGAGCGCCCGGACCCGCCTGCCCGGCCTCGCCTTCGCCCAGGGCGACGCCGCGACCTGGCGGCCCGAGCGGGCGCCGGACCTGATCTATGCCAATGCCGTGCTGCAATGGCTGCCCGACCACCCGGCGCTGCTGCCCCGCCTGTTCGGCCTGCTCGCGCCGGGCGGGGTGCTGGCGGTGCAGATGCCCGACAACCTCGCGGAACCCTCGCACCGCCTCATGCGCGAGACCGCGGCGGCCGGCTCCTGGGCCGAGGCCATCGGCGACCCGGCCGTGGCCGGCCGGGTCGGACGCATGCTGGAGCCCACCGGCTACTACGATCTCCTGGCGCCCCTCGCCGCCGACGTGGATGTCTGGCGCACCGCCTATCACCACCGGATGGCGGATGCGGGCGCCATCGTCGCCTGGGTCAGCGCCACCGGGCTGCGGCCCTTCCTGGATCCGTTGGCGCCCGACGCGGCGGCCGGGTTTCTCGAAGCCTACACGGCCGCGATCGACGCCGCGTATCCCCCACGGAGCGACGGACGGCGTCTGCTCGCCTTTCCGCGGGTCTTCGTCGTCGCGCGCCGGGCGCCCTGAGGATCGCGGCTCAGCTCTCGCCGCGGGCGACCCGGGCCTCGTACTCCGGCAGCTCGATCTGGCCCTCCTTGGCGACGCGGGCCTTGTCCTCCTCGGGGATGACGTCGGCGACCATGTCGAGGCGCTTCCAGAGGGCGAGGGGCGTCTCCTTGTCGGGGGTGGGCACGTACTTGTTCTGCGCCACCTTCTGGTACTTGTGGATGTAGCGCGGGCAGTTGACCCAGGCCTTCGTGACCTCGACGCGGACGAGGTACTTGGCTTCCGTGTACTCGGCCATCAGGGGATCGTCGCGCAGCATCCGGGCATGGCCCTGGACGCGGACCCGGTGCGGGGTCTCGAAGTCGATGAACAGCAGTCCGACCTTGGACTGTCCCTCGATGTTGCCCATCGAGTACCACATGCCGTTGCCGTCGAAGCCGGGGAACACCAGCGTGTTGCCGTCGAGCACCTTCACGAAGCCGGGGCTGCCGCCCTTGTAGGAGACGGTCGGCATGCCGTCGGGATCGACGGTGGAGAGGAAGAACATGTCCCGGCTGCCGATGAAGGCGGCCTCGTCCTTGCCGATCCCGTCATGCACCCAGCCTGTATCCAGGCGCTCGGCGAGCTTGACGGTCTTGAACTCCTCCTGCAGCGCGCGATGCGCGTCGTAGTAGAGCGATGCCATGGGGGTCCTCCGCGTTTCGGCTGCTCTCATCCGGGCGGCCGTTGCGGGGGATGATCGCGGGAAAGCCGTTCGAGCACAACAGGCGTGCCGTCGCTCTCGCGCCATGGTGAGGGTGCTGCGGTCGCCGCACGGCAAAAAGCCGGCGCTGCTCGCGCATCGCCGGCTTCGTCCGGAACCGGAGGCCGAGCAAGGCGGGCCTCCGGATCGCGGATCGGTTCCTGAAGATCAGTCCTGCGAGATCAGTTCTTGGCCTTGTCGACCAGGGCCTTCTCGGAGATCCACGGCATCATGCCGCGCAGCTTGGCGCCGACTTCCTCGATCGGATGGGCGGCGAGCTTGGCGCGGGTGGCCTTGAACGAGGTCTGGCCGACCTTGTTCTCCAGCATCCAGTCGCGGGTGAACTTGCCCGACTGGATGTCGTTGAGGACGCGCTTCATCTCGGCCTTGGTCTCGGGCGTGACGATGCGGGGACCCGTGACGTACTCGCCGTACTCGGCGGTGTTCGAGATCGAGTAGTTCATGTTGGCGATGCCGCCCTCGTAGATGAGGTCGACGATGAGCTTCACCTCGTGCAGGCACTCGAAATAGGCCATCTCCGGGGCGTAGCCGCCCTCGACGAGGGTCTCGAAGCCGGCCTTGATCAGCTCGACGAGGCCGCCGCACAGCACGGCCTGCTCGCCGAAGAGATCCGTCTCGCACTCTTCCTTGAAGGTGGTCTCGATGATGCCGGCGCGGCCACCACCGTTCGCCGAAGCGTAGGAGAGGCCGAGGTCGTGGGCGTTGCCGGAGGCGTCCTGCGCGATGGCGATGAGCGTCGGCACGCCGCCGCCCTTGAGGTACTCGCCGCGCACGGTGTGGCCGGGGCCCTTCGGGGCGACCATGAGCACGTCGAGGTCCGCTCTCGGCTCGATGAGGTTGAAGTGCACGTTGAGGCCGTGGGCGAACAGGAGGGCGGCGCCCTGCTTCATGTTCGGCGCGAGGGACTCCTTGTAGATGTCGCCCTGCAGCTCGTCGGGGGTGAGCATCATGACGACGTCGGCCTGCTTGGCGGCATCGGCGACGTTCATCACCGTGAAGCCCTCAGCTTCAGCCTTCTTGGCGGTGGCCGAGCCTTCGCGCAGCGCGATGACGATGCCCTTGACGCCGGAATCGCGGAGATTCAGCGCGTGGGCATGGCCCTGGCTGCCGTAGCCGACGATGACGACCTTCTTGCCCTTGATCAGGTTCAGGTCGGCATCGCGATCGTAATAGACCCGCATGGATTGGTTCCTCTCTTCGTGGGGTGTCAGGGTCGGGCCCGGCCGTAGAGGGCCAGGAACTGGTCGACGGCGCGGGCCGCGTCGCGTCGGATCTCGGCGGCGTCGAGTTCGAGGGCGTCGCCGAGAAGAAGTCGGATCTGGATGTCGCGGCCGACCAGACCGAAGAAGGTCCGGAAGGCGGTCTCGCCGTCGTCGAAGGCCAGGAGCCCGGCCGCGCGTCCCGCCTCGAGCACGGGCTTGACCCGGGCGCCGATGGCCAGGCGCCCGTTCGCCAGGACGATGGCGCCGAGGTTGCCCTTGCGCGAGCCGGCATGCGCGATGGCGATGCGGTTGAGCACCACCGAGGTGCGGCCTGCGATGACGTCAAGCCAGCTCACGGCGAAGTCGAGCAGGCGCTCGCGCAGGGTTTCGGCGTCGAGGGGCCCACCCGCGTCGCGGCCCGCATGGACCCGCGAGGCCTGCCAGCGCACCGTGGCGGTCAGGAGCCCGTCGCGGTCCCCGAACCACTTGTAGAGGGTCTCCTTCGAGCAACTCGCCCGGCGCGCCACCGCGTCCATGGTGAGTTGGTCCCCCTCCTCGACCAGGAGGGCGAGAACGGCATCGAGCACCGCCTGCTGGCGGGCCGAAGGCGCCTCGTGCCCGGTCTCTTCGCGTGTGGCCGTCGCGGTCATGCCTGTCGAAAACCAGTACCGTACCGTACGGTACGCGGCTTCGTAGTCCGATTCGGCGCTCCGAACAAGGGGGCGGTCCCTTGCCGAATCCTTATTCGGGCAGTGTCAGGCCTTCCCGGGCGAACACTGTCTCCACGGCTGGGCGCGCGGCCATGGCGCGGGCGTGGCGCGTCCAGGCGGGAAAGCGCTCGGCCATGTCGAAGCCCAGCGCCGGGCCCCGCCCCCAGGTCCAGAACAGCAGCAGGTAGGGGTCGACGACGCTATAGCGCTCGCCCAGCGCCCAGCCGCCGTTGGACAGCTTGACCTCGGTCATCGTGAACAGGTCACCGCAGGTCTCCGCCCCCTTGGCCTGGATGCCGGGAAACGCCGATTCGTCGTTGGTGTAGCGCCCGGCCCGGCGGATATGCGCATAGGCCGGGTGGTGGTTGGTCGAGAGCCAGCCCAGCCACTCGTCCACCCGGGCCTGGTCGCGCGGGGCTTCCGGCCAAAGCCCGGCCTGCGGGTGCGTGCGGGCGATGTGGCGCAGGATCGCGGTGTTCTCGGTGAGCACCCAGTCGCCCTCCACCAGCGCCGGCACGCGGCCGCGCTCGTTGACGGCGAGGTATTCGGGCGCGCGCTGGTCGCCCTTGGCGAGGTCGAGCCGCACGGTCTTGTAGGGTGCGCCCGTCTCCTCCAGGGCGATGTGGGAAGTGAGCGAGCAGGCGCCGGGGGCGTAGTAGAGCGTGGTCATGAGGGTTCGTCTTCCTTCGGCGCGTCGCCCACCGGTATACCGATGAGGGCCGCCAGTTTGGAGCGCGCTTCGGCGAGGGTCTGGGCCGGGACCGTTCCCAGCCATCGGAGCGTTCGCGCGCGGCGATCGATGGAACGGATCTGATCGACGAGAACCGCGCCGGCCTGGCCAGAGCGTCGGGATGGCGGCGTCCTTGCGCGGTGCCTTCGGACAGACCGTGGTTCCGGACCTGATCGGCCGACAGACGGACCGCGCAGTCTGACCCCTCCCGCTCCAGCTTCGCTCGCCTCCGTCGCAGACCGGCGCCATCGTAGCGCGGTCTCGCTGCCGGGACCTACATCGCCTCGGCGCCGCGCCCCATGGCGGCGATGCCCGTACGGGAGATTTCCACGAGGCCGATCACCGTCATCAGGCCGATGAAGCGGTCGATCTCCTCGGTGGTGCCGGTCACCTCGAACACGAAGGAGTTCAGGGTCGCGTCGAGGGTCTTGGCGCCGAAGGCCGCCGCGAGGGTCAGCGACTCGGTCCGGTGCTCACCGGTGCCCGCCACCTTGACGAGGCAGAGCTCGCGCTCGAGGGCCTTGCCCTGGAGGGTGAGGTCGACGACCCGGTGCACGGGCACGAGGCGGTCGAGCTGGGCCTTGATCTGCTGGATCACCGCGTCGGTGCCGGCGGTGACGATGGTGATGCGGGAGAGGTGGCGCGCCACCTCGGTCTCCGACACCGTCAAACTCTCGATGTTGTAGCCCCGGCCCGAGAACATGCCCGAAATCCGGGCGAGCACGCCGGGCTCGTTGTCGACGATGACCGCCAGGGTGTGCCGGTTGATCGGCTCGACCCGGCCGGCATCGGGATAATGCGTGTTCATGGCGTTCATGGCGTGGCCCCGGATCTTCGTCTGCGATGGCGTTTGGTGTGAGGCCCGGCCGGGCCGATGGAGAAACGACCGGGCGTGATTGGCGCCCGGCCCGGATGGGTCCGGAGGCTCAGACCAGCATCTTGCCTTCTTCCGAGATGACGTCGCCGAGCTCGACCCCGGTCTCGCCGAGGTAGTCGGACAGCAGCATCTCGTTGTGCGCCTTGCCCGACGGGATCATCGGGAAGCAGTTCTCCTTCTTGTCGACGATGCAGTCGAAGACGACGGGGCCGTCGTAGTCCAGCATCTCGGCGATCGCCGCGTCGAGGTCGCCCGGCTTCTCGCAGCGGATGCCCTTGGCGCCGTAGGCTTCGGCCAACTTCACGAAGTCCGGCAGGCTCTCGGAGTAGCTCTGCGAGTAGCGCGAGCCGTGCAGCAGCTCCTGCCACTGGCGGACCATGCCCATGTACTCGTTGTTCAGGATGAAGATCTTGACCGGCAGGCGGTACTGCACCGCCGTGGACAGCTCCTGCATGTTCATCAGGATCGAGGCCTCGCCTGCGATGTCGATGACGAGACCGTCCGGGTGGGCGAGCTGCGTGCCGATGGCCGCCGGCAGGCCGTACCCCATGGTGCCGAGGCCCCCGGAGGTCATCCAGCGGTTCGGCTCGTCGAACTTGAAGTACTGCGCCGCCCACATCTGGTGCTGGCCGACCTCCGTGGTGACGTAGGTCTCCCGGCCCTTGCAGGCCTCGTAGAGGCGCTGCACCGCGTATTGCGGCTTGATGATCGTGCCCGAGGGCCAGTAGGCGAGGCAGTCGCGCGCCTTCCAGGCCTGGATCTTGGTCCACCAATCTTCCAGGCGGGCCTTGTCCGGCTGGCGCGGCTGCGCCTTCCAGGCGGCGAGCATGTCCTCGAGCACCGAGCCGCAATCGCCGACGATCCCGACATCGACCTTGACGACCTTGTTGATCGAGGAGGCATCGATATCGACGTGGATCTTCTTCGAGAACGGCGCGAAGGCGTCGAGGCGGCCGGTGATGCGGTCGTCGAAGCGCGCGCCGATGCAGACCATGACGTCGCAATCGTGCATCGCCAGATTGGCCTCGTAGGTCCCGTGCATGCCGAGCATGCCGAGGAACTGGTCGTTCGAGGCCGGGAAGGCGCCGAGACCCATCAGGGTCGAGGTGACGGGAAAGCCGGTCTCGGCGGCGAGCTTGCGCAGCAGGGCCGAGGCGTGCGGGCCGGCATTGATGACGCCGCCGCCGGTGTAGAGGATGGGCCGGCGCGCGGAGGCCATGAGTTCGATCGCCGCCTGGATCTGGGCCGCGTCGCCCTTGAAGGCGGGCTTGTAGGTCTTGTGGCCGTTCTGCGTCGGGCGCTCGTAGACGCCGGAGGCGAACTGGACGTCCTTCGGCAGGTCGATGACGACCGGGCCGGGGCGGCCGTTGGCGGCGACGTAGAAGGCCTCATGCAGGATGCGTGGCAGATCGTCGATCGATTTGACGAGGTAGTTGTGCTTCGTGCAGTGGCGCGTGATGCCGACCGTGTCGCATTCCTGGAAGGCGTCCGTGCCGATCAGGTGCGTCGGGACCTGGCCGGTGATGCAGACCAGCGGGATCGAATCGAGCAGCGCGTCGGTGAGCCCCGTGATGATGTTGGTGGCGCCGGGCCCCGAGGTGACGAGGACGCAGCCGACCTTGCCGGACGAGCGGGCATAGCCTTCCGCCGCGTGGACGGCGCCCTGCTCGTGGCGCACGAGGATGTGCTTCAGGGTCTCCTGGTGGAAGAGCGCGTCGTAGATCGGCAGCACCGCGCCGCCGGGATACCCGAACAGCGTATCGACACCCTGATCCTGAAACGCCCGGATGACCATTTCGGCCCCGGTCATGACCTCGCCGCCCATCGTCCTGCTCCTTGAAACTGTGTGCGTGTTCGTGTCGTCGGCTCGTCGCGGCAATAAAAAAGGGCCCCGAGGGACCCTGCATGCGCCACCATCCGGATCGCGGACCCTGGTGTCAGGCCCGCCCCGTCAGTGGCGCTTCCGTTACGATAAGGATGGCACGCATCGGTAGAGATCTTGTCCTGTTCGCCCGGCGCGGGATGCGCCGGACGAATCGAAAATCGTGACGCGTGTCTTACCGAAGGGAAGGCAGGCGGTCAACGGCGAAGGCACGATATCGCCGATCTACTCGATCGGAACCTCGCCCAGGATCGCGCCGGTCTTCGGATCGGCATCGAACTTCATCCTGCGCCCGTCCTTGAGGCCCTCTCCGTCCCAGTGGCCGTCATCGGCCTCCAGCTTGGTGATCTCGGAATAGCCCGCGCCCTTCAGCGCCTGCGTCACCTGGGCCGGCGTCAGCCAGTCGGGGCCGGGCGTCTCGGCCCGGGCCGACGGCGCCAATGCCGCGAGGGCCAGGGGCAGGGTCGCGAGGGCGAGGATCGCGGAACGGGCAAGGCGGGGCCGGGCAAGGCGGGACATGGAGGTGATCCTGTGGGCGGGAAGCGAGCGGGATGCACGGTAGGCGGTACCGAGGCTTAGCCGAGAAACCCCCGGCCCGCGAGGCGGGTCCGGTGCACCGGCCCGGTGCGCCGTGTCACGGCGGCGAATCGCGCGCCCGGATTCGGGTTTGCCTGCCCGCGCGCCGCCGTCCTATCTAGGTTCACGCCGGGGATGCCGGACGGGGATCGCGTTCCCGGTCCGCATCCCGCCAGCGCGATCCCGCCAGCGAGGACCCCCGGCCCTGCCTGAGACCGATGCCGTTCTCCCCCCCGAATCCTTCCTCCTCCTCGATGTGGCGGGGGTCGCCTGCGCCCTGGCGCGGGCCTCGGTGAGCGAGGTGCTGCCGCTGCCGGACCTGCACGCGCCGCCGGCCGGCGGCGGTCCCCTCGCGGGGTTCCTCAACCTCGGCGGCAGGCCGGTCCCGGTCATCGACCTCGCCCGGCTCCTCGCCCTGCGCGCGGGCGCGCCGGAAGCCGACGGGCTCTACCGGCACATCCTGCTCGATGCACCGGGCGACACCGGCTTCCTGGTCGACCGGGTCGAGGATCTCGTCACCGTCGCGGCCGCCGCGATCCGCCCGGTCTCGCCCGAGCGGACCCTCAACGGCTGCGTCGTCGCGGAGATCGCCCGCGGCGACGCCCTGGTCCATGTGCTGGGCTTGCGCGAGCTCCTCTCGGCGGAGGAGCGGGACCGCCTGTCGGCGCTCGCCGACGCGGCGGCTCGCCGCCTCGCCGCGCTGCCCGCGGCCTGAGCGCGACGCCGTTGAGCCGTCCGCCGCGCTCCGGACCGGAGGCCGATCCGGGTTTCGCGTCCCTCAAGGCGCGGATCATCGCCCGCACCGGCCACCATTACTATGCCGACAAGGACGACCTGCTGTTCGACCGGCTGCGCAAGCGCTTCCGGGCGCAGGGCCTCGCGGACGCCACCGCCTACGGGGCCCTCCTCGACGACCACGCGGCGGGCGGCCCCGAATGGGCGGCCCTGGAGGCCGAGATCACCATCGGGGAGACGTTCTTCTTCCGCTACGCCGAGCAGTTCATCGCCCTGCGCGCCACGATCCTGCCCGCCCTGATCGCCGCGCGCGCGGCGGAGCGCAGCTTGCGGGTCTGGAGCGCGGGCTGCTCCACGGGGGCGGAGCCCTACTCCATCGCCATCCTGCTGCACGAGCTTCTCGGCCCGGCGCTTCCCGACTGGCGGGTCTCGATCCTCGGCACCGACATCAGCAGCACGGCGCTGGAGACCGCGCGGGCGGGGATCTACGGACGCTGGGCCCTCCGCACCCTGCCGCCGGGCGAGCGCCTGCGCCACTTCGTGCCGGGTCCCCCGGTGGCCGGGGCGGGGCGCGACGGCACCTACGCCCTGCGGCCGGAATTCCGCCGGATGGTCCGCTTCGAGCGGCGCAACCTCGTGGACCTCCTCGACGGCCGGGGCACCCTGCCCCAGGCGGAGTTCGACCTGATCCTGTGCCGCAACGTGCTCATCTACTTCGAGGCGGACGCGGTCCTCGGCATCGTGCGCGGGCTCGGCCGGCGCCTGCGCCCGGAGGGCTGGCTGCTCCTCGGTCATGCCGAGCCGAACCCGGCCATCGCCGCCCTGTTCGAGTCGGTCAACCTGCCCGGGACCGTCGCCTACCGGCCGCCGGGCGCGGTCGGGCCGGCACCGGCGCCGCCGGCCTGGGGTCCGGCCGTGCTCCCCGACCCCGCGCCTATCCCCGCTCCCTTGCCCGCACCGGACGCACCCCTGGCGCGGGCCTTCGCGCCGGCCGAACCGCTGCCCGAAGACGCGGAGGTGGCCGAGGCAATGCCGGACCTCGCGCGCATCCGGGCCCTCGCGGATGCCGGCGAGACCGGCGCCGCCTGGCGGGCGCTGCGGATCGCGATCCGGGCCGCGCCCACCGACGCCGCCCTGCACTATTACGACGGCCTGCTGGCCCGTGCCCTCGGGCGGGACGCCGAGGCGGAGCGGGCTTTGCGCGGCGCCCTCTACCTCGACCGGGACTTCGTGATGGCCCATTACCAGCTCGGCCTGCTGATGCTCGGCCTCGGCCGCGCCGGGGAAGCGGACCGGGCGCTGGACAACGCGATCCGTCTCGCCCAAGCCCTGGCTCCGGACGCGGTGGTGGCGGAGGGCGGCGGGATCGCGCCGGGCGATCTCGCCCGAAGCGCCGTGCTGGCTCGAAGTACTGGTCTCGCCCGGAGTACTGCCTCGACCCGAAGCACCGCCTCGGTCCGCGACGGCCTGACAGGAGATGTTCCGTGACCCAGACCCGTGCCGGCGTCGGGCAGACCGTGCGGCTCGACGCCCTGCGGGCGGAGCGCGCCCGGACCCTCGCCCGGCGCGGACAGGCGGAGGCGGCGGTCGCGACCCGGTCCTACCTCGTCTGCGCCTGCGGGGCCGACCGTTTCGGCCTGCCGCTGGCCCAGGTGGCGCAGGTCCTGCCCGCCCGGCCCGTGACCGCCCTGCCCGGCTCAGCCCCGGCGATCCTCGGCCTCATCGCCCTGGCGGGCCGCGTCGTCAGCCTGCTGGCCCTGGCGCCCGCCCTCGGGCGGAGCGCGGACCCGGATGAGGAGGCCGGGCACGTGGTGCTGGTGCGCGGCGCCGCCATTCCGGTGGCCCTGTCCGTCGGCCGGGTCCTCGGCGTCGCCGAGATTCCCGAGGCGGCGATCGACACGGCCTATGCGGAGGCCGGTTTGAGCGCCGAGGCGGTTTCGGGCTATGCCCCGGCCGGCGCCGGGCCCGGCGCCGAATCCGCGTTCGTCATCATCGACCTGCCCCGCCTCGTGCGGCGATACCATGCCTGACGCTGCCCGGCGGCGAGACCTGCCCGACGCCGCCCCTATGGCGGCGAAACCTGCGATGAGGCCGCCCTTGAGGCGGCAAAACCTGCCATGAGACCGGCTTCCGGGGCGATGCGCGCCGCGGGGGCCGGCCGGTTTGCGGAGCGTTGAGCCAGCTGTGTCGATCTCGATCGGAAAACGCATCCTCCTCGGCTTCGTGGCCATCACCCTCGTGGTGGTGGCGCTGGGCTTCTACGCCCTCGGGCAGATCGGCGTGGTGCGCGACACCACGGACGCCATCGTCAGCCGCGACCTCACCGTGGCGCGCCAGCTCGACGACCTCGCCAACAAGGCCCGCGACATGGGCCTCCAGCGGCGCAACGCGATCATCGCCCTGCTGGCGCGCGCCCGGGGCGGCCCCGAGCGGGACGACGTCTCCGGCGCCTGGCGCCGGACCGCCACCGAGGCCGATGCGATCCTGGCCGAGCTGATCCGGGCCAGCGACGGCTACCGGACGCGCTCCGCATCCGAGGAGCGCAGCCAGACCTGGCGCAAGCTGAACGGCGTCGCGATCGAGGCCCTGGCCGAGTTCCGCGAGCTGCGCACCGCCAGCGAGGCCCAGTTCGCCGCCATCGCCGCCAAGGACATCGACGCCGTCGAGGCGCGCAACGACGCGCTCAACCGCAGCCAGGACATGTTCCTGGCCGCCATCGAGCGCACGCGCAGCGCCCTCGACGACGGCATCGCGGCGGGCCAGCGCAGCGTCGCCGACCTCTACGAGCGCAGCCGCCTCTCCATCCTGGGGACCCTGGCCGCCTGCGTCCTCCTCAGCATCCTGGTCACCATCCTGATCAGCCGGGCCGTGGTGCGGCCCCTCGAGGCGGTGATGGCCTTCGCCGAGCGCGTCGGCGAGGGCGACCTCTCGGGCACCCTCGACGCTCGGGGCAAGGACGAGATCGGCCGCCTCGGCCGTACCCTCAACCGGATGGTCGCGGGCCTCGCCGACCTCGCCCGCACCAACCGGGCGGCGACCGCCGACCTCAACGCGGCGGCGGCCGAGATCCGCGCCTCCGCCCAGGAGCAGGCGGCCAGCGTCGAGGAGCAGTTCGCCGCCGTGCAGGAGACCGCCGCCACCGTCGACGAGATCACCCATTCGGGCGCGCAGATCGGCAAGCGGGCCGGCGAGGTCATCGCCACGGCGCAATCCACCGCCCAGACCTCCCGCGCCGGCCTGCGCGCGGTGGCCGACACGGCCCGCGCCATGGACTCGATCCGCGAGCAGGCCGAGGCGGTGGCCGGCAACATCGTCGCCCTCTCGGAGAAGACACAGGCGATCGGCGACATCATCACCACCGTCAACGACATCTCGGAGCGCACTCACCTCCTGGCTCTGAACGCCGCGATCGAGGCGGCGGCGGCCGGCGAGAGCGGGCGCAGCTTCGCGGTGGTGGCCTCCGAGATGAAGCTGCTCGCCGACCAGGCCAAGTCCGCTACGGGCCAGGTCCGCACGATCCTGGGTGAGATCCAGCGGGGCATCAACACCTCGGTCATGCTCACCGAGGAGGCGGTCAAGCGCGCGGCCACCGGCAAGGCCCGCTCCGACACCACGCAGCGCACGATCGAGGAGATCACCGCCCGGGTCGAGGAGAGCGTGCAGACCTTCCAGCAGATCGTGGCCTCGACCAACCAGCAGCAGCTCGGCATCGAGCAGGTGATGGGCGCCCTCCAGAACATCCGGCAGGCGAGCCAGCAGACGGCGGCCGGAACCCGCGAGGTCGAGGCGGCCTCCGCCAACCTCACCGAGCTGGCCCAGGCCCTGATGACGCTGGCCGAGCGATACCGGCACTGAGGCGGCAAGGACATCCGCCAAATGGACATCCGCCAGCTGCTCCTCGCGGCCTTCGAGGTCGAGCATCGCGAGCACATCGACGCGATCCGTGACGCCCTGGCCGGCGGCACGGCCGAATCCGGGCCGGACTGGAACGACGTCTTCCGGCGCGCCCACAGCCTGAAGGGCGCCTCGCGCGCCGTCGACCTGCCGGCGGTGGAGGCCGTGGCCCACCGCCTGGAGGCCTTGTTCGAGCGCGTGGCCACTCAGGAAGCGGGCCTGTCGCGGACCGACACGGCCGCCGTCCACCTCGCCCTCGACCGGATCGAGGCTTACGTCGCCGGACTCACCAACGGGACCGGGCCGGACATGCCGGGGGATGCGCTGGCGGCCCTGGACCGTACCCTCGACCCGGCCGCCCAGCCCGAGCCCCCCACGGCTCCTGTCCCCGCCCCGGCCCCGCCCGAACCGGTTCCCCCCGCGAACCCCGCGCCGATCCGGCCGGGTTCGGTGGACCAGCCCGCCGAAGCGCCGCAGGCTGGTGTCGTCGAAGCGCCCCAGGCTGGTCCCGTCGAAGCGCCGCAGGCAGGTCCTGCCGAGAGCCCGCAGGGGCTCCTGCGCGTGCCGGCAGAGGC
>NZ_JAIEOF010000376.1 GCF_019750675.1 Methylobacterium sp.
GCGGACGCGGCGGGGAGGGCGCGCGGACATCCCGCGAGTGTCCCTCAGGACGCGGCCCGTGACGAGATCCCAGGATGATCCGGTTTCGAGCCGATGGCGCCGGTCGGCCGCTCCGTGCTCCCTCTCCTGGAAGGAGAGGGTTGGGGTGAGGTGGGTGACCTTTCCGGATGGGGCACGCCCCTCACCCCAACCCTCTCCCAGACGGGAGAGGGAGCCCGTTCCGACCGAGCCGACCGAAGCGATCGACCGGCAGCGGTCTGAGATTCGAGGCGGCCCCTCGGAAGCCCCGGACCTTGTCCGGACCGGGCGTCTCCCGCAGAACGCGAACGGAGCCGGGCGAACCGGCCGCTCAAGGACACGCCATGTCGGACGAACCGCACGGACTCGATCGGGGCCTGACCAACTACGGCGACCGCGACTTCGCGCGCTTCCTGCGCCGCTCGTTCGCCCGCTCGATGGGGATCTCGCCGGACCTTCTCGCCAGGCCCGTCGTCGGCATCGCCATGACGCCGTCCGACTTCAACAACTGCCACCGCACCATGCCGGAGCTGGTCGAGGCGGTCTCGCGCGGGGTGCTGGCGGCCGGTGCCCTGCCGCGCGCCTTTCCCACCGTGTCGCTCGGCGAGGTTTTCCTCAACCCGACCAGCATGATGTACCGCAACCTCATGGCCATGGACACCGAGGAGATGATTCTCGCCCAGCCCATGGACGCGGTCGTGCTGATCGGGGGCTGCGACAAGACCGTGCCGGCCCAGCTCATGGGTGCGGCCTCGGCCGACCTTCCGGCGATCCAGCTCGTGACCGGGCCGATGTCCACCGGGCGCCATCGCGGGGAGCGCCTCGGCGCCTGCACCGATTGCCGGGGGTACTGGGCCCGCCACCGGGCCGGCAGCGTCGACGCCGAGGAGATCGCCGAGGTCGAGGGCCGGCTCTCGGTCACCGCCGGCACCTGCGCGGTGATGGGCACGGCCTCCACCATGGCCTGCATCGCGGAGGCGCTGGGGATGTCGCTGCCCGGCACCGCCGCGATCCCGGCGGTGCACGCCGACCGCCTCGTGGCGGCCGAGGCGAGCGGCCGGGCCGCCGTTGGGCTGATCGCGACGAAGATCCGCCCAAGCCAGGTCATCACCGAGAATTCGGTCGAGAACGCGATCCGGGTGCTGATGGCGCTCTCCGGCTCCACCAACGCCATCGTGCACCTCACCGCCATCGCGGGGCGCCTCGGCATCCGCATATCCCCCGAGCGCTTCAACCAGATCTCGGACGAGACGCCGGTGCTGGTCGACCTCAAGCCGGTCGGCCAGGGCTACATGGAGGATTTCCACGCCGCCGGCGGCATGGGGGCGCTCCTGCGCGAACTCCGCCCGCTGCTCCACCTCGACACGCGGGACATCGAGGGCCGGACCCTGGCCGAGCGCCTCGACGCGCCGGGCGGATGGGTGGACCGCGCGGTGATCCGGCCCTTTTCCGATCCGGTCTCGCCCGTGGGCGGCCTCGTCGCCCTGTCGGGGAGCCTCGCGCCGGACGGGGCGATCTTCAAGCGCGCGGCTGCGTCCCCGGAGCTCTTCGAATCGGAGGGGCGTGCGGTGGTGTTCACGGGCCTGGAGGACCTCAGCCGGCGCATCGACGATCCCGATCTTGATGTCGAGGCGAGCGACATCCTCGTCCTGCAGAATGCCGGGCCGCACGCGGCGGGCATGCCCGAGGCCGGCTACCTGCCGATCCCGAAGAAGCTCGCCCGGGCCGGCGTGAAGGACATGGTGCGGATCTCGGATGCGCGGATGTCGGGCACCGCCTTCGGCGCGATCGTGCTGCACGTGGCCCCGGAGGCGGCGGTCGGCGGCCCGCTGGCGGCGGTGCGCGACGGCGACCGCATCCGCCTCTCGATCCGGGACAAGCGGGTGGACCTGCTGGTCGAGCCCGGCGAGGTCGCCCGGCGGCTGGCCGGCTTCGCGCCGCCGCCGATGCCCGAACGGGGCTACAAGGCCCTCTACCGCCGCACCGTCACGCAGGCGCCGGAGGGCTGCGACTTCGACTTCCTGACGCACCGGGGCGCGCCGCGCACGCCCTAGCTGGCGTGCGCCCTACAGGTAGTGGCGGAACACCACGTGGTCGTCGCCCGCGCGCTGGATCGTAGAATCGGCCTGGGTATCGGCGGCCCGGCAGATCGTCGCCGCGACGGGGGAGACCATCGCCAGGAGGCTCAGGAGCCAGCGGAAGGGCCTTGCTGCCATCATGGGATCGCCTCGCCGGATCGGGGAACGGAGGAGGGTGCCGTGACCTGCGATCGCCCGGTGCCGGTGATCGCCTGCGGGCTTTACCCGTCCTCTCATCCGCGATCCGTGCGGGCTTGGCTGTGCTCGGACGCACCTGGCTCCGGTCGTGCCCGAACGGATGCGCCCGGTCCGGGCCCCGGCTGGCGGGGCCCGGACCGGGCGCCGGGGCCTACCGGCCGATGGAGGGGCCGCCGGCCGCACCCCCGGTGCCGGGCGGTCCGCTGGTGGGCGTGCCGCCGATGTTGACGCCGGGCGTGCTGCCGGGGACGGCGGCCGGGCTCGGATTGCCCGGCACGCTCGGGGCGGGGCGCAGGCCCGCATCCGTGTCGCGCGGGGTGGTGCCGGGGCCGGAGGCCGGGGCTGCGACGCCGGTGTTGCCGGCGCCGCCGGTGGGCGCCAGCGTCTGGGCGGCGGCGGGTGCCGCCAGGCTCACCGTGAGCGCGAGGGCCGCGGCGAGGTGTGTGCGCGTCATGAGGGGGGTCCGTGTGGTTGCTGGGTGCTGACGCAACACCCCGCGCCCGGTTAAGTTCGTAGCGGCCCCCTAGAACGCGAGCTTCATCCCCGCGACCACGTTGCGCGGTGCGCCCGCGTAGATCGATCCCGTCGTGGCCGCGAGGACGGCGGCCCCGTTCTGGAGCCCGGTGGCGGCGCTGAGGCTGTTGGCGAGGTTCTGGGCGGAGGCGGCGTAGGTGGTGTCGAGGAGGTTGCGCACCTCCACGTAGAGGCTGAAGCGCCGGGCGTAGCCGCCCGTCAGTTCGGTGGCGTAGTGGAGGTTGGCGTTGAGGATCGCGTAGCCCGGCGCCCGCAACTGGTTGGCGTTGTCGAGGAAGAAACCGTCCTGCACGATCGCCTCGAGATAGCCGCCGAGGCCGGCGAGCGGCCCGCTCGGCTGGTCGTAGCCGACCCGCGCGAGGAGCTGGTGCGCCGGCACGCCCGGAATCACCTTGCCGGCGCGGTCGAAGCGCTGCGAGAACGCCCCGGCGCTGAGCTGCTCCACGTAGCGCGTGTAGGTCTGGTCGTCGAAGGTGTAGGCGAGCACGCCGCGCCAGCCCGGCGCGAAGGCCCAGTCGGCCCCGACCTCGAGGCCGCGATGCTCGGAGGCCGGCGCGTTGAAGGTGTAGCTCTGCAAGCCCGCGCCGGGCGATTGCGAGACGAGTTCGTTGCGGAAGGTCTCGTGGAAGCCGGTGAGGCTGAGGCGCAGGGTCTCGCTGGGTGTCCAGTCGAAGCCGAGGTCGAAGCCGAGGTTCTCCTGGGTCCGCAGCCCGGTGTTGTTGCCCGGCAGGCCGGCGGCGGTGACGAACAGGTTGCTCGCGGCCGGCGTCGTGTAGCCCGTCGCGACCCGGCCCCGGAAGGCCCATTCGGCGCTCGGGCGGTAGACCAGGGCGGCCTCCGGCGCCACGTTGAGGAAGCTGCGGTCCGCGTCCGCCACGCTCGTCCGGCGCCCGGCCGCCGAATAGGTGTAGGCGAAGTTGCGCCCCGTGATGCGGGTGTTTTCCGCGCTGATGCCGAGCACGCCCGTCCACTGGTCCGACAGCGCCACCTCGTTGCGGGCCCGGCCGCCGAAGTTCGACTGCACCGCCGCCTGCTCGCCGATCAGCGCGCCGAGCGCCGGCCCGGTGCCCAACGCCCGGTTGAAGGTGGTGATGTGGTTGTCGATGGTGTTGTAGGCCAGGGCCACGTAGCCGACCGCCGGCAGGCCCATCAGGTCGTAGCGCCGGGTCAGGTCCGTCAGCAGGTTCCAGGACGGATACGACCCGCGCGAAGAGGTGGTGTAGAAGGGCTGGTCGAAGTTGCGTTCGTCGAAGCCGACCTGGCCGCGCCAGGTCGTCTGCGCGTCAATGTCGTGCTCCAGACGCGCGGCCACGATGGTGCGCCGGTCGTCGCGCCCGAAATCCGCCTGCGCCGCCGTGACCGGCACGGTCGCCCCGAAGGCGCCGTTGCGGAAGAAGTTCGTCAGGGTACAGCCGGGGGCGGCCGTGGCGGCGATGCCGCAGCCGCGCTGGTAGGGGTTGATCCGGAACTGGTCGAGGGATGAACGCGCCGGCAGATTGGCCTGCACTTCGTTGTTGATGACCTTCAGGGTCAGGCGCGTGTCCGGGCTCGGCGTGTAGCTCGCCAGCAGGTTCACCGTCTGGGTGTCGTAGGACGAATGGCCCTGGTAGCCGTTGGCGCGGGCGTCGCTCGCGAACAGGCTGATCTCGAACGGGCCGCTGACGCCGCCGACCGTGAAGTAGTTGCTCAGGTAGCCGAAGCTGCCCGCGTCGGTGCCGATCTCGTAGCCGTCGATCTCGCGGCCGGTGCGGGTGCGGAAGGCCAGCGCCCCGCCGGTGGCGTAGGTCCCGAACAGCGCCGATTGCGGCCCGCGGAACACGTCGATGCGGCTGTAGGCGCGCGGATCCACGAGGTCGAAGCGGGCGGCGCCGTCGGGCTGGGTCAGGATGAATCCGTCCTCCAGCACGACGGTGTTCTTGGTGACCCCGGTGGAGCGGGCGTTGTTGCCCCGGATCGAGATCACGACGTCGCGTGCCCCGTTGCCCTGGCGCACGGTGACGCCCGGGCTGTTGACGAGCACCGAGCCGATATTGACCGCCGGCCGCTCCGCGATGGTGCCGGCGCGCCCGACCGTGTCGACCACCTGGCCGACCGGGTTCTCGATCACGCTCGGGGCCGAGCCCGGCGGGGCCGAGACGCCGAAGGCGGCGGCGGAGCGTGCGCTCCCTTCGCCGGTGACGGAGAGTTCGGCCAGGGTCACGCCCCCGGCAGGCGCGTCGGGGGCCTGCGCCCGCGCCGGCACGGCGGCGAGCAGCAGCAGGAGCGGGGCGAGGCGCGGCTCGACCCGGGAAACGGGGAACATGGCGGGGATCCGTGGTCGGAGAGATCGGGGGGCGGAGCGATCGATCAGACGACGGGAGGCGCGCGCGCGCTGGCGCTGATGCCGGGCGGTGCCCGGGGGGCCGCGGCGATCTCGGGGGGCCAGGCGATCGTCCGGGCCGGGCGGACCGGCCAGAGGATCGCGGTGGCCACGAGGAGCGGCGCGTCGAGGGGGGCGACCGCTTGCGCGGCCGTGCAGCAGGCGAGGTGGAGATGGACCGGGGCCGCCGGCTCGGCCGGTCCCTCGGCCGTGCCGGTCTCCTGAAGGCAGAGGATGTGGACCGGGTCGATCGACCGATATCCGATCAGGCCGCCGAGCACGCTCTGCAGGGCGAGCGCGTAGAGCGCGGCCACGGCGATGACCGCGCGGCAGGCCGCCAGATCGGACCGCGTGATGCGCATGACCCGAGCGCCTAGGGCGGCGTTCCGGGCCCCGTCAATGCGCGGGCGCGGCGCGTCGCGATCATTCCCGGCCCCTGTGTCGAAAACAGCGCTGTCGGGTGCCGGCCCCTCGTTGCCCGTTCAGGCCCAGCCGAGGGCCCGCAGCCCCATCCCGGCCGCCGCGCAGGCCGCCAGGGTCGGGATCACGCCGAGGCGGAACCGGAACAGGGCCGCGAGGGCGGCCAGTGCCAGGACGAGAGCCCACGGGTTCAGGCTCGCAGGCACCGGCCAGTCGAACCGCAGCGGGCCCGCCGAGACGGTGCGGGTCTCGGCGAACAGGGTGTGGAGGGCGAACCAGACCGCGAGGTTGAGGATCACCCCCGCCACCGCCGCGGTGATGGCCGAGAGCGCCCCCGCCAGGGCCCGGTTGCCGCGCAGGCGCTCCACGTAGGGCGCGCCGAGGAAGATCCAGAGGAAGCAGGGCGCGAAGGTCACCCAGGTGGTAAGCAAGCCGCCGAGGGTGCCGGCCAGGAGCGGGGGCAACGCCCCCGGGTTCCGGAAGGCGGCCATGAAGCCCACGAACTGCGTGACCATGATGAGCGGCCCCGGCGTCGTCTCGGCCATCCCGAGCCCGTCCAGCATCTCGCCCGGCCGGAGCCAGCCGAACTGATCCACCGCCGCCTGCGCCACGTAGGCCAAGACCGCGTAGGCGCCCCCGAAGGTCACCATCGCCATCTGGGAGAAGAACAGCGCGATCTGCGCGAACACCGCTCCGGGGCCGAGGAACGCCAGGACGAGGGCCACCGGCGCCAGCCAGAGCCCGCCCCAGACCGCGAGCACCCGGAGGACGTGGCCGTGCCCGGCGACGTCCGACACGGCGTCGTCCCCGAGGAGATAGGCCCCGTCGGCGGGCGCCGCGCCCGCCGACGCGTGCCCGCCGGCCGCGAAGTGCGGCAGCCCGGCCCGCACACCGAGCCAGCCGATGGCACCGGCCCCGAGGACGATGAGGGGAAAGGGCACACCGAAGAGGAAGATCGCCACGAAGGAGGCCGCCGCCACGGCGCGCAGGGCGCCGTTGCCGAGCGCCTTGCGGCCGATGCGCAGCACCGCCTGGGCGACGATGGCGAGGACCGCCGCCTTCAGACCGAAGAACAGGCCCGCCACCGGCCCGACCGCGCCGTAGAGGGCGTAGACCCAGCTCAAGGCCATGATGGCCAGGAGCCCCGGCAGCACGAACAGCCCGCCCGCCAGGACGCCGCCCCGGGTGCCGTGCAGGAGCCAGCCCACATAGGTGGCGAGTTGCTGCGCCTCCGGCCCCGGCAGCAGGGTGCAGAAGTTGAGGGCGTGCAGGAAGCGCCGCTCGGAAATCCAGCGCCGCTCGTCCACGAGGATGCGGTGCATGACGGCGATCTGCCCGGCCGGCCCGCCGAAGGAGAGGGCGGCGATGCGCCCCCAGACCGGCAGGGCCTCGGACAGGGAGGGCAGGGGCGGGGGCAATGCTGGAGACGAGGCGAGAGGCAAGCCGGGAGGCGAGGGCGGGGGCGTTCCTGGTCCGGCCATCGCGGGGTCTCGCCTCGGGCCATACCGGCCGGTCTCGGGAGGCGAGGCGTCGTCGATGCCCGGGCCGGCGTCAAGCCTCCAGCGGGATCGGCCTCAGGGCGCCTTGGCGGGCGGGAAGGCGGTACCGGGGCAATTGGCGGCCAGGCCGGTCTCGCCGACCCGGTCGGGCGCGCAGGCGGGGATCGCCGGCCGGCCCCCGTTCTCGATGCGGGCCTCCTGCAGGCGCTCGAACTTCCAGAGGCCGAGCCCGACCACGACCAGGATCGCCAGGAAGGCGGCGCCCGCCAGCGGCAGCCAGCGCGGCATCAGCGGGCGCTCGTGCCGGCTTCGGGCACCGCCTGGGTGTGGGCCGTATCGCCGTGCTTGACGAAGGTGAACAGGATCAGCCCGGCCAGGAGGGCGACGGCGGCGATGAAGACGGGAAACAGGCGACGCATCGGAGGAAGACCACATTGATCGGACGGACCGCCGGATTCTCGCGGGCGGAAGCGGGTAACGCACGAACCGGCGCCGGGGTCGCAGAACCCGACATCACGAATTCGGCGGTGGGCGGGGAACGCCCCGTCAGCCGCGCGACCCGACCCGCTGACCGGCCTCGCCGTAGCCGAGCCGCGCGCCCGCGCGGTTGACGATCCCGAAGCGCAGCACCGCCTGCTCCAGGTAGTCGATGGCCGCGATCAGGGCGCGCCGCGCCGGCTCGACGGCCTCCGGCTCGTCCTCGGGCGGGGCCTCGGCGAAGTTGACGGCCGCGATCAGCACCCGGTCGCGCTCGTCCTCGATCCGGCGGTCGCGCTCGACCTGGCCCCGGACGTCGGCATCGAAGGCGGCCAGAACCGCGAACGGAAAGTCGTCGCGGCGGGCGCCGCTCGGATAGGCCAGGGCGAGGCGGCGCCCGCGCTCGGCCGCGTTCCGGACCAGATCCGCGAGCTTGGCCTCCGCGAGATTGGTGTTCGCGGGCTTGGTGTTCGCGGGCTTGGTGCCCGGGATTTCGGCGTCCATCGCGGTGTCTCGTGCCGCCGGACGGCCCGGCGCCGGGGCAACGCGCCCGTGCCGGGGCCCGGTTCCGGCCGCGCACCAATCGCGCCCGGCCGCGTTGTCGCTGCATGAGCGCCCCCATATCGACGTCCACCGTCTCCGGACCCCGCCTCGGCTTCTGCTGCAAGTTCATCCTCGAGGCGCCCCCCGAGCCCTTCAAGACCCTGAAGGCCGCCCGCGAGGCGACCCTGCAGATGAACCTCACCCACGCCACCATGGCGCACCTGAAGACGCTGGCCCCGGCAGCGCGCCGGGCCAAGATCGAGGGCCTCGTGCGTCACAACCTCGGCGCCCTGGAGCGCCAGGTGGCCTGGGTCGCGGCCCGCCCGCCGATCGAGCGCCTGCTGCGGATCGCCAGCAACGTCCTGCCCGGCTACACCCACGCGGTGGCGCAGGACGTCTACGCCGAGCCCGAGATGCGCCGCCTCGTGGAAGAGGGACTTGCCCGGATCGGCGACATCGCCCGGGCGGGGGCGGTGCGCCTGAGCTTCCATCCCGGCCCGTTCTGCGTCATCGCCTCGCAGAACCCGAACGCCCAGCGCAACGGCATCGAGGAACTCGAGCACCACGCCGAGCTCATGGCGATGCTCGGCTACGGCCGCGGCTGGCATCCGCACGGGGCCCACATCAACATCCATGTCGGCGCCCGCGACCCCGGCATCGAAGGCTTCCGCGCCAGCCTGCCCAAACTCTCGCAGACCGCCCGCGACCTCCTCACCGTCGAGAACGACGAGAATTTCTTCGGATTGGACACGGTGCTGGGGCTGGCCGACGTCGTGCCGGTGGTGCTCGACCTGCACCACCACTGGGTCGAGAGCCGGGGCGAATACATCGCGCCCGACGATCCCCGAATCGCCCGGGTGCGCGACTCCTGGCGCGGCGTGCGGCCGGTCGCCCATATCAGCGTCTCGCGCGAGGGCTTGCTGGAGGGACACGACCCCGGCGCCCTCCCGGATTTCACCACCCTCACCGAGGCCGGCCACAACTGGCGGGATCTGGCCGCCCATTCGGACATGATGTGGAACCGGGCCGTGAACGCCCTGGTGGCCCGCCACATGGCCTGGGCGGATTTCGAGATCGAGGCCAAGTCCAAGAACCTCGCCTCGGCCGGCATCGCCGCCGAGATCGCCGCGGACCTGCCCACGGCGCAGATCGAGGCGGCGGCGTGACGGCTCCCGCAACGTCCTCCGTGTGAAGCCTCGCTCCCCCTACCTGGAGCACCGGTGCCACGGGTTGTGAGAGCCTTCGATGCAGCTGAAGCAGGCCATCCGCGCCTGGGCCTGCGCTGGATGACGGCCATCGCCAGGGCGTCCAGGACGAGGTTCGACCGGAGGTGATTGGCCAGCGCGGGTTCCCATCGCGGCAGGCCGCGATGGGCGCCTTGCCCAGCCGACGATCCGGCGGCTGACGGCATCGCGCGCGACGCCGAGGTCGAGGAAGCCGGTAGCGGTCGGCACGTCGGTGATATCCGCCACCCGGAGTCGGTTCGGGGCGGGGCGGCGAAGTTGCGGTCGACGAGGTCGGGGCCCGGTGCCCCTCTTGATCCGGCCGCGTCGTGAGGGGATCGCCGCGCCGAGGGCTGCCGGCCCGCCCAGCCGCAGTACCCGGCCTTCCACATGCCGAGCATGCGCGCCCTGGCGCCAATGGGGAAGTCGGCCTGGTTTATGTTCATGAAACGGAAGGCCCCGATGGCAGAACCCCGGTCTCCCGCGCAAACCAAGCCATCACGCTTGAGTTGTCGGTTCTCACACTGAAGCCGGACGAGGTCGTCGCGCTCGGCGACCGTCAGGCCCGGATCGGCAGGCGGTGGCTTCGCCTCACGCCGGCCCTCGCTGCGATCGGCCTCGGCTACCCAGTTACGGATGTCCTGCGCGGAGGGCTCGAACTCGCGAGCCAGATCCCTCGGACCACGGCCGGCGCGAGCCAACGCGACGATCTGTCGGCGGAACTCGAGGGGGTTAAGGGAGGACGGCCCTTCGGCATGGGCGTTGGTATGATGAGGCAGCCAGCGTGTATCCACACCGGGTTCAGGACGCTCGAACTTCCGCGCCGGTCAGGGCCCCCGCCCTGGTCCGGTCGCGAGGGGCCGGCCCGCTGTCCAGGCGTTCGTCGGGCTGGGGCGTCGCCACGTCGGAGATGGAACGGCCCCGGATCCGGTCCCGGAGGGCGCGGATCGGTGCTTCCGCGATCACGTTTGCGCACCAAGCCCAGGCAATGGCGAGGCTGGCGCAGATGACCATGCTTCCGTATGAGGCCGGAAAGAAGGCGAGGGTGAACACCAGGGCGACGTATTGCTGCAAATACAGCGGGAATGACAGATCGCCGATGCGGCGGTCGATCCGGCGCCAGTCTGCAGGCACGCGTACTTGCGTCAGCCCGAAGAACCCCAGGACGAGAACTGCGAAAATTCCGAGCTGTATCGAGCGTTGCTCGAATGTGAGAGCGCGGCCAACGAAGGCACTGGGCATACTCAGGGTCGCACAGGTCCAGAGGCAGACCGCAAACAGGACCGTGACCAGGCCATACCCTGAGCGGGATGGATGTTGCAGGACGCCATAGGTCACCGCGCCCAAGGCAAAGTACGGCACAAACTGGAACAGGTCAGGTCCCGTGCGGCTCAGGGCCGCCACGAACATGACGATTGCCGAAACGACGAGAAAAGCCCGCGCGATGACCCAGGAGCGCATCGACACCACGAGCGCTAGGAAAACAACCCCGTAGAACAGTACTTCCACCCGTAATGCCCAGATATATGGGACGAACGCCGGATTCTTCGCGGCAAAACCGGGAACAACCATGAAGAGATTGGCAAAGATATTCTCGGGGCTGAACAACGCCGACAGCGTATGAGGGACAAGCGGGTTCGGTAGAAAATTCGGTTGCGAGTCAGCGGCGATTGCGATCATGCCCGCGGATGCGGCGAGTGCGATCCAATATTGCGGTAGGATTCGGAGAACTCTGTTGAAGGCGAACCTGACGGGGCGCCCCCTATAGAACTGATCCGCAGCTTCGGTGATCACGAACCCCGAGAGACAGAAGAAGACCAGGACCGCAACCGAACCAGTCCCGAGGTTTCCCAACCACCGCACCGAAGCTGGGCCCACATGCCCGATGTGCTGGACGAGGACCAGGATGGCGAGGACGGTGCGGAACGTGCCGAACGGTTTATAGTGCATCGATCCACCCCGACGGCCCTCAAAGCAGCGCAGGCTGCCACGGAAATCGACCGGGGAACTGACCAACGGCAGAAAGTCGGGGCTTCGCTCGAGGGGCAGCGCACCAGATCTCCGCCCCCGCCAGCGTCATGGGCGTCCTCGGCCACTTCGTGAGCGGTCGCAGACACAGGTCCGCTTGAACGCAGAACCGCTCGTGAGCGGACCGTCGCGCGCCATCAGCGGCGCAGGGTCTCGGAGGGCAATTCGCCGAAGCGCCGGTAGTAGGCTTTGGCGAACTCCCCGAGATTGATGTAGCCCCAGACGTAGGCGAGGCTCGACACGGTCTGATCCGGCCGGGCGGCGAGGAGATCGCGCCGCACGCCTTGAAGGCGCTGCTCACGCAGGAACGCGCTCGGTGCGTAGCCGCGGAAGCGGCGGAAGGCGCCTGTCAGGGTCCGGAGGCTGGTGCCCACGGCCCGGGCCACGTCGACCATCGTCGGTAGGGCGGCGGCATGCTCGATCATGTAGCGCTCGGCGGCCGTGACGGAGCGCGGCGCGATCCCGGACCGCATCCGATCGACATCGAAGCCCGCCCGGCCAGCCCACTCGTTGAGGAGATGGATGCAGATCGACTGCTCGATGTGCCGGCCGACCCGATCGTGGGCCAGGGAACCGGGTGCCTCCGCGATCGATTTCATGACGTATTCCATCAGTGCCAGCCAACTCGAGCCCTGACCGCCGATCTGGCACTTGTGCTGCCACAAGGCGTCTCCCGGAACGAATCCGAATAGATCCTGACAGACTTGCTCCAGGATCACGTGCGGGATCGTCAAATTGAGCTGGAGGTGGTCGGGATCGAAGTCGACGAGGTAGTCTGTACGGCTGCAATCGACGACGAAGGTGCCGCCGATCCCGGTCTCCACGGCATTCCGCGCATCCACGAAATGCCGGGCATGGCCCTGAATCGTCGTCAGGACGACGGCGTTGCCGGCCTCCGCCGACCAATCCCGTATATTGACTGGGATCCCGTAGGCGAACCGCGTGACAGTGATGCGGCCGACTTTTGCCGAATGCATGGTCGAGTTCGGCCGGCTCACGAGTCCGGTCGGCGATACCCGGTAGGGCATGTAGACCTGGCTCGACCAGTTGCGGATCTCGTCCCAGTCCTCGGAAAAGGCCTTGTGGTGCTGCTGGATCGGATTTCCGCGGGCGTCGTAGAGGAGAGCATCTCTCAACATGGGCGAGGCTCCCCTCCTATTTCGGCTGTGCCCGAAATTTTCACAAATGACGCGACGATCAAATCGGCGCCTTTGCCCGCATAGATACAGTCATTCTTGAAGAATAGTTGATGCAAGATTGATAAATCGGGAAACCAGGCGTGAGCATCGCGCCTCCGTGCCGATTTCGCCACCTGACGGCAGGACGCTCAGTCCTTGCGCACCAGCCGGGCCTCGGCCGCCGCCGCGGAGGCCGGGGGCGTGTAGAGCGGCGCGATGATGCGCAACCAGCCGCGGGTCTCCTCGTTGCGGGCCCGGTTGGCGAGTTCGCGCGTCACCATGAACTGGGCGCGGAAGGGACCGAAATCGTAGCCGACGAGACCGCCGGCGGCGATCATTCCGGTTCGCGAATAGGCCGCGCCGCTGTTGAGGAAGTTCGCGTACGCCGCCTTGCGCGTATTGACCGGAAGGTCGGTATAGCCGTAGGCGACGGCGCCGATCTCGAACTTGCCGAACGTCTTCGTCGCGGTGAGGTCGAGGTTGAGGCTGTCCGCCTGACCGACCGGCCCGATGGACGCGCCCACGGCTCCGCCGAAGCGCGCCGCATCGTTGACCATGAATTCGTGGGTGAGGGCCGCCGTGAGGTTCCAGCCGTTGCCGGCATAGGACAACGCGAAGGTGTTGCGCAGGGCCGACGAGGCCAGTTGGGGCAGGACGGGTGTGCACCCCGTGCCGACCGCGCCGCCATTGCAGAGGGAGCCCCGGTCGCCGAGGCCGAGATAGGCGCCGACGAGCCAGCCGGCGCTGACGTTGCTGCCGAGGTCGAAAGCGAAGATGCTGCCGACAAAGGGATTGTAGAAATAGCTCTGGCTCTGGTTCGATAGTGGCGCCGCGTTGTTCGTGTTCACGAACACCGACGGGAAGGACAGCACCGGGATCACCTGCGCACCGAGGATCTTGTAGGGCGTCGCCCAGACCAGAACCGGGATGTTGACCCCTATATCCGGGCTGCCGGCGGCATCGGCGCGGCCCCAGCTGAAGGTGTTGAGCGCGTAGACGCCTTCGGGGAGGGGACCGTAGGCGAGGCCCATCTGCGAGCCCGGCTGCGTCGGTGGGGCGGCCTGGGCTGCGCTTCCGATCAGACCGAGCGCTAGCGCACCCCCGATAAGCCATGGCTTGAGCATTGCTGAATCCTCCAAGGTTCTTGGTGATGGTTCGTGCTTGATCGTTCCGCCCGGTCGCGGGCTTCGCGATCGGGCGGTCGATGAGATCAAAGAGGGGCTGAAGCGCTCTGCGGCGCGGCGTTCCGTGCGGCGCGGCCGGTGGTGCTAACGCGGCGGTGCTTAGGCGGTAGCCTGCACGACGTGGCGGTACACGGCCGTCTCGAAGTCGAGGTAGCCCTGGACGGAGGCCTGATCGACGAAGGGCAGGATCTGGGTCGCCCAGTAGCCGCCGACACCGTTCCTGCGATCGATCCAGTAGTAGAGATTGGCGAGTCCCGCCCAGGCCAGGGCACCAGCGGGACGGCCGGTCGGGGCGTCTTCCTCGTTGATCATGAAGGTCAACCCCCAGGATTTGGGCATGCCCGGGAAGAACTCCGCCGCGTTGGAGAGACTGGGGATGACGCCGGGCAGGCCCGTGATCTTCAGATTGCCGAGGCCATTCTGCTCGGCCATCCGCACGGTTTCGGGCTTCAGCACCCGCCCGCGCGGGCCCATGCCGTCGTTGAGCCACATGCGGATGAACTTCGTGTAATCGAGGGCGGTCGAGTACAGCCCGTGGCCGCCCATGTGGACCTCGGGTTCCTGCGGCAGCAGGAAGTCGGTCATCGGCGTGAGCACGCCTTCCGGGTCGCGGGCATGCATGGTCGCGAGGCGCCCGAGCATCGACGGCGACAGCGTGAAGGCGGTGTCGGTCATCGCCAGGGGATCGAACACCATGTCCTTCATCACAGCGCCGAGGCGCCGACCCGTGATGCCCTCGACGACCTGACCCGCCCAGTCGATGTTGGAGCCGTATTCCCACCGCTCACCGGGGTCGAACAGCAGCGGCGTCCGCAGGGCGGCGGCGGACGAGGTGATGACGCTCGGCTGCCCGTGATCGGTGGCGAGCCGGTTGTAGGTCTCATTGAAGAAATCGTAGCCGAAGCCGGCCGTGTGCAGCAGGAGCATCCGCGTGGTGATTTCGCGCCGAGGCGCCCGGAGCCGCGGAGCGCCGGCCGGATCGAACCCGTCGATCACCTGCAGTGAACCGATCTCCGGCGCATAGAGCCGCGCCGGCGCATCGAGATCGAGGGCGCCGTCCTCCACGAGCTTCAGAGCGACCGTGCCGGTGATGGCTTTGGTGGTGGAGAAGATGGCGAAGATGCTGTCGGAAGCCATGGGCTCGGTCCCGCCCAGGGTCCGAACACCGGCCGCGCCCTCATAGAGGTTGCCCTCCCGATTCGTTGCGACCGCGACGACCCCCGGAACGCCCGTCCCGGCAGCGACCACCCCGGACAGGATCGCATTTGCAGACTTTTCAAATGAATCCGACATATTTGTTCCGCCCCATGGCTTTAGTTTTTCTGGGATGGATTACCGGTGTGCCTGTACAGTAAAAAACTGTGCTTCGGCGAGCGGCCCGTTCCTCGTTTGGATATCATAGGAGAAACTTAAATCAGAGCTCTATCGAGTATCGGCAGACCTTGTCGCAGATCGGCAGTTTTGTGGTTTCGAACGGTCGACACGGGCGCGCGGCGCTGCATTTTGATGCCTGAATGCGGCCACGGACCCTGGCCCCGCCGTAGCCGCTGGCGTCGATGACCGTAACGTTCGAGGTCATGCCGGCGATGCCCGAGGGCACGCCGATGCGGAGCATCTCCCGGGAAGGTACCCAGGTCAGCCGGGGCAGGCCGCGGCTCGGCCGCAGGACGCCGCGTCCGAATCAGAGCTAGGCGCCCAAGGCCGCCGAGCCAATGGCGTGGTAGACCACGAATGCGACGCCCCCCGCCCATCAGCGCGTAGAGGGACGGCCCCAGGGTCAGGGCGAAGAGGCTCGTGGCGATCCCGAGCCCGACGCCGAGGGCCGCCGCATGCCAGGCGAGAAGACCCGAAGCCACCTGCCGCCAAGCACCGAGCGTGCGCGAAACTGCCGACCGGATGCCGCCGCCCATGGCGCCGGCGGAGAGCATCTGGACGAGCATCACCACCGGACGGACGAGGGCCATGCCGGCGAGGGCACCGGTGCCGAGCCCGGCGACGAAAGAGGTCTCGATCAGCCCGATGGAGGTCTGCGCCAGCATTGCGAGAATGTCCGGTGCCGCCAACCGGGCCAAGGTCGGCATGAGGGGCGCTTCGAGCAGGCGCCGCGTGCGACCGTCATGCCCGGCGGTCCGGCAAGCCGCACGGCGATGTCAAGCTCGGCCTTGTCGCCGGAAACCGCGATGCGGCCGAGGGCCCCCGCCCTCGACCATCAGGAACCCGTCCCTGAAGCCACGTAGCCCCTTGGGGAACGTCAGGGGCCGCGCCTTCAAGCTTCCTGACCGCGCCGGCCGTAGCGTCCCTCACGTCGATGCGGAACCGTTCGCCGCCCAGGAAGGTGTCGCCGTCGAGACCGTTCTCGAGCGCGTCGTTCTCGACGAAGACTTCGAGCTCGCCGGGGCCCGGCTTAAGCTTCCCCTTTCGGTGGTGGTCGGCCCCATGGGCCCGAGGGCCGTGGCGTCGTTCGAGGCCACCGACCGGGTTTCGCGTTCCTCGTCGGCCAGGAGGCCGAAGGTCGAACGGGTCCCGTGGTCCCCGGGCTTCGGCACAGCTGTCATGACCGCCCCGTCACCCTGGATCTGGCCGACGCCGCCCTCGCTGATGCTGCCGACGAACAGGGTACCGTTCGACGCGGACGCCACGCTCCCGGAAAAGCGGCTGTCCAGCAGACGGATCGCCCCCGGCCTGTCGGATGCAGTAGCCGGAAGATCCAGGGGGGGCGAGGAAAACTAAAGCGCTCGACAGGTACCGAAGCGGTTCGGCGAGATTCGCGGAACGGCGGTGATTCATCGACGGGCTTTCGTCAGCGCAGGGGATCGGCCGCATTCCGACGAAACCCGCCCAGATATATTACTTTCATAATCTGTTGGGACAGGTCTCGATCATCAACCGGCATGGATTCGATCGGAGCGACGTACGAACAACCGGATCCTACCCCTGTGAGGTCTGACTTCCGGTCCCTAAGGGGCGACCGAGGAATGCGCCGCCTGGAGCAGCTCGTTCGCCAGCTTCTCGTCATTGACGGCGCGAGCCAGGACGACGGCTCCGACGAGGGTCGACAGCGTCGCGAGGGATTTCCGCCGGCGTCGCTCCCGTGATGCCTTCGGCGTCAGGTTGGCGAGGATGGAGGCCAGACCCTCGACGCCGTGGGTGAAGCGCGTCCGGACGGGGCTACCCGGCCCTTCCCGCGAAATGTCGTTCGCCAGAGCCGCGAGTGGACACCCCTTGCCGGGTGCCTGGACGTGCCCGAGCGACAGGTAGTTGGCGAGGATGGTGTCCACGTCCCCGCGCCGGTCCTCGCTGAGCGCGGCATCGAAGGCCTCGACGGCCAGGGCGTCCTTGTTGGCGAACTGGCCGTAGAAGCCCCCATGGGTCAGGCCGGCGGCAGCCATGATGTCGGCGACGCCGACCCCGTTGAGGCCGCGCTCTCGGAACAGCGCCGCCGCGACTTCGACGACGCGCTGCCGGTTGAGCCTTGCCTGCTCCTGGGAAACTCTCGGCATACCCTGATCCTTCGGCCTTTCACCATCCCATATGGATGCATTTCGTCATCTCAAGAAGGGTCGGCGCGGAAGCTCGACCTGCGAAGCCCCTGGGAACCGACAAGCGACCGGCCTGCGCGAGGGGGGCGGAGCGCAGGCCGGCCGTCGTACCGCACGACCAGTCGCCCGGCGCGCGATCCTCGCATGCCCCGCGGTCGGGGCATGAACCCTTTCAAGGCAGTCTCACGACTTGGCCGTGAGCGGCATCCCGCCGAGCCCCGCTGCGACGGCGTCCACCTTCGGCGCCCGCGCCACCCGGAACCAAAGCGCATAGAGCGCCGGCAGGAACAGCAAGGTCAGCAGGGTGCCAACACCGACGCCGCCGATCAGGACGTAGGCTAGGGCCCCCCAGAACACCGAGTGGGTGAGCGGGATGAAGGCCAGCATCGCCGCAGCCGCCGTCAGGATGACGGGTCGGGCCCGACGCACCGTGGACTCGACGATGGCATCGTAGTCGGACAGGCCCGCCTCTCGGTCGTGGTGGATCTGATCCACCAGGATCAGGGTGTTGCGCATCAGGATGCCTGACAGCGCGATCAGGCCGAGGATCGCGTTGAAGCCGAAGGGCTGGTGGAACACCAGCAGGGTCGGCGCGGCCCCGACGAGGCCGAGCGGCGCGGTGGCAAACACCATGAACATGGCCGAGAACGAGCGGACCTGGATCATGATGACCGTCAGGGTCACGATCAGCATGACGGGGAAGACCGCCACCAGGGACATCATCGCCTTGGCGCTCTCCTCCACGGCGCCGGCCGTCTCGATGCGGTAGCCCGGCGGCAGCCGCGCCTTGATCGGGTCGAGGAGCGGGAAGACCTGCGCGTGGATGTCCGGCGGTTGCTTGCCGTCGAGCACATCGCCCTGCACCCGGATGTAGGTCTCGCGATTGTAGCGCTTGAGCACCGCGTCCTCGTTCTGGGTCTCTAGCCGCGCGACCTGGGATACCGGCACCTGCCGCCCATCCCGCGTCGCCAGCGTCAGGTCGCCGATCTCGCCCAGAGAGCGCCGTTCGGGACCGGGGCTGCGCAGCAGCACATCGACGGAGCGCAGGTTCTCGCGCACCTGGGTCGCCGGCGTCCCGTTGAGGTAGCTCTGCAGCTGCTGGCCGGCCTCCTTCGGGGTCAGGCCGATCAGGCGCAGGCGCTCCTGGTCGAAGGCGAGGTGCAGGTTGGGGGTCTTGTTGCCCCAGTCGAGGTGGACGAGACGCATGTTGGGGTTGGCCGTCATGACATCGGCGACCTCGGCGGCGATGCCGCGGATGACGTCGAGGTCCGGGCCGACCACACGGAAGGCGACGGGGAAGCGGATCGGTGGGCCGAACACGATCTGGAGCACACGCACACGCGCCTCCGGAAAGCGGCCCTCGTCGACGAGCTTGCGCACCTTGACCCTGAGCGCGTCGCGGGCGTGGGAATCCACCGTCTGGACGACGATCTGCGCGAAGGCCGGATCGGGTAGTTCGGGATCGAAGGACAGCACGAAGCGCGGCATGCCCTGGCCGATGTAGCTGGTGATCTCTCCGGCCTCGGGCAGGTCGCGCACCGCGGCTTCGACCTTTTTGACGCTAGCCTCGGTGGTGGCGAAGGCGGAGCCCGCCGGCAGGGTCACCTCGACGATGAGTTCGGCCCGCTCGGAGTTCGGGAAGAACTGCTGCTCGACCTTGCCCATGGCCACCACGGCGCCCGCGAATAGCGCCGCGATGATGCCGGCGGCCATCCACTTGTGGTCGACCGACATCCGCACGACGCGGCGCAGGCGCTCGTAGTTCTTCGTCGCGTAGATCGCTGCGTGCCCGCCCTCCACGCGCTTTATGTTCGGCAGGAGCTTGACGCCGAGATAGGGCGTGAAGGTCACGGCCACGATCCAGGAGACGATCAGCGAGAACGACACCACCCAGAAGATGTTGCCGGCGTACTCGCCCGCGGTGGAGGCCGCGAAGCCCACCGGCAGGAATCCGGCGATGGTGACGAGGGTGCCGGTCAGCATCGGCGCGGCCGTGGCGCTCCAGGCATAGGTCGCCGCCTCGATGCGGTCGGCCCCTTCCTCCATGCGCACCACCATCATCTCGATGGCGATGATGGCGTCGTCGACGAGCAGGCCCAGGGAAATAATGAGCGCGCCGAGCGTGATGCGGTCGAAGTCGCGGCCGGTGACCATCATCACGACGAAGACCGCCGAGAGGGTCAGCGGCACGGCGAGCGCCACCACGATGCCGACCCGGAAGCCCAACGCCACGAGACTGACGAAGATCACCACGCCGAGCGCGGTGAAGAACTTCACCATGAACTCGTGGATCGCGTCTTCGATGACCTTCGCCTGATCGGTGATCTTCGTGAACGCGATTCCCGTCGGCAACGCGTGATGGATCGCAATTTCCTCCGCGTTCAGGGCCTCGCCGAGCTTGAGGCCGTTGAACCCGGGCTTCATCACGAGGCCGAGCATCAGGGCCGGTTCGCCGTCATTGCGGACCTGGAAGGTCTTGGGATCCTCGTAGCCGCGCCTCACCTCGGCGATGTCGCCGAGCTTGAGGCTGCGCTCGCCGGCGGCCACCGGCAGGTTGCGGATCGCGTCGAGACCGTCGATGGCCCCGTCCAGGCGCAGGTAGACGCGGGGCCCCGCCGCCTCGACGAAGCCGGCCGGGGTCATGTCGTTCTGGTTGGCCAGGGCGGCCAGGAGTTGCTGGCCGGTGATGCCGAGCGTGGCGAGGCGCTGGTAGGAGATCTCGACGAAGATCTTCTGGGCCTGCTCGCCCAGGATGTTGATCTTCTCGACGCCGGCTACGCGCAGCAGACGCTGGCGCAGGTCCTCGGCCCGCAGCACGAGATGCCGGTGCGGCAGACCCTTCGCCTGTAGGGCGTAGAGAGCGAAGTAGATGTCCGAGAACTCGTCGTTGAACAGCGGACCCATCACCCCGCGCGGCAGGCCGGAGGCCTGGTCGGAGAGCTTCTTGCGCGCCTGGTAGAACTCCGCCTGGAGCCTGGCCGGCGGCATGTTGTCCTTGAACATGACCTTCATCAGCATGAGGCCGGGCCGCACGGTGGTCTCGACGCGGTCGTAGTAGATGAGTTCCTGGAGGCGTTTCTCCAGGGGGTCGGCGACCTGCCGTTGCATCTCCTCCGCGGTCGCTCCCGGCCATGCGGCCGAGACCGCCATCACCTTCACGGTGAAGGCCGGGTCCTCGGCGCGACCGAGCTTTTGGAAGGCGAAGACCCCAGCGCCCGTGAGGGCGAGCAGCAGGAACAGCGTGACCGCCCGTTCCCGGACCGCCAGGGCCGAAAGGTTGAAGCCGGTCATCTGGCGACTCCCGTCATGCTCGGGGGCGCCTGCCGCACGGTCTGGCCGGCCTTGAGGAGGTGGGCGCCGAGCGAGACGATCCGGTCGCCGGCACTCAGGCCCGACGCGACCTCCGCGCTTTCCTCGGACAGGCGGGCGATGGCGACGGGCTGCGCCGTCACGGTGCCGGTGGCCGTGTCGATCCGCCAGACCGCCGAGCCGCTGCCCGCGTCGAACAAGGCGGCCAGCGGCACCTCGACCGCCGCGGCGCGTCCGGTCTCGGTGGCCTTGAGCCGAAGCGTCACGGTCGCCCCCAGCGGCGCGTCCTCGCCGCCACCCGAGAGGATGTAGCGAGCCCGGTAGGTCCGTGTGGCCGGATCGGCCGTGGCCGACAACTCGCGCAGGCGCGCCGGGTAGGTCGCCTCGCCCTCGGCATAGAGCGTCGCCGAGGCCGCGCCCTTCGCGAGACGCCGGCTCGCCTCGGGCAGGAAGACCTCCGCCTCGCGGGAGCCGTCGCGGGCGAGCTTCACCACGGTCTGGCCGGCGGCGACCACCTGCCCGGGCTCGGCCGGCACCTCCATCACCACGCCGTCGGCATCGGCCTGGAGCTCGGAATAGCCGGCCTGATTGGAGATCTGGCTCGCCTGGGCCTCGGCGTTGACGAACTGAGCGATGGCCGCATCCGCCGCGGCCTTGTTCTGATCGTAGGTCTGCTTCGAGGTCCAGCCGTCGCCGACGAGCTTGCGGCTACGCTCCTCGTCAGCCTTCGTCCTGATCATCTGCGCACGGGCGGCCTCGACGGAGGCCCGGGCCGCGGTGAACGCCAGGGTGAAGTCGGTCCGGTCGAGGCGCATCAGCGGCTGGCCGCGCTTCACCCGGTCGCCGGGATCGACGAGGCGCTCGAAAATCTTGCCCCCGACCCGGAAGCCGAGGTTGCTCTCCGTGCGCGCCCTGACCACCCCGGTATAGCGCGAGACCCCGCCCGTCCCGGGAACGACCTCGACAGTCTGGACCAGCGGCGGCTCCGGAGGAACGGCGGTCTCGGCCGGCGAGCATCCGGCGAGGGCCAATCCAGCAAGCCCGATCAACCATCTCGCATCCATCGCCCGTCTCCTCGCGACTCATTCAAGGACGCATAAAAATTACGTTCAACATCTATTATGAGCGGACAACTGGCGTCAATGGTCCCAGGGTGCTGGGGCGAGCGATTTGGCACGCCTCTCTGAAAGGGGCACCTGGGAAGGGGCCCTGAAATGACTCCCTCGACAAAGCCGACATCAAAATTCGGTAAATCATTTATTTTTAGACGGTGACCGCGATGTCATCCACGCGTCCGACCCCGGACCGCGACCGCTCGGGGACCCGATCGCCATGACCACGCCAGCCTCCGGCGCTGCCGGCAAGGACGCCGAAGACTGCACGCGCCGCCGACTTCCCTCCGGCGAGATCGCCGACACGACCCGGAGGGACGGGACCCGCTTCCGGTACGTTCGGGTGGGTCATGGGCCGCCTCTCGTGCCGACCCACACCGTGCGCACGCAGCTCGACCTGTTCCGGCGCGTGATCCCGCGGCTGTCACCGCACTTCGCCGCACCGATCGCTCCGAAGCGGACGGTCGCCCCCCTTGAGGAACATCCGGACACGCCTCACCCAGGGAAGCGAAGCGTCCACCTGTTCCATCTGGATTGGACGGTACTCCCCACGGGTCGATAGTCCATCAGGCCCCGACGTTCTCGGCACCCCGAGCATCGAGCGTCGCTCAGGCGCGCCCCGGCGATTTGGCGGCTCGGATCGACGCGGCGGCCTGAAGGGGCAATCTCGGTGCGACGCGGCCCGAGGGTCCCTCATGACCCTGACCCTGCCCACAGGGGGAAACACCTCGATGGCAGGCTACCGGC
>NZ_JAIEOF010000264.1 GCF_019750675.1 Methylobacterium sp.
GGGGTGTAGGAGACCCGGAACGGCTCGTAGTCCATGCAGACGTGGTTGGTGGGCACGTAGAACAGGTTGGTCTTCGGCGAATAGGCCGCAGGCTGCTGGTCCTTGGTGCCGAGAGCGGCGGGGCAGATACCCTTGGAGTTGGTATCCTCACCGTTCTGCTCGGTGGAGTACTTGGCCTGGACGAGGGGGCGACCGTAGGTCTTGGAGCCCTTGTCCATGTCGACCTTGGAGGCCCAGTTCACGACCGGATCGAACTTCTCGGCAACGAGGAGCTCGCCGGTGGCGCGATCGAGGGTGTAGCCGAAGCCGTTACGGTCGAAGTGGGTCAGGAGCGGACGCTCCTTGCCGTCAACCTTCTGATCCGTGAGGATCATCTCGTTGATGCCGTCGTAGTCCCACTCGTCGTGCGGGGTCATCTGGTAGACCCACTTGGCCGCGCCCGTGTCGGGGTTACGCGCCCAGATGGTCATGGACCACTTGTTGTCGCCCGGACGCTGCTTGGGGTTCCAGGTCGAGGGGTTGCCCGAGCCGTAGTACATCAGGTCGAGCTTGGGATCGTAGGAGAACCAGCCCCAGGTGCAGCCGCCGCCGGTCTTCCACTGATCGCCTTCCCAGGTCTTCAGCGAGGAGTCCTTGCCGACCGGCTTGCCGAGAGACGTGGTCTTCTCGGGGTCCATGATCATGTCGGCGTCGGGGCCTTGGGAGTGGCCGCGCCACACCTTCTTGCCCGTCTTGGAATCGTAGGCGGTGACGTGGCAGTTCACGCCGAACTCGCCGCCGGAGATGCCGACGATGATCTTGTCCTTCACCGGAAGAACGGTTGCGGTGTTGGTCTCACCCTTCTTGGGGTCGCCGTTGACGACGGACCAGTTCACCTTGCCGGTCTTGGCGTCGAGCGAAACGACCGTGGTGTCGGCCTGGTGCAGGATGATGGCGCCGTCGGCGTAGGCGAGACCACGGTTGACCGTGTCACAGCACATCACCGGGATGACCGACGGGTCCTGCTTGGGCTCGTACTTCCAGGCGATCACGCCGTCCTTGTCGAGATCAAGGGCGTAGACGATGTTCGGGAAGGGGGTGTGGACGTACATCATGTTACCGACGACGAGCGGGGAGCCCTCGTGGCCGCGCAGCACGCCGGTCGAGAAGGTCCAGGCGACCTGGAGCTGCTTGACGTTGCTGGCGTTGATCTGGTCGAGCTTCGAATAGCGCGTGTTGGCGTAGTCGACGGTCTGAAGGACCTGCTCGGCCGGGTTGGCCGTGCGCTTCAGGACGTCTTCGTTGGCGAACGCCGTGGTCGATGCGACCATACCGGCGCCGAGTGCGAGAAGATGTACCGCTCTCATGGATTCCTCCGACAGATCTTGCAGCCGTCATCCTGCGGAAAACCCGCACGACCACGCCGTGACCTGACTGTTTGCGACAGGGATAGGTTCGCCCCGGTAGCGGACGCCAGATCCCGATTTCCGCGCCATGGGCGGGAGGTCCGGATCTGACGGTCAGGGGCCGCTATCCCTTTGCGGCGCCCCTCGAAACCGAAGCTTGAATGAACTCTAAGAAAAATTCCGGCGGCGTCAACTCGCTTGCGCACCGTCTTACCGGGCTTCGCACAAGTCCTCGTGAGGCTCCACAGGACAAGGCGGTAGGATCCTGCCGTGCAGCATGCGATGGTGCGACGCAATATAGGCTCGCGCTAAGTCAAAGTCTTTTCATCACCTTTCGGCTTCCTTCATGCCGACCATGCATGCGGTGAGACCTTGGCAGGACGATCCATGACGAGCTGGGGGGCGAAAGCGTTGGTGGTATTCGCAATACCAACTCTGCGTCGCGATATTGTACAATAATTCAGGTTTCCAGTTCGGGCTCGCGATCCGCCGCCGCCGATCGGTCGCGTCGACCCGCACGGGCAAGCCCGGGGATGATGCGCGGTCTCGCCGCATCCATGAGCTGCTCCTTCGCGGGCCGGATCAACCCGCGTGGCCCGCGGGGGATGCGGCTGCGCTTCGTCGCGACAGAATCAGCCCGCGATCACGGTGGGGAATTGCGCCGCGAGGGCGGTTCGGCGGCCCTCGATCCAGGCCCGGTCGCGTGTGCCGCGCGGTCGATTCAGGGGAATGGTCCCGAGGAGGCTCGCAGGGCGGCCGGAGACGAGCAGGAGACGGTCCGCGATCTCGATGGCTTCGGCGACGTTGTGCGTCACCATCAGCACACCCATGCCCGTACGCTCGACCGCCGCGACCACGAGGCCGCGCAACGCGGCCGCCGAGGTGTCGTCGAGGGAGACGAAGGGCTCGTCCAGAACGAGGATGCGCGGCTTCTGGGCCAGGGCCCGGGCCAGCGACACCCGCCGTGCCATCCCGAGGGAGAGAGCCCCTGGATAGCGGCTCCGCCAGGGGCCGAGCCCGAGGGAGTCGAACAGCCCGTCGAGATCCTGGCCCCGCGCGCCGCGCGGCAGGGCGAGGCGGACGTTCTGCTCCACCGTGCGCCAAGGCAGCAGGCGCGGCTCCTGGAACGCCATGGCGATGCCGGCCGCGTCCGGGTGCGGGGTCACGCGCCCCTCGTAGTCGGGGTCGAGGCCGAGGAGAATGCGCAGGGTCGTGGTCTTGCCCGCGCCCGAGGGGCCGATCAGGCAGGTGATCTCCCCGGCGATCACCGAGAAGGCGAGACCGCGCACGGCCTCCACCGGCTCCCGGCCGCCGGCGCCGTAGACCTTGCGGTCGATGTCCACCCGCAGGGCGACGTCCCCGGGGCCGGGCGCGGCGGAGCCCGCCATCGCTCCGTCAGCGCCAGCGTCGGACATAAGCTTCGAGCCGCTGCAGGATGAGGATGTCGATGGCGATCATCACGCTCATGAACACGATGCTGTAGCCGACGATGGCCGCCACGTTCAGGCTCTGGACGAAGTAGTAGTTGATCGCGAAGCCCACCCCGTTGGGGCGGCCGAGGAGCTCGATCACCAGCACGATCTTCCAGGCGAGCGAGAGGCCGGAGCGCGCCGCGGCCACCGCGAAGGGCTGGAGCTGCGGCACCAGCACGTGGGCGATCCAGGTCCGCCGGTCGAAGCGGTAGGTGCGCGCCATTTCCTCCAGCTGCGGGTCGAGGCCGCGCGCGCCCTCACGCAGGATCACCGCGACGTTCGGCAGCTTGTTCAGCACCACCGCGACGATCGCCGCCGCCTCGTTGAGGCCGACCCAGATGTAGGCCAGCACCGTGATCACGAGGGCGGGCGTGTTCAGGAGAATGAGCAGCGGGGTGTCGAGGACGAGGTTGAGGCGGCGCGAGCGCCCGAGGGCGATGCCGAGGAGCACCCCGAGGGTCATCGCCAGGAAGAACGAGATGCCCACCCGCGACAGGGTGATGCCGACGTTCCACCAGAGGTCACCGGAGGCGGATTCGCGGCGGATGAAATCGAGGATCGCCAGCGGCGCCGGCAGCAGGCGCGAACCGGCGGCGGACGCGGCGGCCTGCCATCCGGCGAGCAGAACCAGCACGGAGACGAGACGGGTGGCAAAGCCCATGGGGGTCAGGGCGTCGCGCGCGGGGCACGCGCGCTGGCGGTCGCCTCAGCCATTCCCGCTGCCGTCGTAGTAGAGGCCCGGCGGCAGGGTGGAGCCCGCCCCGACCAGGCGCTCGCCCCCGAGCCGCGCCATGACGGCGAACAGCTTCTCGCCGTCCCCGCGCTCAGTGGCCAGGGGCCGGCGCGGGATGCCGGCGAGGAAGTCGCGCTTCAGGGCCTGGAAGGTCGCTTCGTCGTCGGCCGCCATCAGCGGGCGCACCACGTCCCAGGCGGCCGGATCGTTGGCCAAGGCCTCCTTGGCGGCCTTGGAGGCGCGGGTGAAGCCCGCCACCGCCTCGGGCTTGTCCCTCACGGTGTCGGCCTCGATGAGGTAGCCGATCAGCGCCATCGATCCGGTGGCCCCGAAGGCCCGCATGATGTCGTCGGAGCCGATCAGGCGGCGGAAGCCCTTGGGTTCCAGGCGGGCGCAGTAGGTCCAGTACAGGAGCCCCGCATCGAGCTCGCCCTGTTCGAGCTTGAGCGCCAGCAGAGGCGGCGCTCCGAAGGCGACGGTGGCCTGCGTCTCGAGGTCGAGGCCGGCGGTGTCCCGCGCCTGCGCCTTCAGGAGCAGCCAGTTCTTGTCGAGGGGCCCGCCGGCGACGCCCAGGCGCTTGCCCTTGAGGTCGGCCAGGGTGCGGATCGGGCTGTCGCCCGGCACCATCAGGGAGCCCTCGGTGGTCGAGTAGGGGAAGAACCGGATCGCGCGGCCCTCGTTGCCGAGGCGCGCCGCCCAGAGCAGGTCGCCCACGATCGTGTCGACCTGGCCCCCCATGAATGCGATCCGCGCCGCGTCGTTGCCGGCGAGCTTGACGACGTCGAGGGTGAAGCCGTTCGCGGCGTCGAGGCCGCGCGCCTTGATCACCGCCGCCTCCCAGGAGACGGTGCCGAAGGGCAGGCTGCCGACCCGGATCGCCGCCGGGGCGGCGCGCGCCGGCCGCGGTGCCAGGCTCCAGCCCAGGGGCGACAGTGCCGCCGTCGCGAGCAATCCGCGCCGTGACAGCATGGTGGGCACTCCCTGGATTCGATGTCGAACGCTCGGGTGGTCCCGCAAAGGCCGGCGCTGGTTGGTCATCTTCATAGGAGGTCGGGCACAGGGCGTCCACAGGACGAATTGGCAAGTCCGCCGGGCGGATGGTCGCTCCCGCAACCGGAACACATGCCGGGCCGCGTTCGAGACCTTGCGCGCGACCGGGGCTCGGCGCAGGCTCGCCGCATATCCGGCAGCGATGCCTGTTCGAGGGAGGTTCTGGACCATGGCCGGCACGCGGGACGACGTGATCGACGACGCCGCCATCGCGGAGCGCCTGGCGCGGGAGCTTCCGGCCTGGCGCCTGGAGGAGGGCTGGATCAAGCGCACCTACAAGACCTCCGGCTGGAAGAGCACCCTGATGGTCATCAACACGGTCGGCCACCTCGCCGAGGCGGCCTGGCACCATCCCGACATCACCGCCTCCTATGCCTGGGTCGAAGTGCGGTTGACCAACCACGCGGCCAAGGGGGTCACCGACAAGGACTTCGCCCTGGCGGCCAAGATCGAGGACGTGATCGGCTGGCAGCCCGGCACCGAGGGCGGCGCCCTGGAGGGGACCCCCACCGATCCGCGCTTCGCCTACATCAAGTACGATCGGTGAGTATCATCGGTAGCCCGGGGCAGCCGGCTCAGTCGGCCTGCTTCACCCGGCGGCACTCGGTCTTGAGGTAGCTCGTCTTGCCGACCTCGTCGCGCAGGTCGGTGCGGGCGATGATCTCCTGCCAGCCGTTGGTGCAGCCGAGCTCGTTGGCGACCCGGACCTTGCGGACCTCGCTCGCCTTGTCGTCGGTGCAGGCCTCGATCGGGATGCCGTTGGCGCAGACGAGGACCACGGCGATGAAGGCGTTCATGGGCTGATCCTCGTGGACGGACTGCGAACCGGCTCGCGGCATCGGTGTTCGACAGGTACGCGGGCGGGGCAGGCCCGGTCTCACCCGATCGTGAGAATGTGATCGGGGGCGTAGTCCCGACCCTCGACCGGGTTCGCCACCCAGCGGGTCCGGCCGATGCGCATGTCGTGGCCCGCATGGAAATGGCCCGAGACCCAGAGGTCGGGCCGGGCCGCGTCGGGGAGGTCCTCCAGAACGGTGCTGGCGTAGAAGGCCGGCACCCACCAGGGGACGCCGGGGGCGTGCCGGAACGCGTCCGCCGCGCGCGGGCTCGCCGGATGATGGGTGACGCAGACGGTGGGGCCGTCATGCGGGCGCGACAGGGCGGCGATCAGGCCCTCGCGCTCCCGCGCATGGGCCTCCATCGCGTCGGCCGGCGACCAGGCCGTCCCGTCGCCGTTTCGGATCGAGCCCCGGAACTCCCGCGAACCCGTGACCGGGTCGGTCATCCGTGCCGCCGCGTAGGCGACCGGGTCTTCCGGAGCATCGGCCACGCCGCCGTCGAGCCAGCGCCCGGCGAGCGACCAGTCGCTCCACAGGGTCGTGCCGACGAAGCGGACGCCGTCGCGGATGACGGCCGCGCCGCGCTGGAGCAGGTGGATCTCCGCGCCCTCCCCGTTGAGGCGCAGCACCTCGGCTTCCAGGGCGGCGAGGAGTTGCGGCGCCGTGCGCCCGTCCCCGGTCGGCGCGTAGTGCTCGTGGTTGCCCGGCACCAGCACGATCGGGCGGCCCTGCGCCAGGGACATCAGGGCCGCGAGACCGGATTCGGGCCGCCCTTCGTACAGGTCGCCCGGGCAGACCAGCACGTCGAAGGGCCGGCTCGGGGGCGCAATGACGTCGAGGCGTCGGCGCTCCAGGTGCAGGTCGGAGATCGGGAACAGTCGCATGGCGGCTCGGCGGCTCTCACGGGGCCCGATTCGCGGGCCCGGCTTCGTTCTAGGATCTGGCTTCGTTCTCGGGCCGGGCCTCGGCCGCGCGCCACTCGGCACGCGCCGCCCGCAGGATGTCGCCCGCCGAATCCGCGTTCAGGATGGCGATGCCGGCCGCCGCGATGAGGTCCGGCCAGGCCGACAGGGTCAGGGCGGTGGCGAGGCCGGCGGCGATGATCGCGAGGTTGGCGAAGGCATCGTTACGGGCGGAGAGGTAGGCCGCCCGGGTCAGGCTGCCACCCCCGGAGCGGTGGCGGGCCAGCATCATCGCACAGGTGAGGTTCACCGCCAGCGCCCCGAGGCCCGTGAGCGTCAGGGGGATCGGGGCCGGCGGCGCCATCGTGGCGAACTTGATCCAGGCGGCGTACGCGGTGGCCAAAGCCGGCAGGAGCAGGATGCCGGCGAGCACGATGCCGAGTCGGGCCCGGTTGCGCACGCTCCAGCCGATGCCGGCGAAGATCAGCAGGTTGATCGCCGCGTCCTCGAGAAAGTCGAGGCTGTCGGCGATGAGCGACAGGGAGCCGATCGCCAGGGCGACGCTGACCTCGATACCGAAATACGCGAGGTTGAGCCCGGCGACGCGGGCGACCACCGGGCGGAGCGCAGGATCGGGGGCTCGCTGGTTCACGGTGTGTTCCTGGGCCGAAATCGCAAAGGTGGTTGTCGGCTTCGCGATCGGAGTTCGCGACACGACGATGACGTGGACGGACGAGGCGTCGGCGGGCCGACCTTTCGTCCGTTCGGGGCCGGCGCGTCTTCGCCGATGCGTGCCGCCCTGTCGAGGGGGCGGCACGCATCGCGGGTTCAGGTCCCCCGGGCGATGCGCCGGTTGCGCACATCCCTCAGGGCGCGTCGGCTCACGGAGCCCGTGGGCGGTGCGACGGGCCCCGGCGGAAGGGGCGCTGCGCCAGCGACCTGCGCCAACAGGGCCGGGTGGAACTTCGGCTCGTTCCGGAACACCGGCTGCGCCGCCATGGGCGCGGGCGCCTTGGTGCGGGGTGCGATGGGCCGGCGCGCCTTCCGGGACCGCTTCGGCTTCGGCGCGTGGCAGAGTTGGATTGTGAAGGCGACGAGGGACACGGTGAGGCACCCGCAGGCGAGGCCGAGGATGTCGGGTCGCACGCTCTCGCTCGTCATCAGGGCGACGAGGCCCGTGAGCGAGAGCGCCGACCCGACATGCCCGGGCGTGATGGGATGGGGATCGGCCATGCCGGGCACCATGCGGGTGCAGGATCACGGCCGCGTGAAGGCGACCGCTCAAATTGTCCGCAAGCATCCTCGGGCCGGTCCCGATCCGCCGGGCCGGAGGCTGGATTTGGCTGCGCACCTGTGCGAGGCGAAACAGGATCGTCGGCGCGGCGACCGTGCGTGCCGTCAGCGTAGCAAGAAACCGCCTCTCAGGGAGAAGCCCCCAATGATGCCCGAACTGCGCGTCCTGTACTTCGAGGATCTCGAAGTCGGCCTGTCCGAGACGCTGAACAAGGTCATCGCCTCTTCCGACGTGGTGGGCTTTGCGGAGATCACCGGCGATCGCAACCCGATCCACCTGTCCGAACATTTCGCGGCGCGCACGCCCTTCGGAACCCGGATCGCGCACGGCCTCTACACCGCCGGCCTGATCTCGGCGGTGCTCGGCACCCGCCTGCCCGGCCCCGGCGCCGTCTACATCAGCCAGACCCTGAACTTCCGGGCGCCGGTCCGCATCGGCGATACGGTCGAGGTCACCGTCGAGGTGGCCGAACTCGTGCCGGAGCGCCGTCGCGCCCGCCTGAAATGCACCTGCTCGGTGGCCGGCGAGGTCGTGCTCGACGGCGAGGCCCTGGTGAAGGTGCCGACCAAGGCCGAGGCCGATCCCCTCGCGGTGCGCATGGGCGGGCGTCCGGCGAGCGCCTGACCTCGCCTTGACCGCCCCTCCCCGGCCTGCGCCGGTCGCCATCGACGATCCCGCCGACCCGCGCCTCGCGCCGTACACGGCGATGCGCGAGCGCGATCTCGTCGGCCGCGCGGGCCGCTTCATCGTCGAGGGCGAGGTGACCCTGCGGGTCATGCTCTCGGCGCGGGCGCGGTTCGGCCTCGAGTCGGTCCTTCTGGCGCCCGAGCGCCTGGCCGGCCTGGCGGAGGCCCTGGCCCGGCTGCCCGGCGACGTGCCGGTCTACACGGCGACGAAGCCGGTGATGAGCGCGATCACCGGTTTTCCCATTCATCGCGGCGTCCTCGGCGTCGGCCTGCGCGGACCGGAAGCGCCCGGCGCGACGCTCCCCGGTCTGCCACCCGCGCCGGCGCCGGCCCTCGTGGTCGGCCTCGTCGGCCTGACCAACCACGACAATGTCGGGGGCCTGTTCCGCAACGCCGCCGCCTTCGGCGCCGACGCGGTGCTGCTCGACGCCGGGACCTGCGACCCGCTCTACCGAAAGGCGATCCGCGTCTCGGCTGGCGCCGCGCTTATCGTCCCGTTCCGGCGACTGGCCGATGCCGATGCGATCCTGGCCTTGGCGGCGCGCCACGCCCTGGAGCCCCTGGCCCTGAGCCCCGGCGGGGCTGAGACTCTCGCGGCCCTGGCGCCCCCCGCCCGCACCCTGCTGCTGCTCGGGAGCGAGGGGCCGGGTCTGCCGCCGGACCTGATGGGGCGCCTGCGCACCGTCCGCATCCCGATGGCGCCGGAGTTCGATTCCCTCAACGTCGCGACGGCGGGCGCGATCGCGCTGCATCACCTGTCCCGATCGACGTAGAGAAGCAGGGCGGGCGATCCGCTCCGAGGGCCGCCGTCACGCGCGACACTGCGCCCCCATTGCCGCGGGCGCCGCTACGGTCAAGATTACGCACCGGGCCGCACGGGCCCTGGACGGACCATTCTTGCGCACCACATGCGCGCAGAGATGGGAGCAAGACGAAGGAGTTGCGAGCGTTGTTGCAGTCACGGGACGGCTTGCGGACCCTGTCCGGACGCCGCGTCATCATCGTCGGTGCCGGTCCCGGCGGCCTCGCCACCGCACTCCTCCTCGCCCGGGCCGGCGTCCACGTCACGCTGCTGGAGAAGGATCCGGCGGTGGGCGGCCGCACGAAAACCATCGAGGCACCGGGGGGGTTCCGGTTCGATATCGGCCCAACGTTCTTCCTCTATCCGCAGATCCTCGCCGATATCTTCGAGACCTGTGGCGAGCGGCTGGAGGATCACGTCAAGCTCGAGCGCCTCGACCCGCAATACCACCTCGTCTTCGAGGCGGGCGGCGAGATCCGCGCCACCAACGACATGGACCGGCTCGAGGCCGAGGTGGCGCGCATCGCGCCCGACGACGCCCGGAACGTGCGCAAGTTCTTCGCCGACAACCGGGTCAAGCTGAAGTTCTTCAAGCCGGTCCTGGAGCAAGCCTTCCACACCCTGCGCGCCATGGCCTCCCCGGCGATGATCGCCGCCCTGCCCCACCTTCATCCCGGGCGCAGCGTCGACAAGGACCTGCGGCGTTACTTCAAGGATCCGCGGGTCCGTCTCGCCTTCGCGTTCCAGACCAAGTACCTCGGCATGTCGCCGTTCCGGTGCCCGAGCCTGTTCACCATCCTGTCGTTCCTCGAATACGAGCACGGCGTCTATCACCCGGTCGGCGGCTGCGGCGCCGTCTCGGAGGCGATGGCGGGCCTCGCCCGCCGGATGGGCGTCGACATCCGCCTCGGGGCGGGCGTCGAGCGGGTGCTGTTCGAGGGCAAGCGCGCCAGCGGCGTGGTCTGCAACGGCGAGACCCTGCAGGCCGATGCGGTGGTCATCAACGGCGACTTCGCCAAGGTGATCCAGGACCTCGTGCCGCAACAGCACCGGCCGCGCTGGCGCGACGCGAAGATCGAGAAGGCGCGCCTCTCCTGCTCGACCTTCATGCTCTATCTCGGCCTCGACGGGCCGATGCCGGAGGCGCTCGGCCACCACACCATCCTGCTGTCGGAGGATTACGCCCGCAACATCCGGGAGATCACCGACGGCATCCTGCCGATGCAGCCCTCGCTCTACGTGCAGCACGCCGGCTTCACCGATGGCGGCATGGCGCCGCCCGGCCAGACCAGCCTCTACGTGCTGGTGCCGGTGCCGAACCTGAAGGCCGGCATCGACTGGAAGGGCCTGCGCGAGACCTATCGCCGCCTCGTCCTCGACCGCCTGAAACTGCTCGGCCTCGGCGACATCGAATCGCGCATCCGTTACGAGCGCATCGTCGATCCGACCGAGTGGCGCGACGAGTTCTTCGTGCACGAGGGCGCGACCTTCAACCTCGCCCACGACCTGATGCAGATGCTCTACTTCCGCCCGCACAACCGCTTCGGGCCAGGCCTCTACCTCGTCGGCGGCGGGACCCATCCGGGCTCCGGCCTGCCGGTGATCTACGAGGGTGCGCGCATCACCGCCCGCCTCCTCATCGAGGAGCTGTCCGCCGGCCGCGTCGGCGCCGCCAGCGCTGGTATTCCCACGACCGCGCCCCTGGCCGCTTCGGGCGACGCCACTTGAGGCGGCGGGCGAGGCTCACGGCCGTCATCTGTGCCCTCTTCCTCGCCACGGGAGCGGCGCGGGCCGCCTCCGTGGCGGTGGATGTCGAGGGCATCGAGCCCGGCGGCCTGATCTCCGTCGCCCTGTGCCAGGACGGGCTGACCGAGGCCGATTGCCGGACGGGGCAGCAGGCCGAGCCCCGGGCCGCGGCGCAGCGCTTCGTGTTCCCGAACGTGCCCCCTGGAATCTATGCGGCCCTGGCCTACCAGGACACCAACGGCAACGGCCGTCTCGACCGCACCGGCCTCGGCCTGCCCCTCGAACCGTACGGGTTCTCCGGCGAGTCCGTCCGTTCCGCCCGCCCGGACTTCGCGCGCGCGCGCTTCACCGTGCGCGAGCCGGGCGCGAGCGTGCGGGTCCGCCTGTCGCGCGCCCTGCCGCGCCGCTGAACGCCGCATGACCACCCCTCCCGCGCCGCTCCTGCGGGTGGCCGGCGCCGCCCTCGCCTATCGGGGCAGCCGCGTGCTGGAGGGCGTCGACCTCGCCCTCGGCGCCGGCGAGACCCTCGCGCTCCTCGGTCCCAACGGCGCCGGCAAGACGTCGCTGATGCGCCTCATCGCGGGCCGGCTGGCCCCCGGCGCCGGCAGCGTCCGCGTCGCCGGCGACGACCCTCACCGGACGCCGGCCGCGCGCCGGGCGATCGGCTGGGTGCCACAGGAGATCGCCCTCTATCCGCGCCTCTCGGTGGCCGAGAACCTGTCGGTTTTCGCGCAACTCGCTGGCATCGCCCGGCACGAGCGGGCCGAGGCGGTGGCCACGGGGCTCGCGCTCTGCGCCCTCGCGGAGGTGGCCCGGCGCCCGGTCGGGCTGCTCTCGGGCGGCTACCAGCGTCGCGTCAACATCGCCGCCAGCCTGATGGCGCGGCCCCGTCTCGTCCTCCTCGACGAGCCGACGCAGGGCGTCGACCTGCATGCCCGGGCGGCGATCCATGCGGTGCTCGGGCGCCTGCGCGAGGCCGGCACGGCCCTCCTCGTCGCCACCCACGATTTCGCCGAGGCCGAGCGCCTCGCCGACCGGGTCGCGATCCTGGCGCGGGGCCGGATCGTCACCGACGGCCGCCTGTCCGATCTCCTCGCCCGCATCCGCGCCGACGCCCCCGAGCACGAGGCGGCACTCGTCGCCCCCGCCGACGCGGCGGCGGAGGCGGTGCTGCGCCGGACCGGGTTCCTGCCCGTCGACACCGGTTCGACCTGGCGGGCGCGCCGCCTCGCCGGGACGCCTCGCGCCGGCGCCGACCTCCTCGCCGCCCTGCGGAGCGCGGGCGTGCCCATCGCGGAGATCCGCATCCGGGCGCCCGGCTTGGAGGCGGTCTACCGCGAGGCGTTGGCGGAGGCCGCAGCCGATGGCCGGGACGGCTCCGCCGGGACGGGAACCGCCATATGATCTCGGCCGCCTTCCGCGTGATGCTGCTCGGCCTGGTGCGCGACCGGGCCGCCCTGGTCATGGCCTTCGTGCTGCCCACCGTGATCTTCACGATCTTCGCCGCGATCTTCTCGGGCGCTCTCGGCGAGCGAATCCGCATCCATGTCGGCCTCCTCGATCTTGCCGGGACGCCGACGACGCAGCGGCTGATGCAGGCCCTGGAGACGGACCCGTCCCTCCGGGTCGGGCGTCTCTCGGCCGCCGACCTCGACGGAGCCGTCGCGGCGGTGCGCCGCGGCGAGGTCGATGTGGCCATGGTGCTGCGCGGCGACCTCGATGCCGGTTCGACCGGCGCCGACCAGCCCGTGGTGCTGATCGAGAATCCCGCCAAGGCCCTGGCCACCCCGATCGCCCTCGGCCAGCTCCAGCGCGTCCTCAACGAGGCCCTGCCCGACGTGGTGCTGGCCCGGATCGTCGCCGACGTCGAGCGCTCGGGCAAGATCGGGCCGGACGAGCGTGCCTTCCTGAACCAGGCCTTCGCCGAGCAGCGGGCCCGCAAGGAGCCCTTCGCCTTCGCGTCCCTGGTGGAGCGGCGCAGCACCGCCTCGGGCGCCACCAACGACCGCGTCAGCTACTATGCGGGGGCGATCACGGCGGTGTTCCTGCTCTTCGCCGCCATGCAGGGGGCGCTGTCCCTCGTGGACGAGCGCCAGTCCGGTCTCGCCGACCGGCTGATGGCGGGGCCCGGCGGTCTCAGTGTGGTGGTGCTGGGCAAGTTCCTGTTCCTGGTGGGCCAGGGCCTCGTCCAGGCCGGGCTGATCTTCACCGCCGCCGCCCTGCTGCATGGGGTCGACATCCTGCCCCATGCGGGCGCCTGGCTGGTGACCTCCCTCCTCGTCTCGGCGATGGCGGCCGGCCTCGCGCTCGCCGCCTGCGCGGCCTCCGCCACCCGCCAGCAGGCGCATCTGGCCGCCACCTTCGGCGTCCTGCTGCTCTCGGCGGTGGGCGGCAGCATGGTGCCCCGGTTCCTCATGCCGCCCTGGCTGCAGGAGGCCGGCTGGCTCACGCCCAACGCCTGGGCCATCGAGGCCTACCAGAACGCGCTGAGCGAGGGCTGGGCCGCGGCGCTGCCCGCCTGGGGCGTGATGGCCGCCGTGGCGGGGGCGGGTCTGTGCGTCGCGTTAGCGCTGGTGTCGCGGCGGGCGATCTAGGATGGTGTGTGCGAAGACGGCGTCCGTCCGCGCCGCGACCGGTTAGCGCGTTGACCGCGCGGCCATCCGGTCTAGCTTCATGCAGGGAATGGGCTTTCGGACCGGCCCGGGGAGTGTAACGAACATGCGGGCTGGGTCTTCGGTCGCCGTCGTCGGCGCAGGGTTGGGCGGCTTGGCGGCCGCCTGCGTGAGCGCCGCGCGCGGCCACACCGTCACGCTCTATGACAAGAACGACTGGCTCGGCGGCAAGGCCGCGGTCCTTCATGAGGGCGGCTTCCGCTTCGACATGGGGCCGACCATCCTCACGGTCCCGAAGGTGCTGGAGCGGATCTTCCAGGAGGCCGGGCGCAACATCCACGACTACCTGGACCTGCGCCGCCTCGACCCGCAATGGCGCTGCTTCTTCGACGACAACACCCATCTCGACCTCATGGCCGACGTGCCCACCATGGCCGCCGACATGGAGCGCTTCGCCCCCGGCACAGGGGCCGGCGAGGGCTACAAGAAGTTCCTCGAGATCTCCGAGCACCTGCACGACGTCTCGAACAAGTTCTTCTTCTGGAAGCCGGTCGAGGACCTGTTCGACACGATCAACATCCGCGCCAACATGAATCCCGGCACCCTGCGGGACGTGCTGTCCCTGCGCATGGGCTCCTCGGTGGCCGGCACCATCCGCTCGAAGGTCAAGGACGCGCGCCTCGCGCAGATGCTCGACCACTTCGTCCAATATGTCGGCTCCTCGCCCTACGGCGCCCCGGCCGTGCTCTGCGCCATCGCGCACATGCAGACGGCGGAGGGCGTCTGGTACCCGATGGGCGGCACCCGCGCGGTGGCCGAGGCGCTGACGAAGCTCGCCGGAGAACTCGGCGCCACGCTGCGCCCCGGCGACGAGGTCACGGGCCTCGCCATCGAGAAGGGCACGGTCAAGGGCGTGAAGACCGCCTCGGGCATCACGCCGTTCGACGCCGTGATCTCGAACATGGATTCGGTGCGCACCTACCGCGAACTCGTCGGCGGCGACGTCGGCAAGGCCTACGAGAAGAAGAGCTTCGAGCCGGCCTGCTCCGGCGTGGTGCTCTATCTCGGGCTGAACAAGCGCTACGAGCACCTGAACCACCACGACTTCGTCTTCTCCCGCGATCCGGAGGAGGAGTTCGACTACATCTACCACAAGGGCGAGCCGGCCCCGGACCCGACCGCCTACCTGGCCGCCCCCTCCTCCACCGACCCGTCGGTGGCGCCCGAGGGCGGCGAGGCGCTCTACGTCCTCGTTCACACGCCGTATCTTCGCCCGCACCACGACTGGTCTAAGATGTTCCCGGCCTACCGCCAGGTCATCCTCGACAAGCTCAAGCGCACGGCCAACATGCCCGACCTCGAGGAGCGCATCGTTGTCGAGCGCCACCTCACCCCGCAGGACATCCACGAGCGCTACAAGGTGCTCAACGGCGCGATCTACGGGCTGGCCTCCCACGGCAAGTTCATGGGCGCGTTCAAGCCGGGCAACCGCTCGCGGCAGGTGCGCGGCCTCTACCTCGCCGGGGGGGCCGCCCATCCGGGTCCGGGCATGCCGATGGTGATGATGTCGGGCTGGATCGCGGCTGACGCCCTCGACACCGATGCCAGGGGCGAGGAGCGCGCCAGCGCCTGAAGGCCCGACGCGTGTCCCGTGAGGATGGCCCCGCCCGATCGCCCGCCCTGTGGCGGTTCATGGTCGGGTATTTCGACCGCTACGTCCGGCGCCACCTCAACGCCCTGCGGCTCGCCCGCTGGGGCGTGCCGGCCTGCGCCGGCCATGCCGGCCCGGTGGTGGTCTACTGCAACCACCCGGCCTGGTGGGACGCGGCCGTGGTCATCCTGCTCGCCGGCAAGCTCTTCCCGGCGCGCGAGAGCTATGCCCCCTTCGACGCGCGGATGCTGGAGAAATACGCGGTCTTCGCCCTGATGGGCGCCTTCGCGGTGGATCTCGAATCGGCCCGCGGGGCGGCCCAGTTCCTCAAGGCGACCCGGCGCATCCTGGGGGCGCCGAACCGGATGATCTGGATCACCGCCCAGGGGCGCTTTCAGGACGTGCGGGCCCGGCCGCTGGCCTTGCGGGCCGGCGTCGGCCGCCTGCCCGAGATCGCGCCCGACGCGCTGTTCGTGCCGCTCGCCCTCGAATACGCCTTCTGGGAAGAGCGCGGCGGCGAGGCCTTCGCGGCCTTCGGCACGCCCGTGACGGGTGCCGCCCTCCTCGCTCTGCCCCGGGCCGAGCGGCTGGCCCGGATGGAGGCGGACCTGGCCGCGACCCTCGACCGGCTCAGCGCCGACGTGATCTCCCGCGAGGCGGACCGCTTCGCGCCGCTCGCCTCCGGTGCCAAGGGCGTCGGCGGGGTCTACGACCTCTGGCGGCGCCTCGGCGCCGTCCTCACGGGGCGGCGCTTCGAGCCGGCCCACCGCCAGAAGGGAGATCCGGTTCCGTGATGCTCGGTCTCGCGATCCTCGCCCTGGCCTGCGCGGCGCTGCCCGGCCTGATCGCCTGGGTCAACCTCTCGATCCTGCGCACCCCAGAGCCGGATCTCGATGTCCGCTCCCGGATCTCGGTCCTCATTCCGGCTCGCAACGAGGCGGCGGTCATCGCCACGACGGTGCGGGCGGCCCTGGCGAGCGCCGGGGTCGCCCTGGAGGTGCTGGTGGGCGACGACCATTCCACCGACGACACCGCCGCCATCGTGGCCGGCATCGCCGCCACCGACCACCGCCTGCGCCTGGTTGCGATCCCGCCCCTGCCCGAGGGCTGGACCGGCAAGAACCACGCCTGCGCCCGGCTGGCCGAAGCGGCGCAGGGAACCCACCTCCTCTTCGTCGACGCCGACGTCACCCTGGCGCCGGCGGCGGCCGCCGCCCTCGTCGCCCATGCGCGGCGGACCGATTCGGCCCTGGTCAGCGGCGTGCCGCGCCAGATCATGGGCACGCTCGGCGAGCGCCTGACGGTTCCGATGATCAATTTCCTCCTCGTCGGCTACCTGCCGATGGCGATGATGCGGGCCTCCCCGCGCGCCAGCCTCGGGGCCGCCTGCGGCCAGCTCGTTCTCGTCGCCCGCGCCGCCTACGAGGCCACCGGCGGGCACGGCGCCGTGCGGACCAGCCTGCATGACGGCGTCGTGCTGCCGCGCCGGTTCCGCCGAGCCGGCTACCGCACCGACCTCGTGGCCGCGCACGCGCTGGCCACCTGCCGGATGTACCGGGGGTTCGGCCAGAGCTGGGCCGGCTTCTCGAAGAACGCCCGCGAAGGCATGGCGACGCCGCGCGCGCTGCCGGTCTGGACCCTGCTGCTGGCCGGCGGCCACGTGCTGCCCTGGCTGCTCCTGCTTGCCGCCCTCCTCGGCTTCGGCTCGGGGGCCGCCGCCTTCGTGGCCGCCGCGGCGGCCCTGATTTCCCTGGCGACGCGGGCGGCGATCACCCTCGTCACCCGCGAGCCGGCGGGGACGATCCTCCTCCATCCCTTCGCCGTGCTGATGGCCCTGGCGATCCAGTGGCGCGCCCTCCTGCGGCGCCGGGGCGCCGGGACGCCGGCCTGGAAGGGGCGCAGCTACCCGCTCGGGGACTCCTGAGGCGCCTCGGTGCCGGTCCCGCCCGCGGTCTCGGCCAGGATCCAGGCCGCGGTGTCGGGGTCGGCGCCCGCCACGGGCAGGTGCAGGATGATCGGCGTCTCGTAGGGGTGGCGTGCTTTCAGGGCGGCGCCGAGGGGTTCCGCCAGGCCCTCCCGGCTCTTCAGGATCGCGACGACCTCCGATCCGCGCTCCACCGCACCCTTCCAGGCGTAGACGGATTGCATCCCCGGCAGGACGTTGACGCAGGCGGCCAGCCGCAGCCGCACGAGCGCTTCGCCGACGCTGAGCGCGGTGCCGGCATCCGGGAAGGTGGTGTAGACGAGAAGCGGCCGCTCCATGCTATGGGTCTCCGACCAGGGTGCTGCCGCTCCACCGGCGGGAGCGGGCCGACGGGGATGCCGGCGGGACTGGAAACGAGACGCTGGAGCGAACGCTCCGCGTCGGCAAGGTGGTCGGCAAGGCGGATGTGAGCCCATGGCGCGGCGTTTCGAACGGCTTGCCTTCGTCGCGAGTCCCACGGAGGACGCCCGCCAGGCGGCCGCGACCCTGATGCGCCGCTACGACCACGTGCCCCCCGACGAGGCCGACGTGGTGGTGGCGCTGGGCGGCGACGGCCTCATGCTCCAGACCCTGCACCGCTTCATCCACGCCGGCACGCCGATCTACGGCATGAACCGCGGCACCGTCGGCTTCCTCATGAACGAGTTCCGCGAGGACGGGCTGGTCGAGCGCCTGGAGAGCACCAAGCGCAGCATCATCCACCCGCTGATGATGGAGGCCGAGGACATCGAGGGGCGCCGGCATCAGGCCCGGGCCCTCAACGAGGTCTACATGCTGCGCCAGACGCATCAGACCGCCAAGCTCCGGATCTCCGTCGACGGTCATGTCCGCCTGCCCGAACTCATCGCCGACGGCGTGCTCGCGGCGACCCCGGCGGGCTCCACCGCCTACAATCTCTCGGTGGGCGGCCCGATCCTGCCCCTCAACGCCCGCCTCCTGGCCCTGACGCCGATCTCGGCTTTCCGGCCCCGGCGCTGGCGCGGCGCGCTGCTGCCCGACTATGCCCGCATCGAGATCGAGGTGCTGGACGCCGAGCACCGCCCCGTGGCGGCGGTGGCCGACCATACCGAGTTCCGGCGGGTCAGCAGGGTGCAGACCTGGCTCGACCATGCCACCAACCTGACCCTGCTGCACGATCCCGGTCACAGCCTCGACGAGCGCATCCTGCGCGAGCAGTTCGGATGAGGAACGCTCAGGCGGCGATCCGCTCGCGATCCGCGCGGTAGCTCGCCACCAGGGCCTCCGGGATGGCGTCGAGGACGACCTCGACCGTGAGCTTGCGCGCGTGCTCCCGGCTGCCCTGGAACTCGGCCAGGATGGCGTCGGGCAGGGCGTCGAGGATGACGCCGACGGGATCGGTGCGGGGCTCGTCGGCCTCGGGGGCCTGGGGGGCCTCGACCTGCGCGATCGCAGCGGCCGGGGCCGGCTTCGCCATCGGGTCGGCGTCTGCGCAGGGCGCAGCCTCCGTGACAGGCCCCTGGGTCACGAGGCGCTGGGCCTCGCGCCACTCGCCGTCGAGGATCTCGTTCTCCATCCGCAGGGCATCCGCGCGTGCGCCGTCCGCGGCGAGTTCGCGGGCGAGCACCCGCGCCTCGTCGCGCGCCGCCTCGGCCTCGAAGCGGGCGAGGAGCGCCATCACGCCCTGCGCCTCGGCGAAGGGCATCGTCTCGCAGGCGGTCAGCGCCCGCTCGATCATCAGGCGCGACAGGCTGGCCCCTGCGCTGACGATGGCGCCCTGCCCGGCCTCGCGCCAGGCCGACAGGGCGGCGCCGAAGGCCGGCAGCAGCACGGGCGACAGGCCGGCCCTGCGGTGGAGGGCGGCGAAGGCGGCGGTGGAGCCCTCCTGCATCAGCCCCGCCACCCGGCGCAGCGGCAGGCCCGAGAGGTCGGCCAGCGCCGCCTCCGCGAAAGCCATGTGGCCGGACAGGATGGCCCGCAGCAGCAGGCCGGCATTGAGCTGGCCCTGCGCCTTGAGATGGGTCACGAGGCGGGCGAGGTCGATCGGGTGGGCCTCGGCGCTGAAGGCCAGGGTCGCGCGCTCCTGCGCCTCCCGGCTGGCGCGCGCGCTGCGGGCCGGGGTGAGCCAGCCGGCGGACACCGCGAAGGCCGAGAGGGCTTCGGCGAGGCGGGTCGTGATGCTCTGGCGCACCTCGAGGGGCAGGTTCGGCCGCGTGAGAATCGCTTCGCGCACGGCGGCCTCGCCGCCGTGGCGCTCGACCATCCGCATCAGGCTGCCGGTGGTGATCCGGGCGCTGCGGTTGCGCGCGAGAGCGACGAGGGCCGGCGCCTCCCCGATCTCCGCGAGTGCCCCGGCCACGCCCGCGGAGAGGTTCGCCCGGCCCGCGATCGCGCGGCGGACGGTGAGGCAGCCGATGGCGACACCGTCCACGAGATCGGCATCTCCGAGCACCGGCGAGCGCGACAGCACCAGGGCGGCGATGTCCGCCTGATCGCCCGCCAGGGCGACGATCAGGGTCCGGGGCGCCGTGGCGCAACCGGCGCAGGCCTCCGCCAGGGCCCGCCGCACGAGGCTAGAAGGATCGTCGAGGAGCGCCAGCAGCGCCGCTTCCGCCTCCCAGGCGATTTCCGCGCCGAGGCCGCCGTAGAGATAGGCGCGGGCCAGCGACCCTGCCGCCTCCGCCCGGCGCGCGGCGGAGCTGTGCTGCGTCCAGGCGAGGAACTGGCGGATGATCATAGGCCGCTCCGGATCGTGAAGAGGGACAGGTCGAGGGGAGCGCCGGACCGGACCGCCTGGCCGGAGGCGCCGAATTCAGCCGGCCGGCGCGGCGGAAGCGGCGCGCCGGTGAGCGCGGTGCCGGTGAATGCGGCGCCGGTGAGCGTGGGGCGGGCGACATCCGCCGGGGACGAGGCGGCGCGGTCGGAGGCGGTCGCGGGTTCGGCCTGCGGCGCCTCCCCGCCGTCCGAGCGCGGAAAGTAGCTCGGCGCGTTGCGGGCGGGCTCGGCGCCCGAGGTCCGGCCCTGCCAGAGCCGGGCGACCCCGGCCGAGACGCCGCCCTGCTGGCGGGCGTCGGTCTGGAACATCGAGCGCAGGCCGCCCTCGTTGAGGGAGGCGTAGGCGGTGGCGCCCTCCGGCAGCGCGACGGTGGCGGCGACGGGATTCGTCGCGCTGCCCGCTCGCGCGGTGGCGAGGTGGGCGTAGAGCTCGGCCGCCCCGCGCGGGCGCCCGGCCTTGTCGTAGAACAGGTTCCGGTTGGCGGCGGCCGCCTCCGGCATGTCGAGGGCGGCGGCCCGGGCCGGGCTCGCCTGGGCGGTGGCGATGAGGGCCGCGGCCCCCCGCGCCCCGAGGACATGGGCGGCGTAGAGGTCGCCCCCCGTCGGCTCCCGCCCGAGGGCTGTGCTCAGGCTCTCGCGATTCCGCTCGGTCAGGGCGCCCGCCATGGTGGCGGCGATCTTCGGATCGCGGCGCAGGTCCAGGATGGTCTGCCGGGCGGCCGGGTCGCTCACCGTGTAGGTGCCGTCCGCCCCCCGGGTGATGGCATCCGCGTAGGTCGAGAGGCCGAGCCGGGGCCCCGCGCTCTTCATGGTCCCGAGCCAGGTCTGCTCGATGAACTGGAACAGGCCGGTGGCCGAGGAGGTGGCGGCCTTGGCGGTGGGATCGAGGGACGATTCGCGCTGGGCCGTGGCCAGGAGGTAGTCGAAGCCCGCGCCGGAGGTCTGCGCCCCGTCGCGGATCGCCTCGATCACTCCGCCCGTCGCGCCGGTACGGCCGCCCTGGGCCGTCCCGCGCGGACCCGCCTCCCGGCTGGCGCCGGTCTCGCGGGGGCTGGCGGGGGGCGTGGTGAACAGGAACATGGCCGTCCGGCTGAGGGCGGGCCCGGATGCCGCCCCGGCCCGATCCTTGTTCCCATCATAGTAAAGGAAGCTTGAAGGGCGGGTGCCCGGACGGTGACCGGTTTCAGGATTCGCCCGCGAATTCCAGGCCCTCGTCCGCCCAGCCCGTCAGTCCGCCCAGCATCAGCTTCACGGGGCGCCCGAGTTCGGCGAGCCGCAGAGCCGCGCGGTCGGCACCGTTGCAGTGCGGGCCGGCGCAGTAGACGACGAACAGCGTGTCCGCGGGCCATGCGGCCATCCGCTCTGCGGTGATGAGGCCGTGCGGCAGGTGCAGGGCGCCCGGGATGTGGCGCTGCCGGTACGCGGCCTCTGAGCCGACGGCGTGCAGGAGCACGAAGTCGGGCGGCCCTGCCCGCAGGGCGGCGGCCACGTCCGCGCAGTCGGTCTCCAGTTCGAGGCGGCGGCGAAAATGGTCGCGCGCGATCGCGGACGGGCAGGCGGGGATGGCGCTGACGGGGTTCATGGATCCTCTCTCCAAGACGGCTCGGTGGACGGACAGAGGTAGCAGCGGGCACGCGGCTTGGCGGCGGGTGGGAACGCCAGTTAGCGTCGCGATCATGCCAAAGCCGCAGGCCCGTCCCCCAATCAAAGGCCACGCCGCCTCAGGACGGCGCCTCGCCCCCGCCGACCGCCTCGTGGTGGTGCTGGCCTATGACGGGCTCTGCACCTTCGAGTTCGGCGTCGCCGTGGAGATCTTCGGGCTGCCGCGCCCGGAGATGGGTGCGGATTGGTACCGCTTCGCCGTGGCCGGGCTCGAGCCCGGCCCAATGCGGGCCGAGGGCGGCGTGCGCGTCCTGGCCGATGGTGGCCTCGACCTCCTGGCCGAGGCCGGCACCATCGTCGTGCCGGGCTGGCGCGGAGCCGGCCTGCCGGTGCCCGGCCCGCTGCTGGAGGCGCTCCGGGCGGCGGCGGCACGCGGAGCGCGCCTGCTCTCGATCTGCTCCGGGATCTTCGTCCTCGCGGCCGCCGGCCTCCTGGAGGGACGCCGCGCCACTACCCATTGGCGCCACGCCGAGGCGCTGGCGGCGCGCCACCCCGGCATCCGTTTCGTGGCGGACGTCCTCTACGTGGACGAGGGCCAAATCCTCACCTCCGCCGGCTCCGCCGCGGGCATCGACCTCTGCCTGCACTTGGTGCGGCGCGATTTCGGCGTAGCTGCCGCCAACCTCGTGGCGCGGCGCCTCGTCGTCCCGCCCCACCGGGACGGCGGCCAGACCCAGCGCGTGCCGGGGGCGGTCGCTTCGCCCCATGAGGCCGCGCGGATCGGGCCGCTCCTCGATGCGATCCGGGCGGAGCCGGGGCGCGACTGGCCGATCGCCGTCCTGGCCGCGCGGGCGGGGATGAGTTCGCGGACATTCCTGCGCCGCTTCGCGTGCGCCACCGGCACCACGCCGGCGCGCTGGCTCCTCGCCCTGCGCCTCGCCCGCGCCCGCGACCTGCTGGACGAGGCCGACCGGCCGCTCCAGGCCGTGGCCGAGGCGGCGGGCTTCGCCACGGCCGCAACCCTGCGCCGGCAGTTCCGCCGCACTTTCGCGACGACGCCGGCCGCCTACCGCGCCCGGAACGCGAAAAGCGCCCCGGAGGACGCTTGAAGAGATTGGATCGGTTGGGAAAATTGGAGCGGGCGAAGGGATTCGAACCCTCGACCCCAACCTTGGCAAGGTTGTGCTCTACCCCTGAGCTACACCCG
>NZ_JAIEOF010000365.1 GCF_019750675.1 Methylobacterium sp.
GACAACACCTGTGGCGCGCCCTGGCGCGAAACCGTCGCGGCACCCGCCTGGGCGAACCTGTCGCCGGATCAGCTCGCATGCGCCATCGGCCTCGGCGAGGCGGTGCTCGCCGGGCAGGCCGACCTCGCAGCCCTGAACCGACGCTCGCTGGCTCTGCGTGGCAAGCTGCGGGCCCCCGCCCAGACCGCACTGCCGGAGCGTCTGGGCGACGGGGACCGCGTGCTGCGTCGCTGGCGGCCGGACGATGCCGATGGCCTCGCGGCCCTCAACGCCGATCCGGAGGTCATGCGCCATTTCCCGGCAATCCGGGACGCGGATGCGAACCGGGCCGAGGCGCGGGCCTGCGAGCGGCGCTTCGCGGTGGACGGCTTCGGCCCGTGGGCGGTCGAGGCGGCCGGGTTGGGCTTCGCCGGCCTGGTCGGCGGCGCGCGCCTGATGCGGGTCATGCCCTTCGCGGGCGGGGAGCGGCCCGGCGAATCCGTCGAGATCGTCTGGCGCCTCGCCCGCGCGGCCTGGGGTCGCGGCGTCGCCACGTGGGCGGCCGAGCGCGCCCTCGGCGACCTGTTCGGCCGCTGCGGCCTCACCGAGGTGATCGCCTTCACGGCCGAGGTCAACGCGCCCTCGCGCCGGGTGATGGAGCGCCTCGGCATGCGCGCCGCGGAGCGCTTTTCGCATCCTGCCCTGCCGCCGGGGCATCCCCTGCGGGCGCATCTCCTGTATCGTCTGTCGGCGGAATCCTTCGCAAGCGAGAGGTCTGGCGCGTGACCAGCATGAGCAGTCCGGCCACGCGAATCGGGGTCGTCGGCGGGGGCGCCTGGGGCACGGCGCTCGCCAACGCGGCGGCGGCGGCCGGGCACGACGTCGTCCTGTGGCTGCGCGACGGGGCGGCGGCCGAGCGCCTGGAGAGGACGCGGGAGAACGCGCGCTACCTCCCCGGCGTGCCGCTCCACCATCGCATCACCGCGACCGCAGAGGCCGGTGCGCTGACGGCGGCCGGCACCCTGCTGATGGTGGTCCCGGCCCAGACCCTGCGGGGCGTGCTCGGCGATCTCGCGCCCGCCTTCGCGCCGGGGGCGGCCATCGTGCTCTGCGCCAAGGGGATCGAGAGCGGCAGCGACGCCTTCATGAGCGACGTCGCCAGGGAGAGGCTGGGCCCTTCGGCGCCCGTGGCGGTGCTGTCCGGGCCGAGCTTCGCGGCCGATGTCGCCCGCAACCTGCCCACCGCGGTCACGCTGGCGGCGGCCGATGCGGGTCTCGCCGCTCGCCTCGCCACCACCCTCTCGGGTCCGGCCCTGCGGGTCTACCACACCGACGACGTGCGCGGCGTCGAGATCGGGGGGGCCGGAAAGAACGTGCTCGCCATCGCGTCGGGCATCGTGGCCGGGCGCGGCCTCGGCGAGAGCGCGCGCGCCGCCCTGATCGCCCGGGCCTTCGCCGAGCTCATGCGCTTCGCCCGCGCCTATGGCGGGCGGCCCGAGACCCTGATGGGGCTGTCGGGCCTCGGCGACCTGGTGCTGACCGCCTCGTCGCCGCAATCGCGCAACTTCGCCTTCGGTCAGCGCCTCGGGGCCGGGGCCTCGCCGGAGGAGGCCGCCGGCGGCAAGCTCGCGGAGGGGGCCTTCACGGCCGCCGCCCTGGTGGACCTCGCCCGGGCCCGGGGCGTCGAGATGCCGGTGGCGGAAGCGGTGGCCTCCATCGTGTCCGGCGGCGCCAGCGTCGATTCGGTCGTCGCCGCCCTGCTGGCGCGGCCCCTGAGGGGGGAGGCCGAATGAGCCAGTACCCGATCCAGGCTTTCCTCGCAGGCACCGGCCGCGACGGGGCCGGACGTGTCCTCAAGGACATCCTCGCGTATGACGACCCCCATATCGAGGGTGTGCACGACTTCATCCAGTGGTGCTTTCCCCTCCACGAGGCGAGCTTCGCGGTGCCGGGCGCGCCGGTCCTGTCCCGCGCCGAGGCCGAGGCGATCCGGTCCGATTCCGCCGCCCTCTCGGGCCTGCGCGCCGCGCTCGGGCGGATGACCCGCTTCTATGCCGAGACCGACGGCTGGCTGCGTGCCCACGACCACAACCATCTGCGCATCACCCGCATCCTCTCCGCCCTGTCCGACCTCCTCGGACCCGAGCCGGCCGCCGAGTTCCACGCCTTCGTCACGGCGCGCAACGCCAAGGCCGGCGGACCGGTCAACGCCACGAGCCTGCACTACTGGGATTCCGCGCTTCGCGGGGCCTGACGGCCACGCTTCTCCGGTGCTAGAGAGTGCGCGTTTTCCGGGAGACGCGCATGGCCCACTGGCTCTACAAATCCGAGCCTTCGACCTGGTCGTGGGACCAGCAGGTGGCGGCGGGGGCGGCAGGCACGCACTGGAACGGCGTGCGCAACCACGTCGCCAAGAAGCACCTTATGGCCATGGAGGTCGGCGAGCGGGGTTTCTTCTACCACTCGAACGAGGGCAAGGCGGTGGTCGGCATCGTCGAGGTGATCCGCCCCTACTACCCGGACGACAGCGACGAGACCGGCCGCTTCGGCATGGTGGACTTGGCTGCCGTCGAGGCGCTGCCCCTGCCCGTGACCCTGGAGGCGATCAAGGCCGAGCCGCGCCTGTCCGCGATGGTGCTCGCCAACAATTCGAGGCTCTCCGTGCAGCCGGTGACCGCGGACGAGTGGGCCATCGTCCGCGCGATGGGCGGACTCGGCTGACGCCTCAGCCCTGCCGTTGCGCCTGCGTCACCGCCACGTGGATCAGTTCGGCGAGCGTGCGCACCCCGAGCTTCTGGCGCATCAGCGAGCAGGCGTTCGTCACGGTCTTGTAGCTCACCGACAGGTCGCTCGCGATGGTGCCGTAGGACTTGCCCTGGGCCAGCCGCTGCAGGATCTGCAGCTCGCGCGGCGTCAACTGCGTCTCGGGGGTGCGCTTGGGGTCGGTGCGCAGCATCGCAACCTCGGTGGCGAGGCGCCGGTCGAGATAGGGCTGGCCGGCGCGGACGCGCTCGAAGGCCTCGAACAGCTCGCCGGAGGCGTGGTCCTTGAGCACGTAGCCGAGCGCCCCCGCCTCGAGGGCGCGCGACACGATCACCGGGTCGTTGTGCATGCTGAAGACGAGGATGCGCGCCGCCGGGTTCACGTCCCGCATGCGCCGGATCAGGTGCAGGCCCGCGAGGCCGCTGCCCTGGAAGGTGAGGTCGCAGATCACCGTTCCGGGGCGCAGGCGCAGGAACATGCGATAGCCCGCCACCACGCTGGTCGCCTCGGCGATGCGCTCGATGCCCGCGTCCTCCAGCACCCGGCGGCAGCCCTGGAGCACGATGGGATGGTCGTCGATGACGAGGGCGAGTGCCTCGGTCTTGAAAGCCTCGGTCTTCAGGGCGATCGCGTTCATGCGCGTGCGTTCGAGCTCGTGTCCGTGTCCGGCTCGCGGTCGAGCGGGATCATGATCCGGACAACCGCGCCGGGCTGCCCGTTGTCAAGCCCGAAGGTGCCCCCGAGCGCCTCCACCCGCTCGCGCATCCCCGACAGACCGAGGCCGAGGCCGTGATCCTCGGGCACGCCCGCCCCGTCGTCGCGGATCGTGATCCGGAGGGCGCGCCCACTTGCCGCGCCCGGCTCGGCCTCGTCCTGCGCCCGCACCGTGACGTTCGAGGCCCGGCCATGGCGCACGGCGTTGGTCATGCTCTCCTGGATGCAGCGGAACACGGTGAGGTCGGTCACGTCGCCGTAGCCGCGCGCGAGCCCGTCGAAGCTGCCGGCAAAGCGCGTACCCGCGTGCCGCCGCCTGAAATCGCGCAGCAGCAGTTCGAGGCAGTCGGCCAGCGGCACCTGGCCGAGGGCGTGCGGTCGCAGCCGGTTGAGAAGGTCGCGATTCTGGACCTGGACCTGGCCGACGATGCTGGCGATCTCCTGGGCGCGCTGCTTCAGGCGCTCGCGATCGGGCGGTGCCTCGGCCTCGGCCATGCGGATCACCGAAGCGGCATTGGCCTCCAGGGCGAACAGGCACGGACCGAACTCGTCGTGCAGCTCGAGGGCTGTGCGGCGGCGCTCGTCGTCCTGCGCGCTGAGGAGCTGCCGGTTGAGCCGACCGTTGGCGGCCCGCGTCTCGGCCAGGGCCTGGGCCACGCTGTTGAAGCGCTTGGCGATGATGGCGAGTTCCCGAGAGGCGGGCGGTTCGAGGCGGGCGGTGTAATCCTGCCGCTCCAGCTGGGTCAGGCCGTCGGCGAGGCGGGTGAGGGGGGCCAGGACCCGGCCGAAGGCGACGGTGAGCGCGATGAGCAGGCCGAGGCTGAGGCTGAAGCTCGTCAGCGAGAGCGAGACCGCGTAGCCCCAGACCTCGTCGATCTCGTCGCGCGGCTGGGTGGTGATGCGCGCGGTCCCGATCCGCGCGCCCCGGGCGACGATCGGCAGGTCGTGCTCGCGGATCGATGGCGCGATCAGGACGGCGAACCAGTCCGGCGAGACGTGCTGGTCGCGCCGCAGACGTCCGAAGCCGCTCGGGACGACCTTGCCCGAGGCGTCCAGCACCGTGACGCGGACGTGCCGGAGGTCGTGGATGCGCAGGTTCAGGGTCTGCAGGATGCCGGAGGGCGCCTCGTTCTGGGCCAGATCGATGGTGTCCGAGACCAGAAGCTCGACATTGGACATGGCCGCCTGCATCTCGACCTCGACGGCGGAGCGGGCGTTCAGCACGATGACCGCGCAGGACACCAGGGCGGCGAGGACGTCGATGGCGAGGACGAGGGCGATCATCCGCGCGCGGGTGGGCCAGGAGGACCAGTTCAGCCAGCTCGCCCATCCCGCGCGGGCAGGCTCCGGCGTGCGGCGCGCGGGCCCGCGCCAGGGGGGGCGGGCGGCCATGGGGGCTGGGTTCTGGGACATCGGACCGTGAGCGGAAGCGCCGGAATGGTCAGGGTGCGCGCCCTCGCTTCTAGCCGAAGCGACACGGGATGGCAGGGGGGCGCCGATTGCCCCGGGCACCTCGGGATGGCGACTCCATGAGGCCCGAGAACGCGGCGACGGAGGCTGTGGCGGCCCTCGTCGCGGACGGGCTCGCCGATCCCGAGGCGACCTGGAGCCTCGGCGGCTTCGGCGCCCTGGCCGAGTTCGGCCGTGGACATGCGGAGCCGGGCTCGCGGATCGTGGGCCCGCGACCGGGCCTGGTGACGGCGCGCGGCGCGATCATGCTCGATCCCCGCGCCGCCATCCCGGTCGCCTACGAAACCGCCTTCCACGGGGGCTGGAGCCATGCGGTCGCCCTCTGCCTTCCCGCCGCGCACGGCCCGCCAAACCACGGCGTGCTCACGGAAAGCGAGCCGGACGGCGATGCGGTCCGCCCCGAAAATCGTGGGGATCCCATGTTCGACCTCGGCCTTGGATCGCACCAGGGCCGATTCGTGCTGCGCACGTCCGACCCGGAGGCTTGCTCGGATCTGCGCCGCGCGGTCGGCCTTCACGCCTTCGATCCCGCCGCGCCCGTCCTCGATATGGTCACGCGCCGCGCCGTCGATGTCGTCGTGGTGACCCCACTCGGGCGCATCGAGGTTTTCGCGGGCGCCGAGCCCACGGTGCCGGGGCCACGCGCCTTCCTGGCGCCCCGCGTTCTCGCCCTCGGCCGGACCCACGCCGCGACGGCATCGATCCCTGACGGGTTGATGCCTGTCGCCATCCTCCACCCGGCCCATCCCTGCCGCGATGCCGACCGGCTCCCGCGGGCCTTCGACCACGCGCGGCACCGGCGCTTCCAGGCGCTCCACCGCCGCTGGGGCGACCCGGACCTCGTCGCCCTCAAGGCGCGTCTCGCGGCCGGTGGGGTTCTCGATGCGGGATCAGCGACGCGGCGGGAGCGAAACGTGGCGCGGGTGGTCCGGGTGCAGGCCGACGCGATGGCGACGATGCGCGGCGCGGGAAAGTCGATCGACGATACGTCTCGTTAAAGCTGTGGGGTTTATTCAGATTCGCGGCCCGTCAGGACCGCCGATGACCTGATGACGCCGCGATGACATCTTCATGCCCCAATGCGCGGCCTTTCTCATGACACGCCGAGCATCCGCCCCGGGATGGCCTCGCATAGCCCGGAACCGGACGGCGCGGCGTGATCGACCCGCAACGGTCAATCCAAACGGTTTCCAGCGTCCGAGATGTCTCAACCGATGATGCCCGTGACGATCGACCCCTCCGAGACCCGAAGCCCGGCCGTGCCGGCGTCGCGTCCTTCCCGCCCCCACCTGCGCGTCGTGCTCCTGTCGGGCCTCGGCGTGCTCGGCCTGGCAGGCTTTGCCGCCCTGTCCTCCTCGATGCTCGGCGGGCTGGCCGGGCCGCAATACACCCGTCCGACCCTCCAATCCGCCGCCACGGCGCAGAAGGCCTCCGAGTGGCCGGACCTGCGCGACGGCGTTCCGGCGCTGGCGCCCGCCAGGGTCGAGCCTGTGAAGGTCGTCGATCAGAAGTCCGATAAGGCCAAGGCCGATACCCCGGCGTCCGTCACCGGGACGGTACCGGCCGACGCGAAGATCACGGCGACGCCGCCTTCGATACAGGCCGCCGTGGCCCAGCCGGCAATCACGCCCGCCGCCGTCACGCCGGAGGCGCCCGCTTCCCAGAAGCGGATCGAGGCCGCGGCGACTCCGAAGCCCGCGCGCCTTCCGCCGATCGAGAATGCAGCGGTCCTGCCGCCGGCCCGGCCCGCCGACTTGGTGCCGGCTGCCCGAACCGCGACGCTGATCCCGCCGTCGCCCAACGAAACCACCCGCTCACGGGCCACCAGCGGAACCTTCACGGCCCTGACCAGCGAGCGCGAGGCGCCTGCAAAGCGCGTTGCCCCCACACCGGCGGCCCATGCCAAGCCGGCGGCCGTCAAGCCGGTTCCCGCGAAGGTCGCCGCCGCCGCCGCTCCGCCCGAGCCTCCGGCGGAGGCCGAGGCGGAGCACACGGAAGTGTTCGGGATGAAGGTGCCGTCCCTGGCGCCCGCCGGGCGCAAGATCGCGGAAGGGGTCGAGGCCCTCGGCAACGCCGTGAAGAACTTGCCCAACAGCTTCTGAACCGGGGCGCCGTCCGGCGCCCCGATCGACTGACGCGTTAGATTACCTGGCGCGTTACTTCGCCCGGCTGGCGCGGGGCCTCTTGGCGATCTCGCGCTCGTGGCGTGCGCCGCGCGGGCTCTTGAAGCCCTTCGGCCCCGCCTCTTCGCGCGCCGGCTCGCCGTCGAGCAGGGGCTCAACCTGGATTTCGGGCGAACCGTTCTTGGCGAAGGTCTGCGCGAAGCGCGAGGCCGCGCCGCCGCGCACCTCGAACTTGGTCTCGCGATCGAAGATGCGGATCGCGCCGATCTCCTGGCGGCCGATATTGCCGCGCCGGGTCAGCATCGGCAGCAGGCGGCGCGGATCGGCGTTGTCGCGCCGGCCGAGGTTGAGCCGGAACCATACGGCCGGGCCCTGAGCGTCGATCCGGTCCACATCGGCGGGGTCGTAGACCGGGCGCGTCTTGCGCTCGGGACCGGCACCCGGGTCGGTGACGTCCTCGGGCGACGGCAGGCGCGAGCGGTAGATCCGGGCGAGCGCGGCGGCGAGTTCCTGGGGCGTGCGCTGCGCCATCAGGGTCTCGGCCATGGCGATGTCTTCCTCGGCCGGCTCCTCGGTGAAGATCGGGTCCTGCCACATGCGCTCGCCGTCGAGGCGGCGGATCTCGTCGGCGGTGGGCGGACCGGCCCATTCGAACGAGACCTTGGCGATCATCAGCATCTGCTCGGCCCGGCGCCGCTTCGAGGCCGGAATGAGCAGGAGGCTGGTGCCCTTGCGACCGGCCCGGCCGGTGCGGCCGGAGCGATGCTGCAGCACCTCCGCGTCGTGCGGCAGGTCGGCGTGGATGACGAGGCTGACGGTCGGCAGATCGATGCCGCGGGCGGCGACGTCGGTGGCGACGCAGACTTTGGCCCGGCCGTCGCGCAACGCCTGTAGGGCGGCGTTGCGCTCGCCCTGGCCGAGCTCGCCCGACAGGGCCACGGCCGAGAACCCGCGCTCGGTCAGCACCGCCTGGAGGTGGCGCACGGCGTTGCGGGTGTTGCAGAAGATGATCGCGGTCGGCGCATCCATGAAGCGCAGGGTGTTGACCACCACGTGCTCCAACTCGCGCGGCACCACGCGGATGGCCTTGTAGGTGATGTCCGCGTGGCCGCGCTCCTGGCCCTTCACGGCGATGCGGAGCGCATCGTTCTGATAGCGCTCGGCCAGGGTCGCGATGGCCTTCGGCAGGGTCGCAGAGAACAGCAGGGTGCGGCGCTCCTTGGGAGTCACCGACAGGATGAACTCAAGGTCGTCGCGGAAGCCTAGGTCGAGCATCTCGTCGGCCTCGTCGAGGACGACGGCGCGCAAGTCCTGCGTCGCGAGGTTGCGCCGCTCCAGATGGTCGCGCAGGCGGCCCGGGGTGCCGACGACGATGTGGGCGCCGTCGTTGAGCTGCCGGCTCTCGCGCCGGGGGTCCATGCCGCCGACGCAGGAGATGACGCGGGCGCCGGTCTCCGCGTAGAGCCAGGACAGTTCGCGCTCGACCTGCAGCGCCAGTTCGCGCGTCGGGGCGATGACGAGGGCCAGCGGCGCGCCGGCGGGGCCGAAACGCTCGGCGCCGTCGAGGAGGGTCTCGGCGAAGGCGAGGCCGTAGGCCACGGTCTTGCCCGAGCCGGTCTGGGCCGAGACGAGGAGATCGCGCCCCTGCGCGGCCGCCTCGATGACGGCGCTCTGGACGGGCGTCGGGTCTTCATAGTCGCGCGCGGTCAGCGCTCGTGCGAGCGGGGCCGGCAGGGTCGGGAAGGGCACTGTGACGGAAGCCTTAGCGGGCATGCAGGCGAAGAACCCGCCGGGGAGGGATGCGCCCAGGGGCGCGATCCTCCGAACCGACGTGTTTCCGGCCTCGAACGGTTACGGATGGACGCCCTTGTAGCCGGAACTTCGACGCAGCGCCATGACCGCGCATGCATGCGCGACCCTCGCCCACCGGGCATGCCGAACCCGCGATGGCGGGCGCGGCGGGTCCGCCACCCGAGATGGCGTGGTTTCGCAAGGCAAAGCGAGGGTGTGGGCGTTGTCCACGGTCGGCATCGCGGGCACGCGGCCCGCGCTTGGTGCGGCCTATGATTCGGACAGTTGTCTTCCGCCTCGCCCTCGTGCTCATCTCTCCGGCGATGGATATCCTCGTCGTCGGTGCCGGAATCGTCGGACTCGCCACGGCCCGTGCGCTCGCGCGCCGGGGGCATTCGGTCATCGTCGCCGAATCCGAAGGCGCGATCGGAACGGGCGTCTCGGCCCGCAACTCCGAGGTGATCCATGCCGGGATGTACTATCCGGCCGGATCCGCGCGCGCGCGCCACTGCGTCGCCGGGGCTGCCCTGCTCTACGCCTTCTGCGAGAGCCACGGCGTGCCGCACCGGCGCTGCGGCAAGCTCATCGTCGCCACGAACGATTCGGAGCGTGAGGCGATCGCCGCGATCGCCGCGCGGGGCGAGGCCAACGGCGTTCCGGGCCTCGTCATGCTGGACGGATCCGAGGCGAGGGCGCTCGAGCCGAACCTCGCCTGCGTCGCCGCTCTCCATTCGCCCGCCACCGGCATCGTCGATAGCCACGCCCTGATGCTCGCCCTTCAGGGCGATCTCGAAGATGCCGGCGGGGCCGTCGCCTTCAACAGCCGGGTCGCGCATATCGCGCAGGCCCCAGATGGATGGCGCGTCGCGGTCAACGGTGAAGCCCTGCCGTTCGATGCCGTGGTCAACGCCGCCGGCCTCGGCGCGCAGGCGGTGGCCGGCACGGTTGAGGGCTACCCGGCCGCGCGCATCCCGCGCCAGGTCCTGGCCAAGGGCAGCTATTTCGGTTGCCTGGGACGCCCGGCCTTCGCGCGGCTGATCTATCCGGCGCCTGTGGAGGGCGGCCTCGGCATCCACCTCACCCTCGATCTCGCCGGGCGCATGCGCTTCGGGCCGGATGTCGAGTGGGTCGACACCCTGGACTATCAGGTCGATCCGGCCCGCGCCGATCGTTTCGCCAGCGCCATCCGTCGCTACTGGCCCGGCCTGCCGGAGGGCGTGCTGACCCCGGACTATGCGGGCATCCGTCCCAAGCTCACCGGCCCGGGCGAGCCGGCGGCCGATTTCCGCATCGACGGTCCGGCGGAGCACGGGCTCGGCCGCCTGATCCATCTCTTCGGCATCGAGAGCCCTGGGCTGACGTCGAGCCTGTCGCTCGCCGAGGAGGTCGCCGACCGCCTGATCGCCGTTTAGGCCTCGGGGAGGTCGAACGGACAGATCCCGTCGAGGCTGGCGACCTGAGAGGCACAAGTTGGGGGCCGATCAGCCGCCGAAGCGCTCGGTGTGGATGCGGGCGGGGTCCAGTCCGGCGTCGAGGAGCAGATCCGCCACCGCCCCGACGAACGGATTGCCGCCACAGAGATAAGCGTGGCGGGGCGGCCCGAGCCGTTCGAGCGCCTCGGCGATCATCGCCGCGTCGACCCGACGGCCGCCAGCGCGGGTGAGGTTGAGCATCAGCTGAAAATGCGGCTCGTCCCGGGCACGGACGGCCAGCTCCTCCGCTGCGATGACCTCGCTCGCCTCGCGCACCGAATAGAGGAGAAGGGCCGGGACGCCGGGCGCCGCCGCCGCGCGATGGCGCAGCATCGCCAGGAGCGGCACCACGCCCGAGCCACCGCCGGCCAGGAGCAGGGGGCCGCCATCCTCCGGTCGCCAAACGAAGGCGCCGCCGATCGGTCCACGCAGCTCGATCGTATCTCCGATCTCCGCCACCGCGTCGAAGAAGCCCGAGACCTCTCCGTCCGGCAGGCCCTCGATCATCAACTCGATGGTGCCGTCGCCGGCGGGCGCGGAGGCGATGGAGTAGCTGCGCTGAGCCTGATAGCCGTCCGGGGCGGTGAGCCGGACATCGACATGCTGACCGGCCAGCACCGGCCGGTCGAAACCGACCTGGAAGCGGTAGCTCTTCACCCGCCGGGTGATCGGCCGGATCGCCGTGAGGGTGGCGGTCCGCCAGGGGAGGGGCCTCGGGTCCGGATCAGTCACCGATGAAGCGCTGCTCGCGCCAGGGGTCGCCGTACATATGGTAGCCCCGCATTTCCCAGAACCCGCCCTCGTCGCGCTTCGTGAAGCGCAGGCCCTTCACCCACTTGGCGCTCTTCCAGAAATAGAGGTGTGGCACGAGGAGCCGGGCAGGGCCACCATGGTCGGTCGGGATCGGTTTGCCGTCGTAATGGGTCGCCACCATGCCCTTGCCGCCGGCGAGATCCGTCACCGGCACGTTGGTGGTGTAATCGTCGTAGCCCTCGGCGAGCAGGAAATCGGTCGGGGCTTCGATTCCCGCGTCAGCGAGCAACGCGTCGAAGCTCACGCCTTCCCAGGCGGTGTCGAACTTCGACCACTTCGTCACGCAGTGGATGTCCCCGCCCCAGCGCGTGCGAGGCAGCGCGTTGAACTCGTCCCAGGTCCAACTCTTCAGGGGGCGCGAACCCTCGCGCAGGGTGAACGACCAGGCCGCCAAGTCGATGCGGGGATTCGGGCCGATCTGCAGGACCGGGAAATCGTCGGTCAGGTACTGCCCCGGCGGAAGGCGTTCTCGCGTCGCCTCCGGCGGCTTGCGCCCGGTGAACCCGCGTGTGCTCATCGCAACCTCACGATCCCATCGCGCCGTGGGCCGGTTCGCGGCACCCCGGCGAGGCGGAAGGCTATCATCGTCTCAGCGCTCGCGCAGCACCAGCCAGAGGGCGTGGATGGTGCCCGGCAGGACGAAGAAGATGGTCAACAGGATGTTGAGCAGGAATTGCAGGCCGATGCCGTTGGTCATCAGGACCGCGACGGGGGGCAGGAAGATCGCGAGTAGGATACGGACGAGGTTCGACACGGTCGCTCCGGGAAGATTGCAGGCACGGGTTCGCCCTCGCAAGGGCCCAAGCGCAACGGCAGCCGCGTGCCACGGTTCCCGATCGGGCAATCTTTGAAGCGACATCCATGCTGATCGAACTGCTCCACCTGATGATCACGCCGGTGCCCCTGGCGCATCGTCGCCACCTGCGGGAGAGCGTGCTGCTGCTCTCGCGCTCGCGGCGCTGCCGCGCGGCCTGGGCGAGCCACCTCGAACAGGCGCGCGCCGCGGTCATCGCGTCCTGCGCCGGGCTGCAGCAGCGGCGGGTGGCGGTGGTGCTCGGGTCCGGCCTCCTGCAGGACGTGCCCCTCGCCCACCTCGCGCAGACCTTCGAGGCGGTCCACCTCGTGGATGCCGTGCATCTCTGGCCGGCCCGTCGGCAGGCACGGGCCTTCCCCAACGTGCGGCTGATCACGGCCGACCTCACGGGCGGGCGCAACGGGGGCGATCCCCTGCCGGCGCTCTGCGGCAATGACCGCGTGGATTTCGTGGTCTCGGCGAACGTCCTCTCGCAACTGCCGATCCTGCCCCTCGACCGGGCGGGACCGGTTCCGGCCGAACTCGGGGCCCGCATCGTCGGCGCCCATCTCGACGGATTGGCGCGCCTCGCCGCCCGGGTCTGCCTCATCACGGATGTGGAGCAACTGGAGGAGGACCGCGCGGGCCGGATCACCGACCGGCTCGATCTCCTGCACGGCGTCGATCCCGGCACGCCCGACCGCTGCTGGACCTGGGACCTCGCGCCCTACGGCGAGGCGGCGCGCCATCTGCGCCAGCGCCACCGCGTGATGGCCTTCCTCGACTGGTGCGGACCCCGGACACGAGAAAGCCGCCCCGAACCGGGACGGCTTTCCTGAAGTACCCGATCGAGCAGACGCCTACTCGGTGATGGGCGAGACATCGCCGGAGGTTTCGTTCCCCTCCGGCGCTTCCGAGCCCTCGAAGCGGGCGCGACGGCGCCGACGGGGCTTCGGCGCCAGGGGGGCCTCGTCCGAGTCGGGGCTCGATGCGGACTGCGACGGCACCGGCTCGGACGCGGGTTCGACCGCGGGCACCGGGCGCGGCGGCGTCATCAGGAAGGCCGGCAGGGCGGCGACATCCTCCGCGCCGCGCGGCTCCTGCTCGTCGCGACGGCGGCTGCGACGGGGCGGAGCCTCGTTCGTGCGGACCGGACGCGGCTGCTCCTGCCGAGGAAGCTCTTGCCGAGGAAGCTCTTGCCGCGGAAGTTCCTGACGGCCTGCGTCCAGGGCGTTCTGATCGAGCCGGCTCGGCTCGTTTCCGCCGTTGTCGGCCCGACCGTTCCCGTAGCGCGGGGTCTCACCCCGAGCAGCACCGGAGCGCCCGAACTCCTGCCGGGGCTGGTCCTGTCGCGGCTGGTCCTGTCGTGGCTGGTCTTGCCGGGAATAGTCCTGGCGCGGGAACTCCGCGCGCGGCTGCTCCTGACGACTGAAATCCGCCCTATTGGCATCCTGGCGACCGGAATCTTGGCGACTGGAGTCCTGGCGATTGCCATCCTGGCGACCGTAATCCCCCCGCGGGGCATCGTTGCGGGCGAAATCCTGCCGGTTGCCGTCCTGGCGGTTCCCGTCTTGCCGGTTCGAATCCGGGCGATATCCGTCGCGCTGGTTTTCGAAGCGCTGCTGGCGATCGTTCCGGTTGGCGAAGCGGTCGCGGCGGTTCTGGCGGTTGCCGTCCTGGGCCCCATCGGATCGCGTCTCGGGGCGGGCCTCGCCACGCGTGTCCTGCCGTGGCTCGTAGGGCTGCGGCTGGGCCGCCGGTGCGGTTTCGGCGTACTCGTCGTTGTAGCCGTTCGCGCCGTAGCTGGAGGCGGCATAGCCCTGGGGCGCGCCGGCGCCGTCATCGTCGCCGTCGTCGTCGGCATCGTCGAAGCCACGGGCATAGCCGCCGACCTGCTGGCGGGCCTGCTCTTGTGCTCCGGAGATGATCCGAAAATAATGCTCGCCGTGCTGAAAGTAATTCTCAGCCGCAACCGGGTCGCCACTGGCCTGCGCATCACGCGCAAGCTGGGCGTACTTGTCGGCGATATGCTGAGCGGTGCCGCGAATCTTGACGTCCGGCCCGTTGGATTCGTAGGAACGCGTGAGCGGATTGGGACCCTTGGGGCGGTTACGACCGCGCATCCGTCTATTCTGGTTTGGTCTCATCGGTCTCGATTGACCCTCGTTCGTCTCGGAGCGTCTGATGATGCGGCGGTTCCAGGCGATGGCGACGACACCTTGGCTATGGCTCGTCGGTGGCGCCGCGTGATCCGGGTCCGGTTTATCCGTGATCGGTTTCGCCGTGCTTGCCGTCTGTCCCTCGGCCGAAGCGCTCTGAGCGTTCAGGCGTCCTTCGGGTCTCAGGCTCGAAGTTGACCAAGCTTCTACGCCTCGTCCTGCGCGCGCCAGCCTGATCGTGGGGAGACCGTCTAAGAGCGTTGCGGAACGAAGCCGCTACCCACCTTACCGCGATCCATCTTAATGGACCGTTCGCGATCTGCACGGGAGACTAGCGGTTGATGCGCGAGGCAACAAGCTCTTTTTGCGCCGCATACCGAATCCTAGATAGGTTTCGCGCTTCCAGCTCACAAGTCCCGGTCTCCAAACCGGTTCAGTCCGGACGGAAACACACGACGCGGGCATGGCCCGCGAGGTCACGCGTGACCCGCCCCGGCCCGAACCCGGCCTCCAGCCCCAGCCGCTGGACGGGGTCAGCCTGATCGTAGCCGATCTCGAACGCCAGGGTGCCGCCCGGTGCGAGGCGGGCCGGTCCCAGGGTCAGACTGCGTAGGATGTGGCGATACGCATCGAGTCCGTCGGTCCCGCCGTCGAGGGCGGCGAGGGGATCGTGGCACCTGACCTCCACGGCGAGGCCCGGGATCGCCGGGCTTGCGATGTAGGGCGGGTTCGAGACGACGAGATCGAAGGCCCCGTGCAGGCCGGCCGTCCAGTCGGCCTGGACGAAAGCCGCCCGCCGGCCGACGCCGTTCCGGTCCGCGTTGGTCCGGGCCTGCACCAGGGCCGCGTGCGCGCGGTCGAGCCCGATCCCGAAGGCGTTCGGCAATTCGCTGAGCAGTGCCACGAGGATGCAGCCCGACCCCGTGCCGAGGTCGAGGACGCGCAAGGGGCGGCGGCGGTCGGCCTGGGCGGCGAGGGCCACCTCCACCAGGGTCTCGGTGTCGGCGCGGGGCACCAGCGTTTCCGCGCAGAGCCCGAAGGGCAGGCCCCAGAACTCCCAGGCGCCGACGATGCGCGCCACGGGCTCGCCGGAAACCCGCCGCGCCAGGCCCGCTTCGAGGCGGCTCGCGTCGGGCGAGCCCAGCGGCCGCTCACCGTGCAGGATGAGTTCGGTCGTGCTGAGCCCGAGCAGGTCGAGGACGAGGAAGCGGGCATCGTTGCCGAGGATGCCGTGCGCCGCCAACGCCTCCGTCATCTGCTTGAGGGCTGCGCTGCGGGTGAGTGTCGGATCGAAGCGCATCGTCGGTATGCCGGACGCGATCCGCGCCGTCAGGCCATGCCCTCGGCCGCCAGCAATTCCGCCTGATGTTCGGTGACGAGGGCGTCGACGAGTTCGTCGAGCGCCTCACCGGCCAGGACCTCTTCCAGCTTGTAGAGGGTCAGGTTGATGCGGTGGTCGGTGACGCGGGCCTGGGGGAAGTTGTAGGTGCGGATTCGCTCGGAGCGGTCGCCCGAGCCGACCTGCGACTTGCGGTCGGCGGCCCGGGCCGCGTCCTTGGCGGTGCGCTCGGCGTCGTAGAGCTTGGAGCGCAGCAGCGACATCGCCCGGGCGCGATTCTTGTGCTGCGAGCGCTCCTCCTGGACGAAGATGACGATGCCGCTCGGCATGTGGGTGATGCGAATCGCCGATTCGGTCTTGTTGACGTGCTGACCGCCCGCGCCCTGCGAACGCATGGTGTCGATCTTCAGGTCGGCGTCGTTGATCACGATGTCGACCTCCTCGGCCTCCGGCAGCACCGCCACGGTGGCGGCGGAGGTGTGGATGCGCCCCTGGGTCTCGGTGTCGGGCACGCGCTGCACCCGGTGGGCGCCGCTCTCGAACTTCAGGCGGGCGAACACGCCCTTGCCCTTCACCTCGGCGATGACTTCGCGATAACCGCCGACGGTGCCCTCGCTCTCGGAGATCACCTCGACCTTCCAGCCCTTGGCGTCGGCATACTTGCCGTACATGCGGAAGAGATCGCCGGCGAAGAGGGCGGCCTCGTCGCCGCCGGTGCCGGCACGGATTTCGAGGATGGCGCTCTTCTCGTCCGCCGAGTCCTTCGGCAGCAGGATGAGCTGGAGCGCGCGGTGGGCGGTCTCCAGCCCGGCCTCGGCCTCCGGCTTCTCGTCGGCGGCCAGCGCCCGCATCTCGGAATCGCTGCCCGGTTCGTCGATCAGCGCCTCGATGTCGGCGAGGTTCCGCGCCGCGGCGCGATAGGCGTGGATCGCAGCGACGACGCCCTCCAATTCCGACAATTCGCGCGACAATTGCACGAACGTGTCGGAATCGGCCGATCCGGCGCTCAGCGTGGCGGTGACGATGTCGTGGCGCGTCAGGATCGCGTCGAGACGGTCGGGAGGAATTGGGGTCATCGCCCTTCGGAAACTCTCATGGGGACAAGGGCTCGTCGGGCCGGAGGCCTCGTTCGACGACGGGGCCGCGGCACGACCCGTTCAGATAGGCACGCTGGACCTAAATTGGCACACCGTGCGCCTTCGCGAAGGCGGCCAGCGCGGGACGGAGGGAGGCCCCGTCCCCCGCACGGGCGAGTTCGGTGTCGATCAGCGCCGCCACCGCCTTGGCGTCGAGGCCCAGCACCATGGCCTTCACGGGGCCGATGGCGGCGGGCGACATCGAGAGGTGGCGGAAGCCGAGGCCGATCAGCGCCATGGCCTCCAGCGGACGCCCGCCGATCTCGCCGCAGACGGTGGCCGGGCAGCCGGCCGCGGCCGCCCGATCGGCGATGACGCGGAAGGCCCGCAGGGCCGGGACGCTCAGGGTGTCGAAGCGGTCGGCGACGCGGCGGTTCTCGCGGTCCACCGCGAACAGGAACTGCATGAGGTCGTTGGAGCCCACCGACAGGAAGTCGGCGGCCTTCGCGATCTCGTCGATCTGGAACAGGAGGGAGGGCACCTCCACCATCACACCGAGCTTGCAGTCGCTGGGCAGGGCATGGCCGTGCCGGCGCAGGTGCGCCTTCTCGCGCTCGACGATGGCCTTGGCGCGGGTGAACTCGTCCACCGTCGCCACCATCGGGAACATGATCTTGAGGGGGCGCCCGCCGGCCGCCTTCAGGAGCGCGCGCAGCTGCACCCTGAGGAGGGCGGGCCGGTCGAGGCCGATGCGGATCGCGCGCCAGCCGAGCGCCGGATTCTCCTCCTCGAGGGCCGGCATGTAGGGCAGGATCTTGTCGCCGCCGATGTCGAGGGTGCGGATCGTGACGGGCAGGTCGCCGGTGGCGGCGAACACCGCCTCGTAGAGCGTCTGCTGCTCGGCGGCCGAGGGCATGCGCTGGGCCACCATGAACTGCAGCTCGGTGCGGAACAGGCCGATGCCGTCCGCCCCGGTCTCGTGCAGGTGGCTCAGGTCGATGAGGAGGCCGGCATTCAGCTGGAGGCCGATCTTGGTCCCGTCGAGGGTGACGGCCGGCACGTCGCGAAGCGCCCGGTACTGCTCCTGCCGGCGGGCGCGCAGGCGCACCATCTCGGCATAGGCCGCCTCGATCTCGGGGCCGGGCCGCACCTGAATCTCGCCCGTGGCGCCGTCGACGATGATCGCGTCGCCGGCATCACAGAGCGCGGTGGCGTTGGCGATCTCGCCCACCGCCGGGATGCCGAGGGCGCGGGCCACGATGGCGATGTGGCTCGTCGGCCCGCCTTCCTCCAGCACGACGCCGCGCAGAGCGGTTCGATCGTAATCGAGGAGGGCGGCCGGACCCATGGAGCGCGCCACCAGGATCGCGTTCTCGGGCAGGACGCGCTGCGCGCCGTTGCCCTCCGCGCCGATCAGGGTCCGCAGCAGGCGGTTGGCGAGATCGTCGAGGTCGTGCAGGCGGTCCCGGAGATAGGGGTCGCTCTGGCGCATCATCCGGGCGCGGTTGTCCGACTGGACGCGCTCGACTGCGGCCTCGGCGGTGAGGCCCGAATGCACGGCCTCGCGCATCCGGCGCAGCCAGCCCTTGTCGTGCGCGAACATGCGCACGGTCTCGAGCACCTCGCGGGATTCCCCCGTGCCGATGCTGTCGCCGCGTTCGACGAGATCGTCGATGGCCGAGCGGACCTCGCCGATGGCCTGCTCCAGACGCTCGACCTCGCGGTCCACGTTCTCGGCGATGAGTTGCTTGATGACGATGCGCGGCTCGTGCAGCACCACGTGCCCGAGACCGATGCCGTCGGCCAGCGCCACGCCGCGCTGGCTCACCGCCCGGCGGGCGGCCGAGCCGGCACCGGGCGCGAGCGCCTGCAACTCGCCCGACGCGATCATCTCCGAGAGCACCATGGCGGTGGTCTGGAGCGCCTCGATCTCCTCCTCGGAATAGACCCGGTAGGTCTTGTTCTGGACGACGAGGACGCCGAGGGTGTTGCCCGCGCGCAGGAGCGGCACGCCCAGGAAGGCGTGATAGGCTTCCTCGCCGGTCTCCGGGCGGTAGGAGAAGGCCGGGTGCGACTGGGCGTCGGAGAGCGAGAGCGGCTCGGCGGTCTTGGCGATGAGGCCGACGAGGCCCTCGTCCGCCCGCAGGCGGGTCAGGTGGACGGCCTCGCGGTTCAGTCCCTCGGTTGCAAACAGTTCGAGGATGTTGTCATCGCTGAGCACGTAGACGGAGCACACCTCCGCGATCACGTTGGCGGCGATCAGCGTGACGATGCGGTCGAGACGCGCCTGTGGGCTGACCGGCTCCGCCATCGCTTCGCGGAGGCGGCGCAGAAGCAGGCGCGGGCCTCCGGGCGCAGCGGGCATGGTCTCCTCGATCCGGCTTCGGCCTCGGATCCGGTTGGCGCGCCTGGCGTTCGCGCGCTCCGGGACGTCAGGCCTGGTCGAGGCCGTATAGCGAGTGGAGCGTGCGAACGGCAAGCTCCGTGTAGGCGGCATCGATCAACACGGAGAACTTGATCTCCGAGGTCGTGATCGCGCGGATGTTGATCCCCTTCTGCGCCAGGGCGCGAAAAGCCTTGGCGGCGACGCCGGCGTGGCTGCGCATGCCGACGCCGATGGCCGAGACCTTCACCACGTCGGTGGCGCCCTCGATCTGGCCGAACTCGATCGCGCCGCTCTGCGCGTCGAGGATCTTGCGGGCGCGCTCGTAGTCGGCCGACGGGACCGTGAAGGTCATGTCGGTGGTCGACTGGTCGCCCGACACGGTCTGGATGATCATGTCGACGTTGATGTTGGCGTCCGCCAGCGGCCCGAAGATGGCGGCGGCGATGCCGGGGCTGTCCTTCACGCGGCGAAGCGTGATCTGCGCCTCGTCCCGGGAGAAGGCGATCCCGGTGATGATCTGCTGTTCCACGATGTCGTCCTCGTCGCAGATGAGGGTGCCGGGCCGGGCATTGTCCGGCGGATCGAAGGAGGAGCGTACCGTGGTCGGCACGCGGTGGACCATGGCGAGCTCGACGGATCGGACCTGCAGGACCTTGGCGCCGAGCGACGCCATCTCCAGCATTTCCTCGAACGTCACGCGCTCCATGCGCTTGGCCTTCTGGACCACGCGGGGATCGGTTGTGTAGACGCCGTCGACGTCGGTGTAGATGTCGCAGCGCTCGGCGCCGATGGCGGCCGCGATGGCCACCGCGCTGGTGTCGGAGCCGCCGCGGCCCAGGGTGGTGACCCGGCCGGTGTCCTGGTGCATGCCCTGGAAGCCGGCGATGACCGCGACCTCGCCGCGCTGGAATCCGGCATCGAGGCGGGCGCCGTCGATGCCCTCGATGCGGGCGGAGCCGTGGGCGTCCGAGGTCAGGATCGGGATCTGCCAGCCCTGCCAGGAGCGGGCCTTGATGCCGTTCTTCTGGAGTGCGATCGCCAGCAGGCCGGCGGTGACGAGTTCGCCCGAGGCGACCACGGCGTCGTACTCGGCCTCGTCGTAGATCGGGTTCGCGTCCTTGACCCAGGCGACCAGCTCGTTGGTCTTGCCGGACATGGCCGAGACCACGACGGCCACGTCGTAGCCGGCCGCGACCTCGCGCGCCACGTGGGCGGCCACGTTGCGGATGCGCTCGACATTCGCGACGGACGTACCGCCGAACTTCATCACCAGACGGGGCATGTTCTCACCAGACGGAGCCTGTCGCGTCCGCGACACGTCGCGTTCGCCAGGGATTCGGCGTGACCAGGGACTCGACGGGCCGCGAGACGGATTTCCTTGACCCGCATGCCCGGCCGCGTCGCTTGGCTGCTGTACCGGACAGGGCTTCGGCGGGTACAAGGGCCGCCCGGGCGTGTCAACAATGGTGCGCGCCCACCCCGCACGAGACATGCCGAGACGATGACCGGACCCACAGGTGCCTCCATCGACCGCGACGAGGTCGCCCGCTTCGAGGCCATCGCGGCGACGTGGTGGGACGAGGCCGGGCCGATGCGGGTGCTGCACCGCTTCAACCCCGTCCGCCTCGCCTATATCCGCGACACGGCCTGCCGGCATTTCGGGCGCGATCCGCACGCCCCCTTCGCCCTGGACGGCCTCGCCGTCGTGGATATCGGGTGCGGCGGCGGCGTGCTGTCCGAGCCGCTGGCCCGCCTCGGCGCGCGGGTGACCGGGCTCGACCCGGCGCCCACGAACATCAAGGTCGCGCAGGCCCACGCCGATGCGGAGGGCGTGCCGGTGGATTACCGCGCCCGCACCATCGAGGACGTGGTGGCCGGGGGCGAGCGCTTCGACATCGTGCTCGCGATGGAGGTCGTGGAGCACGTCGTCGACATGCCGGCCTTCGTGGCGCAGGCGGCTCGGGCGGTGAAGCCCGGCGGCCTTCTGTTCGCCGCCACCCTCAACCGGACCCTGCGCTCATTCGCGCTGGCGATCGTGGGAGCCGAGTACGTCCTCGGCTGGCTGCCCAAGGGCACCCACGACTGGGACAAGTTCGTGCGCCCCGACGAACTCGCCCGCGCGGTGAATGCCGGCGGCCTGACCGTCACCGACACGACCGGCGTGGTGCTCAACCCCCTGGACGGGTCCTGGCGGGCGAGCCGGGATACGGCGGTGAACTACATGATCACGGCGCAGCGCCCCGCCGGCGCCGGGCACCCGGCCTGAACCTTCCGGGGCATGGGCGGTTGGTCGGCATAGCTCGTGGGAGACCGACCTTGCTCGAAAAGATTCCGCACGCCGTGGGCGCCGCCCTGTCCGGCCTGAAGGCCGGGCTCGACAAGACCGCCTATCGGACCGCCTTCGCCGAGGTGCCCGAAGGCATCGCGCTCACCAGCCTCGCCTTCGCGGATGGCACGCCGATGCCGGCGCGCTTCACGGCCGATGGACCGGGCGCATCGCCGCCGCTGGCCTGGACCGGCCTGCCGCCCGGCACGACGCGGGTCGTCCTCCTCTGCGAGGATGCCGGCAGCCCGACGCCCAGCCCCCTCGTCCACCTGATCGCCTGGAACCTCGATCCCGTTGCGCCGCTGGCGGAGGGCGCGGCGAGCCAGCCGGAATCGGCCCTCGACCTCGGCCAGAACAGCTTCCTCAAGCCAGGCTGGCTGCCGCCCGACCCGCCCACCGGACACGGGCCGCACGTCTACCTGTTCCAGGCCTATGCCCTCGACCGCGCCCTGGACCTGCCCGAGCATCCCGGCCGGGGGGCGCTGCTGGAGGCGATGGCGGGACGTGTCCTCGCCAAGGGCAGCCTCGCCGGAACCTACGAACGCCCTTGACCCGATGATCCGGCGCTTGCGCGGGCGCTCGCGCCGGTGCAAGCGCCCGGGAACGAAGTTCAGGCGGAGGTTTGGGCATGAAGGCGCTGCTGTGCACCCGGCTCGGGGGACCGGAGGATCTGGAGCTTGCGGATCTGCCCGATCCGGTGGCGGGGCCGGGCGAAGCGCTGGTTCGCATCACGCTCGCGGCGCTCAATTTCTTCGACACCCTGATCATCGCCGGGCGCTACCAGGTGAAGCCCGACCTGCCGTTCTCGCCCGGCGGCGAGGCCTGCGGCGTGATCGAGGCCCTGGGCGACGGGACCGAGGGCTTTTCGGTCGGCGACCGCGTCATCGTCCACCAGAAATTCGGCACCTGCCGCGAGCGGATCGCGGTCGCCACCCGGCATCTCACGCCCGTGCCGGCGGGCGTCTCGGACGAGCAGGCGGCCGGGCTGACCATCACCTACGGTACCTCGCTCCACGCCCTGCGCGACCGGGCCCGGCTGCAGCCCGGTGAGACCCTGGCGGTTCTCGGCGCCTCCGGCGGGGTCGGCCTCGCGGCGGTGGAACTCGGGGCGATCATGGGGGCCCGCGTCATCGCCTGCGCGTCCTCCCCAGAAAAGTTGGCGACCGCGCAGGCCCACGGCGCCACGCGCACGGTGGACTACGCCGCGGACAACCTGCGCGAGGCCCTGCGCACGCTCACCGACGGGCAGGGCGTCGACGTGATCTACGACCCGATCGGCGGCGAGTACGCCGAGTCGGCCCTGCGGTCCCTCGGCTGGAAGGGCCGCTATCTCGTCATCGGCTTCGCGGCCGGCGACATTCCGCGCATCCCGCTCAACCTGGCGCTACTCAAGGGGATCGACATCCAGGGCGTGCACTGGGGTGTCTTCGTGGATCGCGAGCCCGAGGCGCACCGGGCCAACCAGGAGCAGCTGCTCGCCTGGGTGGCCGAGGGGCGACTTACCGCGAAGGTGCACGGCGTGTACCCGCTCGCCGACTACGCGGCGGCGCTCGGCATCCTCAAGCGGCGCGAGGCCGTCGGGAAGGTCCTGCTGCGGCTGTGAACGCCGACCCGCGCGGGATGGACCCCGCGCGAACCCAGGGGGCCGCCGACCCGGAGCGTTCGCGGCGACGGCGTCAGAGCAGACCCTGCGCCTTGGCGAGGGCGACGAGATCGTGCTGCGGCCGGGCGCCGA
>NZ_JAIEOF010000346.1 GCF_019750675.1 Methylobacterium sp.
AGTCTCAGAGGCCTTCGAACAGCGCCGACGAGATGTAGCGCTCGGCGAAGGAGCAGGCGACGGTGACGATGCGCTTGCCCTGGAAGTCGGGCCGGGCGGCGAGCTTCAGGGCGGCGGCGACGTTGCCGCCGGTGGAGATGCCGCCCGGGATGCCCTCGAGGCGTGCGAGCAGGCGCGCTGTGTCGAAGGCTTCCTGGTTCGAGACGGTGATGACCTCGTCGATGATCGACTTGTCGAGGTTGTCCGGGATGAAGCCGGCGCCGATACCCTGGATCTTGTGCGGGCCGGGCTGGCCGCCGGAGATCACCGGAGAATCCGTGGGCTCGACCGCCACGATCTTCAGGCCGGGGAGGCGCGGCTTCAGCACCGTTCCGACGCCCGTGATGGTGCCGCCGGTACCCACGCCGGCCACGAAGGCATCGAGGTGGCCCTGCGTGTCGTTCCAGATCTCCTCGGCCGTCGTCTTGCGGTGGATCTCGGGGTTGGCCGGGTTCGAGAACTGCTGGGGCATGATCGCGCCCGGGATCTCGTTGAGGAGTTCCTCGGCCTTCGCGATCGCGCCCTTCATGCCCTGTGGGCCGGGGGTCAACGCGAGCTCGGCGCCGAGGAAGGCCAGCATCTTGCGGCGCTCCAGGGACATGGTCTCGGGCATCACCAGGATGAGGCGATAGCCCCGCGCGGCCGCCACGAAGGCGAGGGCGATGCCGGTGTTGCCGGAGGTGGGCTCCACCAGGGTGCCGCCGGGCTTCAGCTTGCCGGAGGCTTCCAGGGCGTCGATCATGTTGACGCCGATGCGGTCCTTCACGCTCGCGATCGGGTTGAAGAACTCGAGCTTGAGCAGGATCTCGGCCTCGACGCCGCGCTCCTTGGTGATGCGGTTGAGGCGCACCAGGGGGGTGTTGCCGATCGTCTCGGTGATCGAGCCGAAGATGTGGCCGTGGCCGGGCGTGCGGGTCGAAGCGGTGCTCTGAGTCTCGGCCATCGGGATCTCCTCGTCGGCGTGAGCGTTTCGCGGGGGCGCCGGCTCGCTTTCGAGCCGGTTTTCGCGTGGCGAATGCAGAGCCGGGAGATATCGCGTCGGTACTGTCGAGGCAATCGACAAAGTCCCGCCGTCAAAGGCAAATCTTCTCTGTCCGCGAGGGATTTTTTGCTGCGGAGAATGTCCCTATCGCAGTTCAGGGCAAGTAGAGAAGTTTGTTCCTGCAGTTCCCCTGTGCCTCACGCGGTGAGCAGGGCCGCGCACAGCACGATCATGGTGGCGACCACGGGGCCGGCGGCGGCGATCATCATCGCAGCCGCGTGCAGGCTCGGCGGGCAGGTGTAGCGCGTCGCCTCACGGACGCCGCGCCGCAGGCCGTTGCTGCCGGTGGTCCATTCCAGCCTCGTGCCCATCGCGCTCCCCACGCCCGCCGGGACGGCAGGTCATGGGGCCAGAGGGCGCCGAGGGCCTTGAACAGGTCGTAAACCGGCCGGTCCCGGTCCGGATCGTCGTGAACGAAGGCTTAAAGCCGTGCCGAACGACGCTTCAGAGCGCGCGCTCGAAGCGCAGCTCCCCCTTCTGGCTCTTGATCACCAGTTGCGAGCCGACGAGGTCCCACTGGGCGGCGGTGCGCAGGGCGATGAAGTAATCCTGCTCGGAGGCGCCGAGGCCCTTGTCGCAAGGCTTCTTCGTCAGGGCGAGGGGGCCCACGGCGAGGTGCTGCTCGCGCAACGGGAAAGCGGTGGCCGCGAAGGTGTTGCAGCCGCCGTAACCGCGAGCGCGGTACTGCTTGTCGACCATGAAGCTCGGACGGTCGTTGCCGCCGAACGGCTTGCCGTTCAGGCTGACGGCGGTCCAGGTCGCGTCGAGGGGGAAGATCTTTTCCTGGGCCTTGGCGGCCGGAACGTACTGCTTCTTCTCGGGCTTTTCGCGGGCGTCTCGGCCGAAGCCCGTGACGTTGCCGCCCATCTGCGCGTTCGCTGCCGTGCTCATCGCTCCGGCCGCGATGGCGCCGGCCACCACGGCGATCTGGATCGCTCTCATCGTCTGGCTCCCCTCCTCAGGTCCGTGCAAACCGTACGTCGCGCCGCGTGGAGCGCCGCAATCGTGGTCTCCCCGATCCGAAGGGCCGCCGGCGCTCACGCGCGCGAAACTCATCCTCGGGGTGTCCGTTGCGCCCCTTCGGATAAGATTCCAGCACAAATATGGTCAAGACGCCGTGAGGCCGGATTTACGCCGTGCGGCCGGCGATCCCCCGCAAACGGCGTGTGCAACGCGGATTTCGTTGAACGAACCCGTCGGGCTGCCGTTGTCCGCCCGTATCGTCGAAGCAGTCGAGGGAGTTTCAGGGTGGCGGGATCGGACGAGGCAGCCGCGAGCGGCCTGCAGCCGGATGGCCTGGGGCCGAACACCATCAGCCCCGCCCAGTCGCGGGCGGCGCGGGCGCTGCTGAACTGGTCCGAGGCGGATCTCGCCGGTCGGCTCGGCCTCGGCGAAGCCTTCGTGCGGGACTTCGAATCCGGCCGAAGCGTGCCGGCCTCGGGCCAGATCGAGGTCCTGCGCAGCGCCCTCATGGCCAACGGCGTCGTCTTCAGCGAGGCCGGAGGCGAATCGGGCGTGCGCCTCAGCCGGCAGGGCCAGGGCGAGGGCACCCGGCTCGGCGACCTCAACACCGAGAACGACCGCTAAGCCCGGACCCCGCTGGGGGCGGACTTGGCGAGCGCCTTCAGGTCATGACCGGGATCGGCGGCCGCCTCGGGCGTCAGGCCGAGGCCGGCATCGAGGATGCGCCGCGCCGCCATGTGATCGGCGGGGCGATCCACCGTCTCGACGCCGCTCAAGGCTCCGTCGCGAAATCGGAACACGGTGAGGCCGGTCTCGGACGGACGCACGACGCTGGCGTCGTCCGGGCGTGTCAGGCCGGCGATCTGGAGCTTGTGGGGGCCCTGGTCGCTCCAGAACCACGGCACCGCCGCGTAGGCCGCCGGGCGACCGGTCAGGCGCGCGGCGAGGCAGCGGCCCTGGTCGACGGCGTTCTGAACCGATTCGATGCGGACTGGCTCCCCTTGCGCGAACCGGCTCGGCACCCGCGCGCAGTCGCCGATGGCCGAGATGGTCGGGTCGGAGGTGGCGAGGAACGCGTCCGTGTGAATGCCGTCGCCGACCGTGAGGCCGGCCGCCTCGGCGAGCTCCTGGTTCGCCACCACGCCGATGCCGACGAGGACGAGGTCGGCGGCGACCCGCGTCCCGTCCGCGAGCCGGACCGCGACGACCCGGCCGTCCGCCCCCTCCAGGCCTGCCACGGCGGCGCCGAACAGGAAGCGCGTGCCCGCCCGCTCGTGCGCGGCGGTGAAGAAGTCGGCGGTTCGCGCCGAGACGGCCCGGGCCATCGGCCGGCCGGCGGCCTCGATCACCGTCACGGCGGGGCCGCGCCCGGCGCAGATACCGGCGAATTCGAGCCCGATGAACCCGGCCCCCACGATGGCGACGGACCGGGCCGCGGCGAGGCCGGCCTTGATGGCATCCGCATCGGCGAGCGAGCGCAACTGATGCACGCCGGCAAGATCGGCCCCCGGCACCGGCAGGACCCGGTTGCGGGCGCCCGTGGCCAGCACGAGGTGGTCGTAGGCGAGGTCGCCACCGTCGCTCAGCACCACGCGCCGCGCCGCGCGGTCGATGCCGGTCGCCGCCACCTCCGCGCGGTGGACGATGCGGTGTTCGGCGAAGTAGGAGGCCGGGCGCAGGGACAGGCCGGCTGCATCGGTCTTGCCCGCGAGATAGGCCTTCGACAGGGGCGGGCGCTGATAGGGCAGGCCCTCGTCGCCCACCAGGAAGAGAGCGCCGGCATGGCCCGCCTCGCGCAGGGACGCGGCGGCCTGGAAGCCGGCCTGGCCGGCCCCCACGATGACGATGCTGGCGTCGCCGCCTGAAATAGAGGGGGGCGACACAGGGTGTCTCATGCCTCGAACTCCGCCGTCACGGGGGACGGGTTCGGCGAGAGCCGCATCTGCGGCAGCCAGCGCCCGCCATCCTTGGAGACGTAGTCCCAGAACGCGGCCGCCGCCGGCCCCAGCACCTTGTCGGCGCGCCGGACGGCGTACCAGTCGCGCCGGATCGGCAGGCCCTGGACGTCGAGGACGATGAGGCGACCGCTCTCGAGTTCGGCCGCCACCGTGTGAGCCGAGATGAGCGCGATGCCGAGGCCGGCCATGACCGCCTGCTTGATGGTTTCGTTCGAGCCGGAATCGATCCCGAGGCGAGCCCGTTTGATCATGATCCCGGCCATGAACTCCTCGAACACCGTCCGGGTGCCGGAGCCCTCCTCGCGCACCAGGAAGGATTCCTGGGCGAGGTCCGCCCGGCTCAGTCCGGTCCGGCCGGCGTACGGATGGCTCGGGGCCGCGATGATGACGATCGGGTGAGGGCCGAAGATTTCCGCCTCGATGGCGAAGTCGCGGGGCGGCCGGCCCATGATCGCGAAGTCGATCTCGTAGTTGCGCAGGGCCTCGACCATGTTGCCGCGGTTTCCCACCGTGAGGTTGATCTCCACCGCCGGGTGCAGCCCGACGAAGCCGGCGATCACGCCGGGCGCGAAGTACTTCGCCGTCGAGACCACGCCCATTGCCACGCGCCCCCCGCTGCCGCCCTTCAGGGTTTCGAGGCGGTCGGCGCAGGTTTCCAGCACCGTGTTGATGCTGTTGATCGCCCACAGCATTTCGCGGCCCGCATCCGTGGGTTTCAGGCCCGTGGGGGTGCGGTCGAACAGCATCAGGCCCGCCTCCTCCTCCAGCTGGCGGATGCGCGTGTAGAGAGCGGCCGACGTCACGTTGAGCTCCTGCGCGGCCCGCGTCATGGTGCCGAGACGGGCGACCGCGGCGACGGCTTGGAGCTGTTTGAGAGACAGGTTGCGCATGATTCGGTTCTAGTTTTTTTGGAATGGCTCGCAAGTTTTTTCAGAATTCTTTCGGTGATACGGTGTGGGCGATCGGGCCTCGAAGAGGCCGGCGGCCCTGGTGTCGGAGGGCGCTCCCGTGCCAAGGGGCTCCGGTGTGATCGGCTTCCCCCCTGCCGTGGGGAGGCGCGGCGGGTCGGCAGGTCGTGGTCGGGATCGCCCGGCCTGGAATGGAAGAAGGACGGACGTTCATGTCGACGGTGTCTCTGGAATTCGGGTCCACCCTCGCGGATTGCCTCGCGCGGACGGTCGCCGCCGATGCGCGGCTCGCCGACGCCGCGGCCGTGATCGCGGCCTGCGCGGAGGCCGCCGTCGACGTCAGCGAGGTGATCGGCCGGGGCATGCTCGGGGGCGCCGATCTCGCCGCCACGGGCGGGAACAACAGCGACGGCGACGTCCAGAAGGCCCTCGACGTGCTGGCCCACGAGCGCTTCACGGAGGCCCTGCGCGGTGCGCCCGTGGCGGTCGTCGCCTCCGAGGAGGCCGAGGGCATGATGCAGCTCAACCCCGGCGCGCCGCTGGCGGTGGCGATCGACCCCCTCGACGGCTCCTCCAACATCGGCGTCAACATGGCGGTGGGGTCGATCTTCGGCATCCGCCCGGTGGTGGCCGGCGAGGCCGATTCGATCGCCTCCTTCACCACGCCGGGCACCGAGCAGATCGCCGCCGGCTTCGTCACCTACGGTCCGGCGACCTCCCTCGTGGTCACCCTCGGCCACGGCACGCAGATCTACACCCTGGACCGGGAGGCGCGGACCTTCCGCCTCACGCATCCGCGCTTGGAGGTGGTGGCCTCGGCCAAGGAATACGCGATCAACGCCTCGAACGCCCGCAACTGGGACGGCCCGGTCAAGGCCTATATCGAGGATTGCCTGCGCGGCTCGGAGGGCCCGCTGGACAAGGACTTCAACATGCGCTGGCTCGGCTCGCTGGTGGCGGATGCCCAGCGGGTGCTGCTGCGCGGGGGCGTGTTCCTCTATCCCGGCGACAACCGGAAGGGCTACGCCCAGGGGCGCCTGCGCCTCCTCTACGAGGCCGCGCCCATCGCCATGCTGATGGAGCAGGCCGGCGCCGGCGCCATCGACGGCGAGCGCCGCATCCTCGACATCGGCGCCACCGGCATCCACGAGCGCGTGCCGCTGATCTTCGGGTCCATCGACGAGGTCGCCTGCGTCGCCAAGTACTACGGTGGCCGCAATGCCGCCGCCGGCCGCTCGCCCCTGTTCGGGCAGCGCGGCCTGATGCGCAGCTAGTTCGCTCAGAACGGCACGCACCCAGAATGTCGGCGCGTCACCCCATCATCTCGGTCACCGGCTCCTCGGGGGCCGGAACCACCTCGGTCCGCAACACCTTCGAGCAGATCTTCCGCCGGGAGGATGTGAGCGCGGTCTACATCGAGGGCGACGCGTTCCACGCCTATGACCGGGACACCATGCGGCGGATGATGGTCGAGGAGCCGAACCTCAGCCACTTCGCCCCCCGCGCCAACCTCCTGCCCGAGTTGGAGGAGGTGTTCCGGACCTACGCGGATTCCGGCCGGGGGCGCACGCGCCACTACGCCCACGACGCGGCGGACGCCGCCCATTATGCCATCGAACCCGGCACCTTCACGGCGTGGGAGGAGTTCCCGCCCGGCTCCGATCTGCTGTTCTACGAGGGCCTGCACGGCTGCGTCGTCGACGACAACGTCGACATGGCCCGCTACGCCGACCTCAAGATCGGCGTGGTGCCGGTGATCAACCTCGAATGGATCCAGAAGCTGCACCGGGACCGCTCGTTCCGGGGCTACTCCACCGAAGCGGTCACCGACGTGATCCTGCGGCGGATGCCCGACTACGTGCAGACCATCTGCCCGCAATTCACCTGGACGGACATCAACTTCCAGCGTGTGCCGATGGTCGACACCTCCAACCCCTTCATCGCCCGCTGGATTCCCACCGCCGACGAATCGATGGTGGTGATCCGCTTCAAGGACCCGAAGGGGATCGACTTCTCCTACCTGATCTCCATGATTCAAGGCTCGTTCATGAGCCGCGCCAATTCCATCGTCATCCCGGGCGGCAAGCTCGATCTCGCCATGCAGCTCATCCTGACCCCGATCATCATGCAGCTCGTCGAGCGCAAGCGCCGCATGGCTTGAGCCCAGCCACGAGCCTCCGGAGAATTCCACCATGAACGGCCCGATCATCTCGCCCTCGATCCTCTCGGCGGATTTCGCCAAGCTCGGTGAGGAGGTGCGCGCGGTGTCCGAGGCCGGGGCCGACTGGATCCACCTCGACGTGATGGACGGCCACTTCGTGCCCAACCTCACCTTTGGCGCAGGCGTGATCAAGGCCCTGCGGCCGCACTCGACCAAGCCCTTCGACGTGCACCTGATGATCGCGCCGGCCGACCCCTACCTCGCGGCCTTCGCGGAGGCCGGCGCCGACGCGATCTCGGTCCATGTCGAGGCCGGACCGCACATCCACCGCTCGCTCCAGGCGATCCGGGACCTGGGCAAGCGCGCCGGCATCGCGCTCAACCCGGGCACGCCGGCCTCGGCGATCGAGCCGCTCCTCGACCTCGTCGACCTCGTCCTCGTGATGACGGTCAATCCGGGCTTCGGCGGCCAGAGCTTCATCCCGTCGACCCTGGAGACCATCCGGCGGATCCGGGCGATGAGTGCCGGTCGGGACATCGACATCGAGGTCGATGGCGGCATCGGGCCCGAAACCGTGGCGGAGGCCGCCCGCGCCGGGGCGAACGCCTTCGTGGCCGGCAATGCCGTGTTCAAGGGTGGGCCGGCGGGCTACGCGGAGCGGATCGCGGCGATCCGGGCGGGCGCGGCGGAGGTCGGAGGCGGCCCCCTCTCATGCTGAGGGCGCTGATCTTCGACGTCGACGGGACGCTGGCCGAGACCGAGGACCTGCACCGGCAGGCCTTCAACGGCGCCTTCGCGGATCTGGGCCTGCCCTGGTCCTGGTCCCCGGCCCGCTACGCCGACCTCCTGACCGTGATGGGCGGCAAGGAGCGCCTGCGCCACTACGTCGAGACCGAGCATGCCGGGGAGGCGAAAGCCCTCGGGCCGCTCATGGGCGAGATCCACGACCGCAAGACCCGGCGTTACGGCGATCTCGTGGAGGGCGGCAGCCTCGCCCTGCGGCCCGGGGTGGGCCGGCTGATCGCGGAGGCACGGGCGGCCGGGCTTAAGCTCGCGGTCGCAAGCACGACGAGCCGCCCCAACGTCGACACCCTGCTGCGGATCAACTTTCCCGAAGGCGACGTCCCCTTCGATGTGATCGCCTGCGGCGACGAGGCGGCGCGCAAGAAGCCCGCCCCCGACGTGTTCGACCTCGCACTTCGTCGTCTCGGTGTGGCGCCCTCCGAGGCCGTCGCCTTCGAGGACTCGGCCGCCGGCATCCGCTCGGCCCTCGATGCGGGCCTGCCGGTCATCGCCACCCGCAGCCGCTACACCGAGAGCCACCGCCTCGACGGGGCGTTCTCGGCCGTCTCCGACCTCGGCGAACCCGGCGCGCCGCATCGCCACCTCTCCGGGCATGCCTGGCCGGGCGGCATCGTGACCCTGGACGCCCTGCGCGACTGGCACGCGCGCATCACCGCCTGATACGGATCCCGGTCGATCGGGACCGGAGCCCGCATCGGCCAGGCCCGCGCCTCAGCCCCGCGGAGGCCGCCTCCCGACCCGCTCCGGCGGCGTGCCCTCGGCGCGTCTCGGAAACAGCACCGCGCCGGCGACCGCCCCGAGCACGCCCGCGATCCCGAGCCTGAGCCAGCGCGGGGCAGGGCGCGCGTCCCGCTGTTCCGGCGCGTGGGGGCGAACATCCGTGGGGCGGGTCCCGGGGCGTCCCCGGTCGAGGGTTGGGCGCGTCATCATCCCACGATAGCGCCGGCGCGCCGGATAGCCACCGGGACGGGCCGAAGACCCGTCCGGACGGTGCCGTCCACGCTGCGGCGCAGCGTTGTCATCGGCGCAAGGCGCGGCCTATAAGCCGGCCAACCCCCTTCGTCCGGAATCGTGGCCGCGCCGCCCGGTGCGGCCCAGCGATCCGGCCTCGTTCCTACCTTCAAGGTCACGTCATGGCCGGCCATTCCCAGTTCAAGAACATCATGCACCGCAAGGGCCGCGTCGACGCGGTCCGCTCGAAGCTGTTCGGCAAGCTCGCCCGAGAGATCACGGTCGCGGCCAAGCTCGGCCTGCCGGACCCGGCGATGAACGCCCGCCTGCGCGCCGCCATCATCGCGGCCCGGGCCGAGAACGTGCCCAAGGACAACATCGAGCGCGCGATCAAGAAGGCCTCGGGCGCCGACGCGGAGAGCTACGACGAGATCCGCTACGAGGGCTACGGCCCGGGCGGCGCCGCGCTCATCGTCGAGGCCCAGACCGACAACCGCAACCGCACGGCCTCCGACGTGCGCTCGGCCTTCACCAAGTCCGGCGGCAGCCTCGCCGAGACCGGGGCCGTCTCTTTCATGTTCGACCATGTCGGCCTGGTGGAGTTCGACGCCAAGGTGGCGGATGCCGACACCATGCTGGAAGCCGCCATCGAAGCGGGGGCCGACGACGTGCGCTCGGACGAGAACGGCCACGAGGTCACCTGCGCGCAGGAGGCCTACGGCGAAGTCTCGAAGGCCCTGGAGGCCCGCTTCGGCGAGCCGCGCCGCACCGCCCTGGTCTGGAAGGCGCAGAACACCATCGAAGTCGACGACGAGACCGGCGAGAAGCTCATCCGCCTCGTCGAGGTGATCGAGGACCAGGACGACGTCCAGAACGTCTTCGTGAACTTCGCCCTCTCGGACGCCCTGATGGAGAAGCTCCAGGGCTGATCGAAGACCGCGCCTCCCAAATCCGTCGGATCTGTCGAGGCGACGGATTCGGGTTTCGTTCGGACGCCGCGGGGGCCTGCCGATCCGGGCCCAGCTCCGGTCGAGCGGAGCCCGGGATCAGGCGGCCTTCACGGTCTCGAGGAACCGGTGCACCTCGGTTCCGAGGCGGTCGGCCTCCTGCGCCAGTTCGGACGCGGAGTCGAGCACGCGGGCGGCGGCTCCGCCCGTCTCCCCGGCCGACTGGGCGACGCCGCCGGTGGTGGCCGTGATCGCTCCGGTGACGGTGGCGGCCTCGCTCACGTTGCGGATGATCTCCTGGGTCGCCGATCCCTGCTGGTTCACCGCCGCCGCGATCGCGTCCGCGGTCACGCTCATGGTGCGGATCTGCGCGGCGATCGCCTCGATGGCGGTGACGGCTTCGCCGGTCGTGCCCTGGATCGCGTTGATCTGCTGCGTGATCTCCTCCGTCGCCCGGGCCGTCTGGTTGGCCAGTTCCTTCACCTCCGCCGCCACCACGGCGAAGCCGCGTCCGGCCTCGCCGGCCCGCGCGGCCTCGATGGTGGCGTTGAGCGCCAGGAGGTTGGTCTGGCCGGCGATGCCGGAAATGATTCCGACCACATCGCCGATCCGGGCCGCGCCCGTACTCAGGGCAAGAACCAGTTGGCCGGTGGCGTCCGCGTGCGTCACCGCGCCCTGCGCCATCCGCGCGGATTCCGCGACCTGGCGGCCGATCTCTTGGACCGAGGCGCCGAGTTCCTCGGCCGCGCCGGCCACCTGGTCCACGTTGTGCGCAGCCATCACGGCGGCGCCGACCACGGATTCGGCCTGGCCCGCCGTGCCCTCAGCCGTCCGCGTCATGGTTCGCGCCGTATGCTGCATCGCCGCCGCGGCCTGCGTGACCCGGCTCAGAATGCCTCCCACGGTCGATTCGAAATAATGAGCGGTCTGCTGCATGGCCTCCCGGCGCTGCGCCTCGGCCCCCGCCCGCGCCAGCGCGGTCTCGGATTCCAGCGCCCGCATGCGGTCCATCTGCGCCCGGATCGCGCCTTCGGATGCGGCCTGCGCCGCCAAGGCCGTCGGGATGGTGCGCGCGACCCAGGCCAGCACGCCCGTCTCGATGATCAGGATGACGGCGTGGAGCACGACGCGCGCGAGGTCCGCGGTCCTGGCGCCGCCGGGGAAGATCAGGGCCGGCACCGTGGCGTTGAGGGCGAGATGGTGGCCCGCGACGGCCGCGGCGCAGGCCACCAGGACGGTCCAGTCGCACCAGGCGACGATCACCGCCATGCAGGCGAAGAAGTACATGTGCACGTCGATCTGCCACGGATGCCCGGCCAGGACCGATGGGAGGATGGCGGCCATGCCGATGAGCGACAGGCTGCTGACCAGCCGCGTCGTCGGGCCGGTCGGCGAGCGCCGCCACATCAGCGTGCTGAGTCCGGCCATGAGGCCGGCGATCACCAGGGGCACCGCCAGCGCATTGTCGGCGAGCCAGGCGCCGAGCGCGATGATCGGCAGGTGCAGCCAGAGAAAGGCGATGAGAAACCGGCCGAAAGTCAGCCGAAGGGTGTCGAGGTTCGTCATCGCCGTGCGGTGTCCGTCGTGAAATTCAGGTTTGGGAAGAGGGCGCACAGGCCGTCGCGGACCGCGCGTCGATGACCAGCCAAGCGCCGGAGGCATAGAGGCGAGCGACGAGATCGGACGATTCGGCTCGCACCAGAAGGACGTTGCTCCAGCCACCCTGGCGCAGGATTGTGCCGCCCGACCGCGCCACGATTCCCGCTGCGTCCTGGCCGGGGGAAACGATCACCGCCAGGGTCTGCGACGCCGGAAGCGCCGTCGCGGCGATCGGCAGAACCAGGGTCGCGAGTACCGCGAAACCACCGAGGAGGCGGGTCACAGGAGGAGATGACGCGACGTCGAGCACGAGGACGGCGATCCGTTCCGAAACTATCCTATGTCCATACGGGATGATGCTTTAAGATGAGGTTACGGCGACCGGATTGGTCATCGAAACGGTGCGACTATTCTCGATTCATTGCAGGATATAATCTCATCAAATCCTTCGCTGCTACAAGTTTGCAGATCGTGTGTTTGTTTCCAAAATAGCGGTAGTTAGACTTGATTATAAACGATGGCCTGGAATTGATAATTGGGTTACGTGAGGCGAGGGGCCAGAACATCTGTGTCTTGCGAAGGCATCCCTCTCGGTGCTTCGGTTCCGCGGCCACGCGACCGCCGAAACCCGGATTGGCATAACGTACCGTTCACGGTATGTCCCTAACGCTCAGATCGGCGCGGTGTCCGCGCCCGGAGCCGTCCGATTCATGACCCTTCCCGTGCGCATCCTCGGCATCGACCCCGGTCTGCGCCGGACCGGCTGGGGCGTCATCACCGCCACGGGCACGAAGGTGGCCTACGTCGATTGCGGTGTCGTCACCTCGGATGGCGACCTGCCGCTGGCGCTGCGCCTGCGCGAACTCTACGAGGGCGTCACCCGCATCGTCGAGGCGTTCCAGCCCGACGAGGTCTCGGTTGAGGAGACCTTCGTCAACAAGGACGCGCAGGCGACCCTGAAGCTCGGCCACGCCCGTGCCGTGGCGCTCCTGGTGCCGGCGCTCGCCGGGATGCCGGTGTTCGAGTACTCGGCCAACCTCATCAAGAAGACGGTGACGGGCTCGGGCCACGCCGAGAAGGTGCAGGTCCAGGCCATGGTGAAGTTCCTGCTGCCGAAGGCCGCGTTCAAGGTGGCGGACGCGGCCGACGCGCTGGCCATCGCGCTGGCTCATAACAGCCACCGGGGCACGCATGCCCTCCGGATCAAGCACGCCCCCATGCCCGGCGCGAGCGCGCTCGCGGCCGCGCGGATCGCCGCGGCCCTGGCACGCGGCTGAGGCCCGCATCACCGACGGCCGGCGGCGTCGCCTTTCGACTGGACTTCGGGCGTACCGCCGTGCTGTTCGTGCCGCGGACCTTTCGGCGGGATGGAGCGGGGCGGAATGGCACGGGAGGGGGCACGTCCGAAGCTGTCCATGCCGGAGACGATGCGCGCCGCCCTGGCAGCGGCGTTGCCGGCCTGCCGGGACCTCGGTTCGGCGACGACCCTCGCCGGCCTCGTCGTGCTGGCCAAGATGGCCCTGCGCGCGGTGCTCGTCGATCCGACCGAGCCCGTGCGCTTTCAGGAGGACGTCTTCCTCGTGGATCTCGCCTGCACGATCCTGCTCGCGCCCTACTGGATGGCGATGTTCCGGCGAATGCTCGGTGCCGACGCCAGCCTGCCCGAGATCGTGGCCGGGCGGGCCGGGCCGTTCCAGGCCTTCCTGGCGCTGGAACTGTTCTGGCTCCTCGTCGGCGGCCTGCTCGACCGTTCGTTCTCGCCGGGCGGGCTCAGCCAGGGGCAGGTGATGCTGGGGCTCGCGGCCTGGGCCTGCATCCTCGCCCTTCAGATCTGGACCAGTATGCTCGCCCCGGCCCTCGCGGTCGGTGCGCCCGAGGCCACGCTGCGCGGGGTCGTGGCGATGACGCGCGGGTCGGCCGCGCGCATCGGCGTGATGCTGGTCGCCCTCATCATGCCGCTGGGCCTCCTCGGGCGGCTGCTCACCGAGCCGGAGCGCGCCGGGGCCGACATGCCGGCACCCGTGCTCGCTCTCCGGATCTTCGCGTCGAGCCTCATCGAGATGGCCCTGCTCGTGCTCGTCACGGCGCTCCTGGCGGAGACCTACCGGCGCCTGCGCTCCCGGGCGTGAGCCCTATTCCACCGCCTTGAACTCGCCCTCGAGCCGTAGCGAAACCTCGTCGCCGAGGACGGGCAGGAAGGCGTTGATGCCGAAATCCGAGCGCTTGATCACCGCCCGTCCGTCGAAGCCGACCGTGTAGGCCTTGTTCACCGGGTTGATCCCGGCCTGGTTGAAGGTCGCATCGAAGCCCACCGGCTTCGTCACGCCCTTGAGGGTCAGGTCGCCGTTGACCCGGGCGGTGGTCGGGCTCGTCGGTTCGATGCTGGTGGCCGTGAAGGTCGCCTTGGGGAACTTGGCGGTGTCGAAGAAGTCGGGCGTCTTCAGGTGCTGGTTCAGCCGGTCGTTGAGCCCGTTGACGCTGTCGGTGCCGATGGTGACCGTGAGGCGCGACTTCGCCGGCTCCTTCGGATCGAGGACGGCCTCGGCGTTCACGTCCGTGATCTGACCGTAATAGGTCGAGAAGCCGAGATGGCTCACCGACCAGGTGATCTTGCCGTGCGCGGAATCCAGCACGTAGGCGCCGGGCCGGACCTGGGTCGGGTCGCTCGACGGGCTGGCCGGTTCCGGCGCGGACCCTTGAGCGGCGAGGGGCCCGGCGGTCAGCATCAGGGCCAGGCAGAGGGGCAGCGCGATGGGGCGCATCGGATCGGTCTTCCAAAGGTTCGGGCGTGGGATCGGGACGAGACGGACCCTTGATTTCACGAACGTCCGGCGGCCTCAAGGCGCCGGGACGGGGCCTGCGCGGCAACGCCTGACAGGCCGACCCTTCTGGCGCATGGCGCTCGCCCGCACGGGCTTGTAGGCAGGCACCGCGGGCAGGGAACGACGGTGGCGCGATGATCGGCAAGCTCAAGGGCGTGGTGGATTCCTACGGCGAGGATTTCGTGATCCTCGACGTGCAGGGCGTCGGCTACGTGGTCCACTGCTCGGCCCGCACCCTCCAGCGCCTGCCCGGCATCGGCGAGGCGGCTGACCTCGCCATCGAGACCCATGTGCGCGAGGACATGATCCGCCTGTACGGCTTCCGCTCCGATGCCGAGCGCGAGTGGTTCCGCCTGCTCCAGACCGTGCAGGGGGTCGGCAGCAAGGTCGCGCTCGGCCTGCTCTCGGTCCTCGAACCCTCCGCGCTCGCCAGCGCCATCGCCATGGGGGACCGGACCGCGGTCGCCCGCGCGCCGGGCGTCGGCCCGCGCCTGGCCGCCCGCCTCGTCGCCGAGCTCAAGGACAAGGCGCCCGCCTACGCGCCGATCGACCCGGCAGTGATCGCCCTCTCGGGCGCGGTCGAGGACCGCACGGCGCCGCAGCCCGTGACGGACGCGATCTCCGCCCTGGTCAATCTCGGCTACGCGCCGGTCCAGGCATCCGCCGCCATCGCCACGGTCCTCAAGGGCGCCGGCGAGGGAGCGGAGGCCAAGACCCTGATCCGCCTCGGGTTGCGCGAACTGGCTCGCTGAGCCGGGTGCTTGGGCGTCTCGCCCTCCGAGACTGATTCGTGCGCGAGAGAATTGTGCCCTTGAGCCCCTCGCACCCGTTGCCAGATCGCCCAAGGGACGCTAACTTGTTGAAAGGAAAGCAGTTTTCAATTGTTCTAAGGTGATGTCCAAGCCGATGAGCGGGCTCGACTTTCGGGTTCGCCATCACCGTCGCCTCAGATTCGACGAAGTGGCCGGGTGGAAACCCCAACCGGCGGCCTCATCCCACGGCACGAGCCTCGCACGCGTCACGGTCCCGCATGATCGTCTGTTCCTGCAACGTCCTGTCCGATCGCGCGGTGCGCGCCTGCCTGCATCGCGGCCCGGATTGTCCCCGCACGCCGGCCCAGGTCCAGGCCTGCCTCGGGTGCAGCCCGAAATGCGGGCGCTGTGCCCGCACCATCCGCGGCATCCTGCAAAACGCCCTCGACGAGGCGGCGCATGCGTGCACCGCGACTTGCGCGAGCTCCTGTAGTTTGGTCAAGGTCCAGACTGCGGAGGAGGGGATCGCCGCCTGAGCGCCCATTCCGGGTGCTGAAGCTCCCCTCCGGCCAAACGTGCCTCAAGGGAGATTGGGCGGATGAAGGGTGATGCGAAGGTCGTCGAGTACCTCAATCGGGGACTGCGCAGCGAGCTCACGGCGGTCAGCCAGTACTGGCTCCATTTCCGCATGCTCAACGATTGGGGATACATCGATCTCGCCAAGTTCTGGCGCAAGGAATCCATCGAAGAGATGCAGCATGCCGATCGCTTCGTCGACCGGATCCTGTTCCTCGACGGCTTCCCGAACCTGCAGGAACTCGATCCCCTGCGGATCGGCCAGAACGTCCAGGAGATCATCGAATGCGATCTCGCCGCCGAGAACGAGGCGCGCGCGCTCTACCTCGAGGCGGCCAAGTACTGCGACTCGATCAACGACCGGGTGTCGAAGCGCCTGTTCGAGGATCTGGCCGAGGATGAGGAAGGCCATATCGACTTCCTCGAGACGCAGCTGGAGCTGATCTCGCAGATCGGCCTGCCCCTCTACGCGCAGAAGCACATCGGCGGCCTCGAGCCGATCGCGCCGGAAGCCGAGTAAAGTCGCCGCGCCGGGCTTACGGGCCCGGCGCTTCAGGTCTCGAAGACGCGTTGGTAGATCTCGCGCAAGGGCAGGGCGACTCCGATCGCTGGCAGTTCGAGCAGGGTATCGAGGCCTTCCAGCACCCTAAACTCGTTCCATTGACCCGCCACGCGATCGTGGACTTCCAGATGGGCCCTGTCCCGCGCCACCAGCACGTAGTGCTGAAGGGACGGAAGACGCTGGTAGACCTGCCATTTCTCGATCCGATCCCGAGCCTCCGTTCCCGGTGAGAGAACCTCGAATAGGACGCTCGGAGTATCGACTGACGTAGCTCCCGGCTCGATGTCGCCGCAGATCACGATCAGTTTGGGCAGCATCGCCGCGTCGAGGGATCGGCTTTTCATGAAAAACGTTTCGGTGAACGCCTGGCACGATGAGTTGGCGGCATCGAACTGATTGCCAAGGCGACGGGCGATGTTCTGCACGATTCGCGCGTGCTCCCAGCGCGCCCCGATCATCATCCGGACGACGCGTCCGCCGATCAGTTCCCAGCGCTCGTTGCGTGGCTTGTCGGCCAGCAGTTCTTCGAAATCATCGAAGGACATCCAATCGAATTGCTGCGATGCACCGCTCACGGCGAGGTCCCCGCGCTTCAGCGGCCGGCCGCCCGCGCGGACCCCGTACCGCGATCGTAAAGTAGCGCGAACGGCGCCGTTATGCGACATCGGCCGCCAGAACAGATGATGGACGCGGGCCCCGGCCCCCACCGAGAATCCGTGTGAGCAAACCTCCGAGACCCGCCTCCAAGGCGACGGCGCCGAAATCGCCGACCCTGCATCCGCTGCCCGAATCGCTCCTCACCCCAAAGAAGCGCGAGGACGACCTGGAGCAGTCGATCCGCCCCCTCAACCTGTCCGAGTTCATCGGTCAGCGGGCGGCGCGCGCCAACATGAGCATCTTCATCGAGTCGGCCAAGAAGACTGGCTCGGCCCTCGACCACGTGCTGTTCGTCGGCCCGCCCGGCCTCGGCAAGACCACTCTGGCGCAGATCGTGGCGCGGGAGCTCGGGGTGAACTTCCGCTCCACCTCCGGCCCGGTCATCGCCAAGGCCGGCGACCTCGCTGCCCAGCTCACGAACCTGGAAGAGCGCGACGTGCTCTTCATCGACGAGATCCACCGCCTCAACCCGGCGGTGGAGGAGATCCTCTATCCGGCGATGGAGGATTACCAGCTCGACCTCATCATCGGCGAAGGGCCGGCCGCGCGCTCGGTGAAGATCGAGCTGCCGAAATTCACCCTCGTCGGCGCCACCACCCGCGCCGGTCTCCTCACCACCCCCTTGCGCGACCGCTTCGGCATCCCGATCCGTCTCGAATTCTACGACGTCGACGAGCTCGAACTCATCGTCAGCCGCGGCGCTCGGGTGCTCGGCCTCGGCATGTCGCCGGAAGGCGCCAACGAGATCGCCAAGCGGGCACGGGGCACGCCCCGCATCGCCGGACGCCTGCTGCGCCGGGTGCGCGACTTCGCCATCGTGGCCGATGCCCCCACCGTGACCCGCGCCATCGCCGACCGGGCCCTGCAACTCCTCGACGTCGACCCTGCCGGCCTCGACGTGATGGACCGCAAGTACCTCACGATGATCGCCAAATCCTTCAACGGCGGCCCCGTGGGGATCGAGACCATCGCGGCGGCGCTCTCGGAGCCCCGCGACGCCATCGAGGACATCATCGAGCCGTTCCTGATTCAGAAAGGCTTCGTCCAGCGCACCCCGCGCGGGCGCATGCTGACCCCGCACGCCTTCCGGCACATGGGCTTTCCCGAACCGCGCCGCGAGGGGGGCGGACAGTTCGGCCTGTTCGGCGGCCAGGACGATCCGGAGGCATGAGCGAGCCGCCCGACCCCGCCGCCGGCCGAACGGGCCGGATCACGCGGCGACGCCTGGCGCAGGAGCTCGGGAGCGTACCCCTGCTCGGAGCCGGCGCCTACGCCGTGGGCATCGGCCCGATCTCGCTCAAGGTAACGCGGTATTGCCACGCCCGCATCGCCCTGACCCTGAGCGGCCATACCCATGGCGGGCAGGTCCGCCTGTTCGGGTACGCCCCGGTCCGCCTCGGCGTCACGCCGGAGATCGTGCTGGTTGAGGTTTCGGGGGCGGCCTCCACCTAAGCGGCGTCTTGGATCGGGCCAAGTTCGCTTCGGCCCCGCGCCGGACGACCGTCGCGCGCCGCCATCCGCCCCACAGGGAGACTCGCCGTGAGCGAAACCGCATCGTCCGGCATCCACACCATGCCGGTCCGGGTCTATTACGAGGACACCGACTTCTCCGGCTTCGTCTACCACGCGAGCTACCTGCGCTTCATGGAGCGCGGGCGCACGGAATTGCTGCGGACCCTGGCGGGCGACCAGTCGGATCTGCACCGGGACGCCGCCGGACTGCATTTCGTCGTGCGCCGGATGGTGATCGACTACGCCAAGCCGGCCCGGATGGACGACCTCCTCGACGTGCTCACCTGGACCGCCGAGATGAAGGGGGCCTCCATGCACCTCGCGCAGGAGGTCCGGCGCGGGGGCGAGCGCCTGGTCAAGGCCGAGGTGGTGGTGGCCTGCGTACGCGACGGCCGCGCGATCCGTCTGCCCGACGGCCTTCGCGCCGCCTTCGGTCGTGCATCCGGGCCTGCTTCCTCAACCAATCCTTAACCCTGACGGGTGCTTAAACTGTCTCACGCAAGGGCATGTCGCACCGCACCTTCGGGACGGCCCGGCCCTTACTTTCGACAGATTCGCAAGCCACTGAGCTTTGAAATACCTCAAGGTTCCGGTTGAAACGCGACGGCCGGACCCCTGGTCCGGCAGCGGCCCCGCCCTGGGTTTTTGCAAGGATGCTGTGATGAACCCAGCCGATGCCATGCAGGCGATGCCGGCCCCCGACATGACGCTGCTCGGCCTGTTTTTGCAGGCCCACTTCGTCGTCAAGGTCGTGATGCTCGGGCTGATCGGCGCCTCGATCTGGTGCTGGTCGATCATCGTCGACAAGACTCTGCTGTTCCGCCGCACGAAGGCCGAGATGGACGCCTTCGAAGAGGCGTTCTGGTCCGGCCGCTCGCTGGAAGAACTCTACCGCTCGTTCAACGACCGGCAGCCGGTGGGACAGGGCGCCCTGTTCGTGGCCGCGATGCGCGAGTGGAAGCGCTCCTTCGAGGGCTCCGGCCGCCAGATCCAGAGCCTGTCCCAGCGCATCGACAAGGTGCTGGACGTGACGATCCAGCGCGAGGTCGAGCGCCTCGAATCCCGTCTGCTGTTCCTCGCCTCCATTGGTTCGGCCGGTCCCTATATCGGCCTGTTCGGCACGGTCTGGGGCATCATGACGGCCTTCACCTCGATCGCGGCCTCCAAGAACACATCGCTGGCGGTCGTGGCCCCGGGCATCGCCGAGGCACTGTTCGCCACCGCCATCGGGTTGTTCGCCGCGATTCCCGCCGTGCTCGCCTATAACAAGCTGCAATCGACGGTGGCCAAGAACCAGTCGCGCCTCGAGGGCTTCGCCGACGAGTTCTCCGCCATCCTCTCGCGGCAGATCGACGAGCGCCTCTCGCTCGTCGCCTGACCCCACTCCCACACCCGAGGAACGATCATGGGCATGGCCCACGGACCAGCGCAGGGTGGTGGCGGACGGCGTCGGCGGGGACGCCGGCACGCGGCCATCAACGAGATCAACATGACGCCGTTCATCGACGTCGTGCTCGTGCTGCTGATCGTCTTCATGGTCGCCGCACCGATGATGACGGTGGGCGTGCCCCTCGACCTGCCGCAATCGAAGGCGAGCCCGCTCAATTCCGACACCAAGCCCGTGACCCTGTCGATCCGCCAGTCGGGCCAGGTCTTTCTCGGCGAGAGCGAACTGTCCGACGACGGCATCGTGCCCAAGCTCACCGAGGCCTCGAAATCCGGGTTCGAGGAGCGCGTCTTCGTGCGCGGCGACAAGCGGGTCGATTACGGCCGGGTCGCGCAGGTGATGGCGATCGTGACCGGTGGCGGCTTCAAGAAGGTCGCCCTGGTCACCGAGCCGGACCAGAAGTAGCGGGCGCCGGTGGTGCGAATTCCCTTCAAGCGCAGTGAACCGGGTGTCTGGGTCTCGGCGGCGACGCATGTGGGCCTGCTGACGGTCGCGCTGCTGTCGGTGGCGGCGCCGGCCCTGCCCGACGCGCAGGAGGGCGTGCCCGTCGAGGTGATGACCGAGCAGCAATATTCGGAGCTGACGAAGGGCGAGCGCAACGCCGACGCGCCGCAGCCCAACGCCAAGCCGCGCGCCGACCGCGTCGCAGAGAAGTTCGAGGAGCGCGAGCCCGAGAACGCCAAGGTCGACGCTCCGGCGCCCCCGAAGCGCCCCGCCGACATGAAGGTGGCGAGCGCCGAGGAGATGCCCCTGCGCTCCAGCGAGCCCGACCCCCAGGAAGCCAAGGCCGAAGCCGCCAAAGCGGAAGCGGCCGAGAAGGCCGCCAAGGCCGAGGCGGCTGAGAAGGCCGCGAAGGCCGCCGCCGCCGCGGAAGCCAAAGCCGCCGCTGCGGCCGAGGCCAAGGCCGCTGCTGCCGCGGAAGCCAAGGCCGCTGCCGCGGAAGCCAAGGCGGCCGCTGCCGCCAAGGCGAAGGCCGAGGCGGTCAAGCGCGAGCAACTCGCCGAACTCATCGAGAAGCAGGAAGCCGAGGCGGAGGCCAAGGCCGAGGCCGCCGCCAAGGCCGAAGCGGCCAAGGCTGAGGCCCGGGCGGAGGCGGCTCGCAAGGCGAAGGCCGAAGCCAAGGCCAAGGCCGACGCGGAGGCCAAGGCGGAGAAGGACGCGGAAGCCAAGGCGAAAGCCGTCGCGGAGGCCAAGGCCAAGGCGGAGGCCGAGCACCAGAAGGAGCTCGCCGAAGCCAAGGCCGAAGCGGACGCCGAGGCGAAGGCCCGGGCCGAGGCCGCCGCCAAGGCCAAGGCTGACGCGGCCGCCAAGGCGAAGGCCAAGGCGATGGCCGATGCCAAGGCGAAGGCCGACGCGGAGGCCAAGGCCAAGAAGCAGGCCGAGATCGCCGACAAGTTCAGCGCGGGCGACATCCGCTCCCTGCTCGCCTCGAAGGCGCCGTCGCAATCCACCGGCGCCACCGGCCGCGAGGTTCAGCGCACCGCCTCCCTGGGTGCGGCCACCGGCACTGCCCAGCGCCTGTCGCCGTCCCTGCGCGACGCCCTGGTGGGCATGCTCCAGCAGCAGATCGAGCGCTGCTACGTCGCTCCCCCGGGTGCGACGCAAGGGGTGGTGCTGCCGATGCTCGACATCCGCCTGAACCCGGACGGGACGCTGACCACCGAGCCGCGCATCATGCGCGGTGGCGCCAACGCGGTCGACCGTTCGATCGCCGAGGCGGCCCAGCGCGCGGTGCGCCGCTGCGCGCCCTACAAGATCCCGGCCCAGTACGCGCCGTACTACAACGACTGGAAAGCCATCAACGCGGAGTTCGAGTTCTCGCGGGTCTGAAGGCTGCGGTCCCGTCGGGACGGTGCGTGCGCCCCCCGCGCGGCGTCGACCGCGCACGGCGCGGCGCTCCCCTTCTTCCGAACCCACCCTCGATCCTCGCATGCCCACGACCCGCATGCCCACGACCACGGAATCGATCATGCACCCCAGTCTTTCCAAGGGCCGGACTTCCAAGGGCCTGAGCTCCAAGGGCCTGACGTCGCTCCTCGCGCTCCTGGCCCTTGTCCTGCTCGGTCTCACCCCGGCCGCGGCGCAGCTCAACCTGCGCATCGGCGGCGGGTCGTTCCAGCCGATGCCGATCGCGGTCACGGATTTCTCCGGCGATCCGAGCCTCGGGCTCCTCGTCTCCAGCGTGGTGACGAACAACCTGCGCCGCTCGGGCTACTTCACCCCCGTGGAGAAGGCGAAGTTTCCGGAAGCGCCGGGCTTCGATGCGGTGCCGGGCTTCGACAAGTGGAAGGCGGCCGGCGTGCAAGCGCTGATCACCGGCCGCGTCGCGCGCGACGCCTCGGGCAAGCTCAAGGTCGAGTTCCGCCTCTGGGACGTGACCTCGGGCCAGCAGATGACGGGCCAGCAATACGGGACCGACCCGGCCAATGCGCGCCGCACCGGCCACCTGATCTCGGACGCGGTCTACACCAAGATCACCGGCCTCGGGCCCTGGTTCGACAGCCGCATCGCCTTCGTGGACGAGTCCGGCTCCAAGGAGAACCGGCGCAAGCGCCTGATGGTGATGGACCAGGACGGCGCCAACGTACGGGCGCTCACGAACGGCGAGAACGCCGTGGTCGCGCCGCGCTACTCGCCGGCGACCCAGGACATCGCCTTCATGACCCAGACCACCGGCCAGCAGCCGCGCATCCAGGTCATCAACCTCGAGACCGGCGGGCGCCAGGCACTGGGCAAGTCCGATTCGATGAGCACCAGCCCGCGCTTCTCGCCCGATGGCCGCCGCCTCGTGATGAGCGTGCAGCAGGGCGGCAACGCCGACATCGTGCTGATGGACCTCGCCTCGAAGGCCCAGACGCCGGTCACCAACGGCAACGCCATCGACACGTCGCCGAGCTTCTCGCCCGACGGCAGCCAGATCGTGTTCGAGTCCGATCGCGGCGGCTCGCAGCAGATCTACGTCATGAGCGCGTCCGGCGCGAACCCGACCCGCATCTCGTTCGGCGAGGGCTCGGCCTCGCAGCCGGCCTGGTCGCCGCGCGGCGACCTCATCGCCTTCACCCGCCAGCGCAAGGGTGGCTTTGCCATCTGCGTGATGAAGCCGGACGGCTCGGGCGAGCGCGTCCTCACGGAAGGCTTCCATAACGAGGGCCCGACCTTCGCGCCGAACGGCCAGTACGTGCTGTTCTTCCGCGATCCGGGCGGCCAGGGCGGCGGCAAGCTCTACATGGTCGACATCACCGGCAAGGTGGAGCAACCGGTGCCGACCCCGTCCTACGCCTCGGACCCGACCTGGTCGCCGCTGCTGTCGGGGAAGTAG
>NZ_JAIEOF010000035.1 GCF_019750675.1 Methylobacterium sp.
GTCGGGCCGGACAGGCGTCGTGACGCGCCAGTCCTCGGCGCTGCCGGGACCGTGCTCATCGGGCTCCAGGGCAGGTGCTGGGCGAGCGTACAGGGCGCCAGAGGAACGGCGCTTGGGATGCAAATGGGCGAGCGGTTTCGTTGCCATAACCGGTGTACTCCGGGGCTGAGATGGTCGGGATGTGCGTGGGGGCAGGCGCAGAAGCGCCAAAACCAAGCGTTGTTCTGAAATCAGAACACGGCTATGATTATGCCGGCCTGCGGCGGCCGTCAATCAAAATCGTAACGTGGTTCGGAAATGCTCGCAGTCCAATGCAAGATGGCTCGTACTGCGCTCGGTTTGGGAGTGCGAGATCTGGCTGCCGCAGCGGGCGTTTCGCCAGACACAGTTGCGCGCTTGGAGCGGGGCGAGGTGTTGAAGGAACGCACTGTCGCCGCTCTACGCTCGGCCCTTGAGGCAGCCGGCGTCGAGTTCATCCCTGAGAATGGCGGCGGGGCAGGAGTACGGCTGCGAAAACCCCTAAAGACGTGTCTTTGAGAGATTTCGCAGGACCGCATGGTCAATGAATACGAGATCACGCCTACGAGCGTGATGTTGAAGTGACACCCTTCAATCTCCGTGCCTAATCCCTGATCCGGCATCTCGACACCGCCCAAGCAACACGTAGGTTGTCAAGGCGGACTAGGAACGGACTGCTCAAAATGGCATTAAAGGCCTGCCGGGAATGCGGCCAACAGGTGAGCACGGAAGCTGCGTCCTGTCCGAAATGCGGCGTGCCAAACCCGACTCTCGCACTAGCTAATATTGCGCCGCCAAAGCAGCCTCAGCAAAAAAAGAAAAGCAATGGCAAGGCTGCTTTCGGCATCGTGATACTGTTGCTGTTCGTATTGGCATTATCGCGAGGCGGAGATGATCAAACGAATTCCTCTACTGCTGCGACTGAACCAAACCGCGTGGTTTCCAAAATCGATCCTGCCGAAGCAGAGCGCGCCCGGATAGCTGAAGCAGCAGCCAAGGCCAAGAAAGACGCTGACTGTCGAGCAGATCTCCAGTGCTGGGCAGACAAGGGTACAATTGCCGCCGGGATTTTTTGTCGAGAGAAGATTGAGAAAATTGCTAATTATTCAATGAAGTGGACTGATTCTTGGTATGAGCCAAAATTCAGTCATTTCCGTTGGGCAAAAAATTACCCGTTTGAAAAAGGAGTAGTTACTTATCTGGGGGATAAAGCTCAGTTTCAGAACGGCTTTGGCGCTTATCAAAATGTAATTTACAGCTGCGATATGGTGCCCGGAGACAAGAACAACGTGATCTATGATGTCTCAGCAAAGCCAGGGCGGCTTAACTAGGGTCAATGTCGACTGATGTTGATTGGTTTGTAGCTAGGGTAATCGCTCGTCACTGCGGCCGGCTTGCTTGGCTGTTCCGGCCGTTCCAGGGCCCGCAGAACTGAGCGTGCTTCTGTCGCGGGATCAGGCCTCACCCAGGAACGGTTGATACTGCATCATCTGAACGCGGAGTCACCGTCATGGCCCAGACCCGTCATTCACACGCAGATCCGATTGAGGAAGGCGCACAGGCCCGCATCCACGGCCGGCCGAAGGATACTTGCCCTTATCCCAGGGACAGCGAGGAGCGCGCTTCCTGGATGGAGGGCTACGACGGCATGCCCCGGGAGGACGGACCAGATCTACCACTCACTGCGTCATGATACTGGCACACGATCTGCATACAGAATTCACATTCCTCCTAAGGAATGCCCTCCTTGAACTTGCCCGCCCAGCTCAGTGCTGCGGCGGGCTTTTTGTCGTGTTGAAAGGCTGATCACGTGGCGACTTCGTTCAAGGGCCTCTACCTGTGCCTGCCCAAGCAGCCCCAGCCGACGCTCATCCGCGCGCAGGACGGTGAGCAAGGCCAGTTGACCCTATCGCTAGAGGACTACGAAGCTCGTGGCGGCCAACCGCCCTGGCAGAGCCTGCCGTGGGAGGGCGAGGTGGCCCTTGCATCTGATGCCGAGGGTAAGGACATTCCTGACACCAGCATTTGAGGGTGTGAGCTATGTCGATCCCGGATCGCGAACTGGAAACCTCGCCTCTCGGCGGCGCGATCACGCGAGATGGCCAGACGGTGATGGTTCACATTTATCAGTTCGCCGGCACCGAGGATGAGTGGACCCTGGAAGTGGTGGACATCATCGCAGCGACATCGCCTAGGACGAGACCTTCAAGACCCAACTGAACGCCTAAAACCTACAAGTGGCACTGGGGAGTTAATCGGGTGAACGCTATTCCAAGTGTTGATGATGACAATCAACTCGACCTCGACACAATGGATGTATTGCGTGGAACTACAGAACTGAGAAACAGACTTTTGCTGGAGATGTCTACCGGAACCCCATCCATTTCTGAGCTAGCGTATGCTGTAAAGGTAAGAATCAAGGAAGATTATAAGATAGTTGAGAAGGTTAAAAGTAAGCGCGTAAAGACGCCGGATTATTGTGTGAAAAAACTGAGAGATGTGCTGGGGCTAAGGATTGTTACTCTTTACCGTCTTGATGCATTGACTATTATTCCTGCATTGCTGGACAAAATTCGCAGCAGCAATCTAGATCCGCATGCCTTGTTTGTCCCTAACAGTCTTGAAGAAGTCAAGATTTACAGCACAAATCCACGCGGCGATGCTCAAGGGCTTGTATCTCGGATACAAGAGATTTTTTCGGCACGTGGATTGAAAGACAAAGTAAAAATTGAGGATACGCCATCAAATTACACATCAATCCATATGGTTACTTGGTGTCGTGGCAAGTATCGTAGTGGATATCGCACGATACCGGTTGAGATTCAAGTCAGAACGGCTCTAGAGGACGTCTGGAGTGAAATTGATCACAGCTTAAAATATAAACGTGAAGAGACAAACCGAAAAGGCAGCCTGGATAGCTTTGACGAAGGGCGCCTTCTCTCAAGCCTTTCGCATTTGAATGTGATGAAAACCTTAGTCGACGGCATTGCGCAGTATGCAGATCAAATAAAAATACAATTAGACGAAGTCGACGATTTTAGGCTTAGATCTTCCAACTCTAAACAAGCAGAGAACAGCTTATCATTATTGGATGCTGTTGAGGATATTCCACCAGGATTAAAATCCTCACTGTCGGCAGCAGTAGATCTCGCCAATGAAGTGATAAGCTTGAGAAGTTCCGGGCTTTCGCAATCTGATAGACGTGTAGCTTTGCGACGCGCGTTATCTGCGTTTGATGCATTACGAGTAGATTTACAGCTCACGAGCGGATTGGGCGATGATGCCGCCAAGACAATATCTTACATTGTAGAGGCAGAGCGCGCCCTAATATTATTTGAAATCGGAAACGGACTTGAAGGCGGAACGACCATCCTAGCCCAAGCTTCCAAGGCATACGTCGATTTGCAGAGTCGTTTCCCAGACAAAGTAATTTTGAAATACCGACACGCCAAAGTGCTCGATGCCATGGGAGATCGAGATACGGCAATAGCTCTGCTGCATAGTGCAATCCCTCAAATCGATGATGACAGAAGTCTTCCACCTGGTCACTGGCTGAGGTTCGCTGCACGACGCGTACTAGGTGTACTTCTTTGGGAGCGCGGAGATGCGTTTCGTCGAAGCGCTCGGAACAGTGCGGCGGCGGATGAGATGGGCCGGGGTCTATTATTTATATTTTTAGAAGCATACAGAATCACTCACGAAGTATATACTATGATTCAGTCGCTTGAGCCGCCCCATGACGCCGCCGCGCAGCCAGAGCGCGCGAAAACTGCGAATAATTTACTTTGGTTTGCCTTGGAATATCTCGACGAAGGCGGCTCTCCACAGCACCTCGATCCGGGCTTTAATCCAGACCTAATTGACCGCTACCTTGCCGAGATGCAAGCGGGCCAACTGGGGGATCAGGAGGATCAGCGTGTCCTTGATACCGCGCGCCGCGCCTACGAACACCTTCAAGCCCCGGAGAAGGCACGTGCTGCGGCAACGAAGCTCTTGGAAAGGCACCGGGCAGAGGGTAGCGAGCGCCCCATGCAGGTTGATGACGATATGGTTCGTGCGGCGCGGGCCACACTCGGACATTCTTCTGCCGACAAGGCTGGATAGATAGCTCCTACGCAGCGGGAACAGGTTGTCGGCTCGAAGCGAACGTGCAAATTTCCGCGCTGGGCATACGAACGGTTTGCGGGTAGGGAGCTTTACCGCTTCGCAACCGTTTGCTGCGCACACATGATCTGATCAGGAGGATGGAGCTATGATGGTAGCGAGCCGATTGAACGTAAGGTTCTCCCTGGGGCGCAAGCCGATTAAGGATGATTGACCCAGGACGGCAAACGCTTCCGCTGCTCCATCTCCGCAGTGCGCATCGGCCCGGGACGTAGGTTCCGGGCTTTTTTTATGTCTGATACCGGACTTTGATGAGCCTGACTCGTCGAGGTCCGCCCGCGCGACGGCGCGGCGGCGGTCGTCCGCCGGACCTCGGAGAGGCTGACCCATGGGTCAGGCTCACTGGGACTTGGTATGAGTCCTTAAGCTACCGACCTTCAGCTGATTGGCACAAATTTTTAGCCGTGAAGCCTCGCGCTTCCGGCGCCAACAAAGACCTTACGTCGCCGCTTCCGGCTGTGCCGCCGAGTTCCCGAGATCATAGAACCCGCCGTTCTTCGTGGCGTCGCCCTTGCGCTGCTGCCAGGCGAGCTTGTTGACGAGGTCCAGGGTCGTGGTCGTGCCGCCGTTCGGGTCCTGCGTGTAGGCGTAGCCGGCGACCTTCAATTCCTCCTCGCCGCTCTCCGTGGCGAACAGCATCGGCGACTTCACCGTGACCCCGTCTGACGGGTCCCAGAGTCCGCCCACGCCCGGCTTCAGCCAGCCCTGGTAGGTGAGCTGCAGCTGGAGCGCCATCGCCTGTAGCGCCGCCGCCTCCCAGTCCGTGCGCATCTGAGTGCCCTTCTGGTCCGAGGGCATCTCGGAGAGCACTTTGAGCTTGGCTCCAGGGGTCCCGCCGGTCACCGTCGCCTTCGCCTGGATCTCAGCGGTCTTCTTGCCGAAAAGGCTGTCGGAGCCTGGCTGCTGCGAGTTGCTGACCAGCGCCTCGACCGCGAGGTGACGCAGTTGGCAGTTCGCCGAGAGGATGTTCTGTCCCTCCACGAAGGCCACCAAGCCGCCTCCGGATTTGGGGCCAGCCACCAGGTTGCCGGCCTTGTCGGCGTAGAAGAACAGGTTGCGCTGCCGGCACAGCCGCGAGATCAGATCAAAAGGCGTCTCACCGTAGCGGACCATCACGTTCGGGAAAGGCATGTCCCAGCCGTCCGGGCCGTTCTGGACGCGGAAGGACAGGCCGTAGGGCTTCAGCACTGAGTTCGCGATGGCATCAAGCTTATAGCCCCGGTACTGCCCTGTGCCACCGTCGATGCTGGCTTCCGTGATGATGCCGGCCTTGCCGTAGCCGACCACCTGCACGGCGTGGCGGTTGCCGTCGTAGGCGGCCTGCCGGTCGCGGATGTAGCCCTCCTGGATCACCACCTGGCCGGCGAGCGCGATGTCGCCCCGGTCGCCGGGCTTCAGGCGGAGGTTGGCCACGGCGCTCGGCTCGGCGCAGACGAGGCGGAAGGACCGGATCCAGCCTTCGCTCAGATAGTTCTGCTCGACGGCGACGCTGACCCAATCACGGTAGGTGCCGCCGTTGGTGCGGACCTCGCAGATGAGATCGGGATCGGGCATCAGATCGCCTCCACCTGTCTGGATTTCGAGACCGTGGTTTCCTTGAACAGGTCGCCCATCGAAGCGCGGGCACGGGTCCCGGCCGGAAAGCCGTTGAGATCGATCGTCATGCGGTGTGTCTGCGGGGGCGGCGCGGCCTGCTCCCGGCCGAACGTCCGTCCCATGAGATCGTCGCCCATGCGCTTGCCGGAACCGGCGGCATCCCCATCGGCCATCCTGCGCCCCGGCATCGTGGACGCTTTCGGATCGACCTGGCGCATGAGTTCGACCGCACGGGCAAGCCGTTGTCCACGCAGAGATGCCCATTCCTGGCCCAACCCCGTAGCGCTGGTGCCTCGGCCGCGAGCGAGTTCGGCACCCATACGGTCCTGCATCTGTTCGTCGAACAGTTCGTCACCCTTCAGACCCATCCGGCGCATCAGACCACGCATCGTCTTGCCGACGATCTGGTAGCGCCCGAGCGCTGAGGAGTTCGGGTTGCCGGGCTGCCGGCGCATGTGAAGGCCGAGCGCGTAAACCTGATCCAGCGTCATGCCGGTGAGGTTCTGTTCTCGGCCGCCTGGGAGGTATCGGCCATACCCCAGAGAGGTGTTGTAGCCCCCACCTGCCTTGTGTGCGGTTCCCTCCGATTGAGCGATGTGGTCCAAGACATCTTTGTAGGCGCCAGGATTTGCCGTGACGGCAGGGGCGCCGCCCGCACCAAGAGATGGTAGCGGGGCAGCAGGCGCGATAGCGGGAGCGCCGCCATACCCTCTGCCGCCGCCTCCGCCCGTTATGTTCGGATTGCCCCGCTCCCCGCTAAGGGGGCCTGGCAATCCTAGCGGGGGAATGCTGCCGACACCGCCGTAGCTGCCAGAGGAGCCTCCGCCGCCGCCATACCCAGCGCGGTGGATCAGCGGGTTGCCGCCGCCGGTCACGCCCGAGAAGCCAGACTGCTGCGCCGTCGCTCCGCCCGCAGCCCGAAGCTTCTCAAGCTCATCACCTACGCGCTTCAACTCCTCCGTCATCCGGTCGCGCTTGCGCTGATAGTCCGGTGCGGTGGGGTTGGCGTCCAGAAGCCGGCGCTGCTGCTCAATGGAGTCGCGGCGCCCCTCAAGCTGCTTCACGCCGGGCGGCCCACCGAGGACGGGCGTGAACTCCTTGTTCTTCGACGGATCGCCGAGGCCGATAAACTCCTTGAACCGCTCGTAGGTCCGGACGATCGCTTCGAACTCCTGCACGGTCGTGCGGGCGAACTTACCGATCTCCTCAAGCTGCTTGCCGAAGGCGGCCATGGATTCCGCCGAGCCGAACTTCTCGACGAGGCTGGTTAGCTGCTCCAGCAGGGGGCCCAATGCTTCTGTGCGCAGGCCGGTCATGCTCTCGCGGACCCGGCTCAGGGCATCCTCGAAGCGCTGCGCCGCCTTGACCTGGGCCTCGGTCGTCGTGCCCTGCGCCTTCAGGATCTCGTCCATCACCTGCCGGTAGCGGCCGCTCATCTGACCCGCGACGGCGGCGATCTGGTCCGAGCCCAGCACCATCTCGACGATCTTCCGGCGCTTCACCGGGTCGCCGATGTTGCTCACCGACTCCATGAAGGTATCAAGCGCCGCCTTCATATTCGGCGAGGCAATCATCTTCTCGACCATCTCGCCGAGGTTCATCGCCTTGAGGTCGGAGTAGGTCTCGCCATAGCGTTTGCGCAGCCCGCTCATCTCGTCGGCGAACTTCCGAACCCCGCTCTGCATCGTCTCGGCTGAGACGCCGAACCGCTCGCCGAGCGCCCCGAAAGCGCGCAGTTGATCAACCGCTAGCCCCGTCTCCTTAGACATGATGGCGAGTTGCTGTGTCCCCTTGGAGAAGCCGCTGAGGGCTGCCGTCACAGCGCCGAGGGAGACGCCGGCCGTGAGGCCCGCGACACCGAGACCTGACAGGACGGGCTGGATGCCCTGCAGAGCCGTGGTCGTCTTGCCGAGGGTCCCGTGGAAGGCGTCGAAATCCTTCTTCAGATCCTTGCCGGCCTGCGTGCCCGTGGCGGCGGTGCGCTGTAGGGCTGTGTGCAGCTTCGCGAGCGGGCCGGTGAAGCCGTCCTGGACTTCCGCGACAAGGCGGAGGCGATCGTCAGCCATGGGCAGGCTCCTCGGTGGATGCGGTAAGACTGCGCTGCGTGGCGACCTCGGCAGGCGTCACGTGCCCTTCGCCGCCCGTGGTCAGTTCAGCCATGGCGGACAGCACCTCGGCTTCCACCAGTGTGAACACCTGGGCGCGGCCCTTCTCGGGAATGCGGCTCGCGATGCGGCTGGGTAGGCTGAGAAGCTTGTTCCGCAGCTTCATGTGCTGGACGGTGACCGCTGCCATCGCGTCGTCGATCAGCACCACCTTGCCGATGGCCAGATCGTTCTTCAGTTCGGTCGCGATCGCGAGCGCACGGTCCTTGCGCGCCCGTTCCTGCGCGGGATCGAGGTCGCCAGCTTGAGCCTGCTGCCGGCCAGCGGCCACCTCGCGCAAGTGTCCGATGTACTGGCGGCGAACGGCATCGAGGTCGTACTCGCCACGCGGCGCCCGGGTGATGACCGTCTCGTCCAGCAGTTCACGGAAGCGGCGCTCGCTCATGTCGAGATGCGAAGCGGCTTGGCTAATCGTCGACATGGCGGCGGAACCCCTTATGGAAACTGAGCACCTAGACAGAAGCCGAACTCGCGCTGACCCTCGACCCTGCACCCCCTTGGGAAGGACCCTGGCGCTGAGCTGAGCGCATAGGTGGCTTGCTGCGCTGCGGCGCCTGGATTGCCCCTCCGTCCGGAACCCATTGGCTGGCCAGCACAATCTCGTGCGACTGCGATGTCGCAGCGCAATATATCGGCAGGCTTTCGACTGCATCGAAATATACGCCCGCGACCTGATGTGCAGATTGGGTTGCGTGTCAGCAGAGACGCACGAGGTAGAGTCCAACAGCAATCATTCACCTGATCGCGGGGCCGCCTATTGGCTTCACGGGCAAGTGAAAGACGAAAGGATCTACTATGAAGAACTCGTCCAAGATCGTCGCCGGCATCGCGCTCGCCATCGGCTTTGCCGCGTCCCCGAGCATTGCTCAGAACTTCAATCCGGACAGCGCCAGCTACAACCGCGATGGCACCCTCAACGTGTGGGGCGCTCACATTGACCCGCTGCGTTCGCAGGGCGGCCTGCTCGGTGGCGTTGGTAACGTAGTCGGTGGCGTGACCGGCGTTGTTGGCGGTGTGGTCGGTAGTACGGTCGGTGCAGCCGATGACATCGTGACCGGTACTGTTGCCCCGCGTCGCGGTGATCGCGCCGGTCGCTACAGCAACATCGATCGGAACGGCGAGGCGGCCTATCAGGATGGCTTCGCCCCGCGTGGCGCTGCCTACTAAGTCGACCCACTTTTGAGACGACGAATGGCGGGGCGAAAGTCCCGCCGTTTTTATGTCTGACATCGACATGAACTCAAAGCGGCCCCCACAGTCCGCCGCGAGCCTTCATCTCTTCGGCGGTCTCGTGCAGCGTATCAGGTGCGATGGTGCGCTCATCCCCGTTGCCGATGCCGCCAGCGTCGCCGGGATCAACGGGCGGCGTCCACGGGACGACTGCAGGCGCCAAGTTGGAATCCGCATCGTTCGGGGCGCTGACATCAGTGCCCTGGGTGATCTTCGGCATCGCTTGCTCCTTTGAATGAGGAGACCGCAGCGGGGTAACCCCTCCGCCGCGATCCCCGATTGTCCCTGTACCGACAGGGGGGGGGCAGTCTTGCCGGCCTTCGTATCCTTCACCCCCATGGCCATGGATCAGGCGTAGGACAGGCTGGCTTGTCGCTATTGGGCTGACTCGTTCGCCCTCAAAGGCGCAGGCCGGAGGCCCGCATGGGGCACCTGCGCAATCACTGTCAGGCCGTACGGCGCCAAAGGCTGCCATCAGCCGCGTAGCGCTCGGCACCGATCTGATAGGAGGAGCCAGGGGTGTGAAGCTCGCGCTTCGTTTGCTCGACGGCGGATCGGGTCTGAGGGGGCTTACCCTCGGCCTCGCGGTTCTGGGCCGACCAGGCTGCGATGCGTTCAGCTTGGGTCAGCTTGCGCTCGGTGGCAGCCGGCTCAGGCTTGCCGAGGACGCGACGCGCCCAAGCTCGATCTGCCTCGATATCAGAGCATTTCATGGACAATCCTTCGGGGAAGCGGGGCGGCGACTTCGCCCCAAATGAAGCCGGTGTCGGTGCCCAGGGCGGGCAGCTTCACGCGATTGGCGATCGTGCTGTGCGGCTGGTCGGCCTTGCCATTCCAACTGCAGCGGGGCTCACCAAGCGGGACCGGCCCGGCACCGTCTGGCAGGGCGAAGTTGGCGGCCGCGATCAGCGCGGCGCCTTCGCGGATCTTCGTCAGCAGCGGCACTAGGCGATGCGCTTCGACGACGTACTCATCGGCCAGATTGGCGACCTCGGCTGAGGCCTTCATGGCCTTGCGGTGAAGCTCCTTGCGGCGCTTCTGCTCGGCCTCGTGATCGGCCTTGGCCTTCGCTTCTGCGGTGACTGCAGCGGCGTGCTGCACGTCGGCCTGATCGATGCGGATCTTGGCGACGGCAATGCGGTGGTCGAGTGCGGCTACCTCGTCGGCCGTACCCCTCAGCAGAACGTCGGGTCGGGCAGCTTCCAGCGCTTCGCGGTCGCTGACAGCGGCATCCCGATCCGCAACAATCTCCACGGATGTGCGGGGCACTGGACGCATCGGCTGGGCCGGCAGGCGATTTCTGCTGAGGCTGACGACCGAGGCGAGGGTGTTAGCTTCGCGGACGTTGACGGTGGGAAGACTCATGCGGATTTCCTCAGGCTGCTTGGCGAAGGGCGGGAGCGGCGGGAGGCGTACGAGGCCCGTCGCCGTCGTCCAGGTCGGGCAGCGCCACGCCATCAGCGGCCAGTCGCTCACGAAGAGCGCGGCGCATCCATTCAGCGGAGGAAGTGCGAGCCAGACGAGCTGCACGAGCAACAGCGCTATTTAAGCCGGGCTCAGCTTTGAAGCGGATAGGTTCTGAGAACTCTATTCGGTCTGTAATCATCTCGGGTGCAACTCACGTGCAATTGATGACCCGAACTGTGCCTCTTAATGTGGACCGGCGCAACAAATTTGCTTTAGATATTCCCAGAGAATAATTTGTATTAGATGGTATTTGTTAGGCGTTGTTTGGTTTAGTGATAACGATACCGAGTTGTTATGCCGCACCTCAGGACACGATTGTTGCCGCCGAAGTAGATTGTGCGACTTAGCTCGATGCGCCCCACGTTCAACATCAATCGTGGGCATCTCGTGGACGACAACACGAGGACTTTGCCTACGAACGGTTTGGTAACCATACCTATGTGAAGGCTGGTATGCCAAAAGTTGTAGGAGGAACGGCTCTCATCACGGGTTGTTGAACAGTTGTCCTTTAGCGGCCACTGAAATGAGAGCCGGTATGATATTTCAAATTCTCGCAATATGCGTTCTGGCGATGACGCCAGTCGTGGTTTACTCGGCCTCAACATGGCCCGATGAGCCGAAGATCGATATGCACGATCGCGCCCAGCAGGAGTTGTTCTACGAACATCTCGCGGCACACCAGAGGCTCCATCGCGAGAAGCTTCGCAGAGAGTTTGAAGGCGAAGATCGCCCTCGCTCAGTTCGACCCTGATAGATGGCGGCCTTGCAATCGGGTCTCGTCGCGGTGAAGGGAACCATCACGAGGAGTTGATCGCTTCCTCTTTCGAAGAGGAGAGTGTGATGTGGATTTTGGAGTGGGGCGACAGCACCAACCAGGTGAGCGGTCAGTGGAACCACGAGGAGCATGACAGCTCTGAGAAGACCCTCGACGCCGCCAATACGAAGATCGGCATGGGCCTGATCGCGCATGCCATCCACTCGAAGGCAGGGGTGCTCTGGATGAGTAGCGAGGAACTGTTGGAAGCGGCTGAAGCCGTTAGCGAAGCCTGATGGTAGTGGCCGCTGCCGCCGGCTGTCGCTGAAGCCTTGATCACAGCGACCGTCATGGCTTTGCCTCCGCGCGCATGCGCTGCTGCTCAGCCCATTCGCGATCTCGCTCAGCCTGTGCCTCGCGAGCTTCAGCAGCCCACTGATCGAAATCGGCATCTTCTTCCTGACGGGGCTCGCTCCGGTAGGCCGCCTTCTTCTTCCGGGCGAGATCCGCCTCTTTCTGCCTCAGCAATTCCTCCACGGTGATCGGCTCGGGCTTCTGCTTCGGCTGAGCCCAGGCGTAGGTCGGGCGACCGTGAGAGCGTCGCGCGCCACCGGCATGCGGGGAGGGGCCAGAAGCCGTACAGGCATGGTGCGCATCCACAATGCCGATGGCATCCGCGAGGCTAAGCCCGGCGGAGGCCGCGACGCGTGTAGCGGCAGCCTTCCCGGCCGCCCGCTCGCCGTCCGTGGCGCCACGATCCATCAGGGCCCGGCATTTCGCGAAGCGGTTTCGGTCCAGGGTGCGAGCGCTCATGCCCGTCCCCCAAGGTGTCCGTGACGGTTATAAAATTGCCGATGAGGGGCCTTCAAAAAAGATCTCCCCCCCTGTGCCGTTAGTGCCATTAGTGCCGAAACGAGGTCGGAAGGCACTTTTGGCGCTAATGGCACTATTGGCACTGGGGGGTAAGATATTCTGAGAGCCGCCGTGGCGAAGGTGTGGCCGCTCATGAGGGCCTCCGAAAGATGGTCGGGTTGACCTCGTAGTTTCGTGCGGGCCGACCCTTCCCTTCACCCGCCCGCTCAAGGCGAGGTAGGATAAGGCCACCCTCGACAAGCTGCGTACAAGCGGCCTCCATATTCGCGGCATCCCTGAGCAACCCACCGATGTTCCGGCGGACATCACGTGCATTGAAACAATCAAGCCGGTTCTGCTTGAGGTGCTTGGCGAGCAGCATTGCACGCCGTTCAATCAGCGGAATCGAAGCGTCGCCGAACACTCGCTCGGCCATCGGAATGAAGTATGCGTTCAGAAGGTCGGCCGCCGCCGTAACCGCCTCGGGAGAGATCGCTTGTGGTTCTCTCGCCGTCGCTCCTCCACACCACCACAGGTGCTCAAGGACGGCCGACAACCGGAGCGCACGCCCCCGTGCCTTTCCGAGGCATCCGGCAAGAAGGCCGCTCGCCTCATGGGACCGCCAGACCATGTCACGGGCGAAGGCTTCCAGGCGGTCTTCGGCCTCGCCGGTCAGGAGGATGCGAACAGGCTCAGGGTGTCCGAATTCATTGACACCCTGCACGAGGTCGGCCAAGCGGCCGAACGCGAGCTGCATCGGCCCATCATCCTGAGATCCGCGCGAGAGCGTGAACTCGGGCTGCACGTCGGGCCAAGCCCAGAGCAGGCGCGAGGCCAACCCATCGTCTGGCCCATCGATGATGACCGACAGCTTCTCCGGCTGAACGCCGCCGAGCACGCCGATGCTCAGGTGACGGATGCGCATCGGCTCGGGGTTCTTCATCCGGTCGACGACGTAGGATCGGCCACCGTACATCTCGATCGCGAAGGCGCGATCGGCCCCCCCGCCGCCGTACTTGTCGAAGGCGCCGAGCCAGCCCGCGAGTTCGTCGCGAACCAGCAGGAGGCCGCGCGGCAAGCCGGCTGCCAATGCGCCGAGGGCTTCCACCGTCGCGTCGGCGACACGGATGCGAGGACGCACGGGAGCTGGTGGTTCCTGCGCATCCGCTGGGATCGCGGGCGGAGCGTCGCCGTTCTTGACCGCCGCCTTCACCTCGATCTTCCAGGCCTCCAACCTCGCGTCACAGGTCTGTTTGAGGGTGGCGTACTCCTGCTGCACCTGGTCGAAGCCCTGCGCCATCCGATCCTCGGCGAAGCTGACAAGACCGAAGGCGGCATCCATGCTCGGCGACTTCGACGACGAGGGCGGCCCGACCTCCGCGCACCACAGCAGCGGCGGCTCCGCCCAGCCGGTGCCGGCCTGCGGCCACCGCACATTGGCGATCGCGGCACCAACACTGGCGAGCAGCGCGACAGCCACATAGTCGACCGGGGCCGATGCGCCCTTGGCCTTCCGCTCGCACCAGCCAGCCCAGGGGCCAAGCAAGTGCAACGGAAAGGCGGGCGCAGGTCGCCGACCGGTCCCGAGCAGGCTCAGATCCGGCTCGGGCCAGGAGAGACGCCCCCCTGTGCCGTTAGTGCCATTGGCGCCGTTAGGTTGGGAGGATCGCTCCTCCCACCGATCGGTGCTTGGATGACCGAGACGTTCCATCTCAGAGGCGAACGGGTCAGACTTCATGCCCGCACCTCCCTTGCTGAATCGATCGACGGTTCGGTGGAGGCGAGCGCTTTCCGCGTTGCCTGCTCGGCCTTCATGTCCTTGAGATCCGCCATGGCACTCACGGATGCCTTGGTGCAGGCGACAAGACAGCGGATGGCGAAGGCGAGGCCGGCATCGTTGCCGATCTCAGCGTAGGTGCGCGCGACGTTGGCGTGGATCTCCGCGCCGGCCAGCGTCTCGGCGATGAACTGTCGGTAAGCCTCGGGCGTGCCGTAGGCGATGTGGTCAGGGAGGCTGCTCATGCGCGGCTCCCCCAAGTTTCGGGGATCGCATAAGCCTGCTCGGCAATAACGCTGGCCTGAGCGAGGCTCAGCCCAAGACGCGCGGCAAGCTTTTTGGCTTGATAGAAACGGGGCTGAGATGCTAAGGAAAAGTTGTCTGCCTGCGAAGCGACAACAGTGTTTCCAAAGCCCTCGCCCTGGCCGGCGGGGGTTTTGACGTTGTGGGGCATGCGCTTATGCGGCCTCCGTCTTAGTGGCCTGTTGAATTTCAAAAGCTTCCAGATCCGCAATCTTCCAAAGGCGCCGCCCGTTGATCACCAGCGGCTTAGGAAAGCGCATCGCGTCGTCATTCAGCCAGCGCCAAATGCACATGTCCGAGCAGTTACCGTATCGCTCGCGTACCTGCTTTGCTGTGAGATAGATATCTACCTTACTCATCAACACACCTCCTAACAGGCGCAATGAAGTGCGCCGCGAGAAGAGGATGCTTTCGCCCGCCATAAAAGTCTTGGTATTTATTTGGAGTTTTTCGGAACCCCGATAACTCCGCTATTCTCCGGAGCCGTATAGGCTCTTGTAGGCATCGCGGAGCCGTCTAATTTTGCTATCAGTGCTTCCGCCTCCGACGGCCCGACTTGCTACCATTTCTGCAGCCTGACTATTGGAATGCGCTGCACCCGATCTACGAAATTCAAGCATTTCTTCAATCAGCGGCCGGTCTGCCCTACCGTATCGACCTTTGATGGCATTAGATCCGCCAGCTTCTGTCAATATATACTCTGGCTGCTCTTCAGTTTTTGCGCTGCAAGCCTCAGGAAAGGAAGCATAAAAATCGGTCTGATGAAGCTCAATACAAAAAAGTTCTTGCTGAGGTTGCCATACTGCGGGTGCTGATCGCTCTGCTTTCTCGAAACGCCTACCCAGCAATACGCGCGACTCCAACCAAACAAAATTTGGAACGCCGCACGCTTTTTGGGACGCCGCGTCCATTTGAGACATTAAGAGCAGATGATCTTTGTAAACACTTTCAACAGGGAACAACATCTGGGTTGGATCAGTATCGTAATGTGATCCCACATATGCCCTAAGTGAGCGTGCTTTTATTTGACCATTTAAAATCTTGAAAGCCAGCCGCCTCTCCGCACGCTCTACAAGCCGCTGAACACCACCCACCTCACTGATCAAAATTCGATAGGCATCTGCCAAGGGTACCCAGATCTCGGATGAGTTCATCGCAGGTCACCTCCACTAGCTATCAGCCGCTCAACGTCACTTCCCCACGACTCCAACGCTGCCCGCTTCTCAGCGAGGTACTGGTACCGATTGTAGACGGCGGCTACGCCGCTGATCGTGCCCGAGCGGTGGTTCAGCACGGCTTCCACTACGTGGATCGGCTGCCCAAGCTTCGCCATGCCGGTGCTGCAAGTTCGCCTCAGATCGTGGAGGCGCCAGGGTTTGATCTTGATACCCTTCGGATCGTGGCCAGAGCGGGAGGCATCCTCTCGGGCAATCGCCAGCATCGCAGCGTCCAGCTTCGCCTTGCTGCTCGAATAATCCGAGATCGGCGCAGTTCCGGTGCGGGTGAAGATGTAGCCGGGCCTGCCGGCGATGCGGGGGAGGGCGGCCAACAACTCTGCGGCCGCAGCCGACTAGGGCACCAGGTGCTCAAGCGAGTTCTTTGTTCGCGGCGCAGGAATGGTCCAGAGATCGCCGTCGACCTCGCTGCGCACCATTCGGGCAACCTCGTCACGCCGCTGACCGGTCAGCAGGAGCAACTGAACCATCGCGCCGAAGGGGGCCCCAACCGCCTCCGCAGCGCGCCATACCATGCGAACCTCGTCGTCAGTCAGGACGCGGTCCCGGCTCGTTTCGGACACCGGAGGCTTGAGACCAAGAAACGGCGTCGTCTCGATAATCTCCCGGCTGAGCGCAAAATTGAACATGGCTCGCGCTGCCGAGAAGACGCGATTGGCGCCGGCCGTCATGCCGGAATCAGTCAGGGCGTCGTTCATCGCGACCACGTCCTTGCGGGTCACCTCACCGATGCGCCGTGAGCCCCAGCGCGGCTCGACGTGGTTCCGCAGAAGCGCCTCCGCCTCCTCCGCATAGCGAGGTTTGCCGTTCGGTTTGAGATGGCGCTCGACGTACAGGGCGATCACGCGCGACACGCGATCCTCCTCGGCAGCGACAGACGCCGCTGCTGCCTCACGCTTCGCCAAGTAGGGGTCCCGGCCAAGCGCTGCCGACTGCAAGGCCTCACGCGCCACGCTGCGAGCCTTGCTGAGATCAAACAGGGGGTAGGGGCCGATCGTGTACTTCCGGGGCCGACCGTTCACGCGGTAGCGGACAGCCCAGGATTTCGCGCCGCTCGGCTGCACCACGAGGTAGAAGCCGGGGAGGGTGGCGTCGGGGATCTCCAAACGCTTCTCAGGGTCGGGTTTGTAGCGTTCGACACTTTGCACCGTGAGCACCTTTGCTGCCACCAGATGCGCTCCACGGGTAACATCAGGGGATGCAAGAACGCTCGTTAAGGAGTGTTTTGCCCTGTTACCCGAAGTTATGGCATTTGGCGGAAAAGCCAAGGGCTGGAGGCCCGTAGGTCAACCTATCGCACCAGATTGTTATGCAACGCTAGGCAGTAGCACAGCACTACGAATCTGGGGGTCAGAGGTTCGAATCCTTTCGGGCGCGCCATTTCATCCAAAGTATTCGTGGATGAAAACTTCAGAATAATTTGGCCCAAATAAATTCGCGAAGTAGATGCGCACGGAGACATCCTCCGTGCAGCTGGACTGCTTGCGTTCGATCAACGCTTGCGAGTCGCGCAAAGTCGCCGATCCCCATCGCGTCAGAGGTTTCCCGCGATGGCGCGGGCGACGTCCGCGAGGATCGCGTTGCGGTCTTCGGTCGACGCGTCCGTCTCCGTCAGATAGGCCGCCACGAGGATCGGCGCGCCGCCCGGAGGCCAGAGCAGGCCCGTGTCGTTGGTGGTGCCCCGGTCGCCGGAGCCCGTCTTGTCGCCCACGCGCCAGCCCGGGGGCAGGCCCGCCCGCAGCCGGGCACCTCCCGTCCGGTTGTCCGCGAGCCACCCGAGGAGGATCGCCCGCGAGGCGGGCGTGAGGGCGGTGCCGAGAGTCAGCCGCTCCAGATTCGCTACCATCGCCGCCGGTGTGGTGGTGTCGCGCGGGTCGCCCGGCCGCGCCTCGTTCAGGGTCGGCTCGTTGCGGTCGAGCCGGGTCGCCGGATCGCCGAGGCCGCGCAGGTAAGCGGTGAGTCCGGCGGGGCCGCCGAGGGTGGTGAGGATGAGGTTGCCCGCGGTGTTGTCGCTCAGGGTGATGGCCGCCGCGCAGAGATCCCCGAGGGTCATGCCACCCTCGGCCACGCGGGGCTGCGTGGCGGGCGAGTATTCCACCAGATCCCCCGGCCCGTACGGGACCCGACGCTCCAGATGCTCCGTACCCCCGTCCACCCGCGCCAGCACCGCGCCAGCCGCCAGCAGCTTGAAGGTGCTGCAAAGAGGAAAGCGCTCCTCCGCCCGGTGGCCGGAGACCCGGCCCGTGCCGGTGTCGCGCACCTGAACGCCGAGGCGGCCGCCGCTGCGCGCCTCCAGCGCCGCGAAGCGCTCGGAGAGGGCCGGGCGTGACGGCGCGCCCGGCCCCTGTCCGGCCAGAACCGCGCCTCCGCAGAAGAGAGCGGCGCCGCCGCCGGAGAGGAGGGTGCGTCTGTCGAGCATCGCGGAGCCTTTCCGTGGTCGCGGGGCAGACAGCACCGCAGGATGGCGCCAGCGTGGCGGGGGCCCGGCCGAATCCGTGCCCGCGTGCGTCAGCCGATGACCGCCTGCCCCTGTTCGTCATCGCGTCGAACGCGATCCGGATGGAAGGCCGGGCGGCGGCGGAAGCGGCGCGTCCCGAGGCCACGAAGGGCCGATCCGGCGCGCTGTCGCGGGATGGCCGGCGGCCTAGCGAACGGGCTTGTGCGGCTTTCCCGGCGGCTTCCCGAACGACGTTTTGCCCGAGGCGGTCTTGCCCGGGGCGGTCCTGTTCACGGAAGACTTGCCAGGCGGGGGGTTGCCGAACGCCGGCTTTAGCGGCGCCTGGGGCGGCCTCTTCATCGGCGGCCTTCCCGGCGCCTCGGGCAGACCGCGCTCCGGAGCCCTGGCAGCCGGCTTGTCCGTGATCTTGCTCACCACCTTGCCCGTCCCCTTCCGCGCCTTGCCGAAGGGCCTCAAGGGAGCTTTCGCATCCAGGGCGGTGCGGGCGATCTCCTGGGGGTTCGGCGCGCCGCCCGCGATCCGCCGCAGGGCGTCCAGCATCTCCTCGAGGGTCTGGGCCGACTCGCCCTCCAGGGTCTCCTCGGGTCGGATGCCGTTGAGTTCCGGGGCGATCTCCTCGGCCGCCTCGCGCAGTTCGGCGATGAGTTCGGCGGGCGAGTAGCGGGGCGGGATCGGGTGGGCCATGGCGCGACCATGGCAGGCGTCGGAAAGCCCCACAAGGCGGTCAGGCCGCCTCGGTCGAGACCGGTTCGAACGGTTCCGGCCCTTCGCGCGTTGCTGTCGCCTCGGAGAGGGTGGGGGCGGGGGAGCAGCATGCGCACCTGGAGGGCCATGGACCGGGCTCCGCATGACGGGCGCTGGATCATCGCGATCCACCGCGACGACCCGGACCGGCGCGCGGTGATCCGCTGGGACCCGGAGGCCGCCGGCGATCCGCGCCCCTGGCACGTCGCCTCCTGCCAGCACAGCTACCCGGCCGATGCCTTCACGGACTGGATGGACTTCCCCGATTGTCCACCGCCCGATCGCCCACCGCCCGATCGTCCGCAACCCGAGTCCCCGGCGCCCGAGGCGGCGCGGGATTTCAGTCCGACGGGAGACCATCATGGAAACCAGGACCACGGGCCCGCTCACCCTCCAGGTTGAGCCCTGCGCCGAGGATCCGACCCGCTATCGCTGGGTCATCCGCGACCGGGACCACATCCTGCGCGTCGCGGCCTACGCGCTGCCCGATGCCGTCTCGGCGCGGGCGCAGGGCGGCGCGGCGCTGGCGGAGGCGACCGCGCTCCGGCGCGACGCCGACCCGGTTCCGCCCCGGCCGGCCTAACGCGCCCGGGCGGCGTGGCGCAGGCGGCGCCAGCCCATCACCACGCCCGAGAGGGCAATGCCCGCGCCGAGGCCGTTGAGGAGCCACATCACCACGTCCCAGGCCGGGCGGGCCTGGAACAGGTTTCCGAAGTCGAGGCGATGCGGCGCCTCGAACAGCCAGCGCTGGAGTCGGCCGCTCGCATCCAGGCGATCGAGGAGCGCGCCGGTCTCCGGGTCGATGTGCAACCAGGTCGCGGCCGCGTCGTCGAAGCGCACGCGCAGCACCGGGAGCGGCCGGGTGTCGTGGTGGGGATACCAGTAGGCATCGTAGGCGGTCAGCGTCTCGGTCCCGGCGATGCGGGCCTCCGGCAGGGCGCGGGCGGCGGCGGCCCTCAGGGTTTCCTCCGGCGGCGACGGGGTCGCGACCCGGCGCCCCCCCGCATCGGCCGCGACCAGCACGGACCGGCCGTCGACCTGGGTGAACCGGACCTCGACGATCCCCGCATGCGGAAATCCGTCCAGGGCCGCGCGATCGATCCGCACCAGGGGGCCGGCATAAGCCTCCCGCATGGCCGCCGGGGGCGTGCGGGGCGTGAACCAGTGGTTCGGATTCATGGACAGCCAGCCGCTCGCGACGAAGGTCAGCAGGCTCAGGCCCCCGAAGGTGCCGAGGAGGTGGTGCCAACGCCCGAGGCCGCGATAGGGCGTCACCGCCCCGGAGGCGTAGGGTCGGCGCAGGCGCAGGCGCCAGATTCCCAGGACGAGGCCGCCGAGCACCCCCGCGACCGCGACGCCGGAGACCCACAGCAGGACTCCGCGCCAGAGCTCCGCCCGCGCCCGCAGCGGCGTGGGATAGAACCAGTGCGGAATCGCCCCGAGCCAGTTCCACAGGCGCTCCCGGCGGCTGGTGTCGAGGACGACCGCGCCGGTGCGGGCGGAGACGTAGAGCTCGGTGCCGGCGGCGTCGCCCAACGTCACCACGTGGAAGGGGCGCAGTGGATCGTAGCGGTCCCGCACCGTCCACTGGTCGCGGGTCACGGCCCGCACGGTGGCGCCCGGGCCGAACGGCGCCAGGGCCGCCGCCGCGTCGACGGGGCCGAGCACCTGCCCGGTCTCGGCCGAGACCGCGTGCCGGGCGCCGTCGCGGGTCGACACCTGATAGACCGGTGCCTCGCCCCGCATGGACAGGCTGAGGCCGCCGGGGACGGGCTCGAGCCCCGCCCGGTCCATGACTTCGGCGGGGCCGAGGCGCACCCGGTCCCAGGCGATGGGCGCGAGGTGGGACAGGCGCTCGGCCTCGGTCAGCGCCGGGAACGCCACGTAGAGCATCACCAGCCCCGACAGCACCCAGGCGGCGAGGAACAGGCCCGTGGCGATGCCGAGCCAGCGGTGGCCGAGGATCAGCCAGCGCTTCAGGGATTTGAGCCGCATCAGAACCGCACGCTGTAGGCCACCTCGAAGGAGCGGGGCCGGCCGAGCAGCCAGTTGGTGCCGATGCCGTTCACGGCGTTGCCGCTGATCGCGTAGATCTCGTCGAAGAGGTTGTAGGCTCGCAGCGACAGCCGCGAGGCCGGCGTGACCTGATGGTCGAGCCCGGCATTGACCAGGGTGTAGGCCGGGCGCCGCGCCTGGTTGCCGAAGTCGCTGAAGGTCTCGCCCACGTGCTGGAGGCCGACCCGCGCCTCCCAGGCCGGGGCGAAGGCCCAATTGACCCACAGATTGGCGACCCGCTCCGGCACGTCGATGGGCTGGCGCCCGGCATAGGATACGACCTGCCCGCCCACCGCCTGGTTGAGGTCGTCGTACTGGGCGTGGAGGAGGGCGACGTTGGCGTCGATGCGCCAGGCCGCGAACAGGTGCAGGCTCAGGGCCGCCTCGACCCCGAGGGAGGATTGCCGGCCGACCTGGGTGGACAGGGTGGGCTGGCCCGGGACCGTCGAGATCAGGTTGTCCTTGACGATGCGGTAACCGGCCAGCGTCCATTCGGCTCGGCCGTCGAGCGCGACGCCCTTGGCGCCGACCTCGACCTGCTCGCCGGTGGAGAGTTGGAAGTTGGCGAGTGACTGCGAGAGCGAGATCAGGCTCCCCACCGGATCGGTGGCGGTGGCGTATTGCGCGTAGAGCGCCAGCAGCGGCGTCGGGTTGTAGACGGCCCCGAAACGGTAGCTCAGCGCCTGGAAATCCCGGTCGAAGCCGGCGCCGGTGACGAGGTTGGTCCGGTGCAGCACCGGCGCGTCGTAGCGCACGCCCGCGAGCAGCGAGACCTGATCGGACAGGATCAGCCGGTTCTCGGCGAAGACCGAGGCCTGGCGCGTGCTGGTGGCGTAGGCCGGGGAGGCGCGGCCGTTGGCCGGGAACAGGCCGGGGTCGTAGGCGAAGGGGTCGACGCTGGTGACGAGGCCGCCGCCTTCGGACGCGAAGTTGTTGGTGTGCCGGAAGGCGATGTGGTTCACGTCGAAGCCGGCGAGGAATTCGTTGCGGAACCCGAACAGGGTCCCCCGGAAGGTCGCGTCGAAGCGGTTCCCGACCTGCTCCTGGCTGTGGTAGATTTCGATGTACTCGGAGCGGTCGATCCGGCCAGTGTCCCGGCTGAAGGCGTATTGCTCGACGTCGAGCCATTGGCGCCGGCTCTGGAGCCGGTAGGCGGTGTTGCGGATCGTGATGTCGGCGGTGGGCGTCCACTCCGTCCGCAGCTGCGTCCAGTTGTCGGTCCAGAGGATTTTGGCGTCGCGGACGTTGTAGTTGTTGAACCGGATGGATTCGAGGATGCGTCCGTTCACCAGCGGCGTACCCCAGTAGCGGGCGGGCTCCTGGTAGCCGAAATCGTGGCTCAGGGTGAACGCGAGGTCCGGGGTCGCCTGGAGGGTGAGGGCACCCGAGACCGCGAGGTTGCGGAACTCCCCGTTCGGCGAGATCCAGCCCTCGGCGCGGTTGCCGCTGACGTTGAGGCGGTAGGCGACCGATTCGCCGATGGGGCCGCCCGAATCGAGGGCGAGGCGCGTGAGCCCGTCCGAGCCCACGGCCGCGCGGGCCTCGTTGAAGGGCGTGAAGAGCGGCTTCTTCGTCACCACGTTGACCACGCCGCCGATGGCGCCGTCGCCGTAGAGCACGGAGGCCGGCCCGCGCAGCACCTCGATGCGCTCGACGTTCCAGGTGTCGAACGGGAAGGTGACGGTACCGGCGCCCACGAACAGGCGGGTCCCGTCGTAGAGCTGCTGGATCGAGTTCGGCCCGGAAAAGCCCCGAGCCGTGAAGGCGCCGTTGCCGTTGCCCGGGGCCGCCACCGTGGTGATGCCGGTGGCGTTCTGGGTGACGGCCTCCGCCACCGTGTTCTGGCCGCGCAGGCGGGCGGTCTCGCCCGCGATCACGTCCACGCTGGCGGGGGTCTCCAGGGCCGTCAGGCCGAGGCGGCTGGCGCTGCGCCCGGGGCTGCGCAGGTTCAGCCCCTCGGCCGGCGGCGCGCTCCCGGTCCCAGTCCCGGTCCCGGAGACCGAGAGGGTGTCGAGGGTCACGGCCTCCTGCGCATGGGCGGGGGCGGACAGGGCGCCACCGAGAAGTGCGACGAGGGGCAGGGCCCGGTCTCGGAAACGATGCTTGGAGCGTTGAGCGGACCGGGCGCGGGAGTGGTGGCGATGCGGGTCGGAGCGGGACATGGAGCAACCGGGGACGGGCACGGGTATCGGCCGGAGCCGACGAGTCCCCTCCGCTAAAGCGAATGTTATAATGTTACAATCGCGAATCCTCAGCGATCGCAGGTCGGTTCGGGCCACGATCCTGCGGACCACCGGCCGGGCGGCCGAATGGAACAGGCGGGCGCGCGACGCGCGGACGGCGAGGGCGGAGACGGACATCGACGGGCTTAGGCGGACGCGAAACGCGCGCGAAGTGGCACGTCACCGCGAAGACG
>NZ_JAIEOF010000105.1 GCF_019750675.1 Methylobacterium sp.
TGCTCGGTCGGCAGGAGGACGCGGCCGATCGACTCGCCGCCCTGGTGCTGCTCGAACTCCCACTCGTGCAGGCCCGGCGCGTGATCGACGCCATAGCCTGCCTCTTTCTGAGCCAAGCTCCCGAAGAAACGCTCGACCAAGCCGCGCTCGTCGAAGAGCACAGCCTGACCGCCCAGAGCCTTTACCACCTGCTCCGCCTCGCCTACGGCGCCGACCGCGGAACCTTCGGCCATCTTGTCGAGGCCGGCGCCCTGCCGGAAGCGCGCCGTGCAATGCGGCCCTTCGATTGCCGAACGGGCAATGCACAAGCCGCCGGCTGGCTGCCGTCACTATCGAATATTACATATGACGAAAATCTCTACCTGAATGGTTGTTCGTAATAATAATTTGATCCAGCGCGATGCGATTGGCCTGAGATTCCCGTGATCTGATTGAAATTCGAGGAGAAAGGGATGTTGGAAATGGCCCCTCGCCTTGATCTTCCTCTTGAGGACTCGTGTGAATCTCTCGAATTATTTCAAACGTCGAGTACGGACCTGTCCGCCTGCGCCGGCAGCGACCATGACGGCATCACGCGATCGACCTGTGCCGTTCTTTCGGAACTTGGCGCAGATCCCATTCGCCTCCTGCGCGAGGCGGGTTGCGATCGGTGGGGCGGCGGCGATGGTGGCTCGATGTCGAACGCCGCCCTCGGCCGCTTGCTACAACTGGGCGCCAGCCGTACGCGATGCGGCCATCTCGGCCTCCTCGTGGGGCAGCGCATCACCCTCGCCACGCTCGGGGCAAACAACGTCCTGATCCGGAACGCGGAAACGCTCGGCGACGCGCTGCACGTGTTGGAAACCCGGCCCTGGGCCTGGACGTACGGTTCTGCCGTCCGTCTCTGCGTCGAGGCCGACGTGGCGCTGCTGCACTACTATCCCTACGCGCCCGGCGCGACCGCGGTGGGCCTTCAATCGGAGGGGGCGCTCGCCTCCCTCGTCAACATCGTGCGCGCGCTGTGCGGTGCCTCCTGGGCTCCGACAGAGATCCTGCTGCCACGTGCCCCCCCGGATCAAATCGATCCCTACTGGCACTTCTTCCGGGCACCCGTCCGGTTCGACCAGGAATGGGCGGTCATCGCTTTTCCGTCGCGTCTCCTGGCGCGTCCGATCGCGGGCCAGGATCGAGAGGCCCATCGAACGGCGGGAGCGGACCCGTGGCTGCTTGGGGCTGCCGCTCCGCTCGAGTTGGCGGATCAGGTGCGGCGACTGCTGCGCGCCGAGTTCATCCAGAGCCCATGGTCCGGCCAGGCCGTCGCGCGCCATCTGGCGCTGCATCGGCGCACCCTCAGCCGCCGTCTGCGGGCCGAGGGCACGAGCTTTCGCGCCGTCGCCTCCCAGATGCGATTCGAAACGGCAAAACAACTCCTCGCCGATACCAACATGACGCTGGCGCAGATCTCGGCCTGCCTGGGCTTCTCCGAAGCGGCAGCGTTCACGCACGCGTTCAGACGCTGGGCCGGCACCACGCCCAGCATCTGGAGACAGGCGAGCCGACCGCCGGAAGGCCTTCCCGATCCGATGCTGTCTCTTCCCGTTCGCCGTCCGGGACACCCCGGAGGGACCGACCACCTGGGCGGTCTCAGGCGTGTACCGCTGACGACGGATCGAACATGAGCTGTGACCGCGTTGAGCGAGGATCGGCCGATCCTGGTTTCAGGAGGTCCGGGCCCCCTTGCGGATGCAGGACGGCGCCCTGCTCACGGGCTTTGCCCGGTACATCGGGAGCCTCGCCCCCGAACCCGGCCGATGGTCTCGACGCGCTCCGGAGCCCCCGAGATTCGCCCGCCGTGCCGAGCGATGCCGGTACCGGGGTGCGGTCGTCCGATCTGCCTTGATCAGGCGTCGATGCGTATCGGCGCTTCATCTGATTTCGTTGATCTCAAGCTTATCCATTACTGAACCAAGGAGCATATGATGGCATCGATACGAATAATCTCGTTCGCGACCCTCGCTCTCGCCGTATGGCTGAGCGTAAGTCTGCTCGGCGTTACGGCTACTCAGGCCGCCGGCGGCTGTGGCCCCGGCTTTCATCGGGGTCCGTATGGTGCCTGCCGGCCGAATGCGTACGGTGCGCCGGGCTATTATGGATATCGGGGCGGCGCCTACGGATACCGTGGGGGTGCCTATGGATACCGGGGCGGCGCCCGGTACGGATATCGAGGTGGAGGCGTGTATCGGGGCGGCCAGATGTATCGCGGCGGCCGGGTCGTCGCCGGACGACATGTCGGCGGATACCGGGGCGGATATCGGGGCGGGCGCGGAGGCGGCGGTTTCCGCCGCTGACCGCGCCGATTGCGTTGCGCTCAAGCCGCTCCGGCCGCGCTTTGGTCGGGGTGGCTTGCGCGGTCTCGATGGCGTCCACCCGGTTCCGGGCACATTCTGCTGCGACTGCGGCAAGTCCGCCGCCGCCGTCGTCCGTCACAGCCCGGAGTTCGCGACGTCGCAGCGCGGGTGTTTAGATCGGCGCGGAAACCGGTGCCGCCAGGGGCTTTCCCTTCTGCACCGTGAAGGTGACGACGAGCTTGGTCGCCTGCGACCCGTTCTTTAGCCGATGCGGGACTTCCGGCGGGGTCATCCAGAAGAAGCCGGGCTTGATCGCCTGCGTCGCCTCAACCCTTGATCCGCAATTCGCCGACGCCGTCCAGCGTATAGGCCGCCTCGGTACCGGGATGGTTGCGCCAATCGATGACGACATTCGGCTCGATATCGACGATAAGCTGCAGCGTCTCGTAACCCTCGCCCGGACCGGCGATCCGCCCGATCACCGACCGCTTGAAGCCGCTCGGCGTCTGCGCCGACGCGTCATCCGCGACGAAGCCGATCGCTGGGCAGAGCGCGCAACCGGTGAACATCCGCCTGCTGAACATGCGTGTTCTTCCTCTTGCGTGTGCCGCAAGGATTCCGTGTCCGAGCAGCGCGACTCACCGCGACCATCCAGGGATCCGGTCGGCCGTCTGCCGCGTCTCGAAGCGGATGTTGGGCCGGACCCTAATAGGCGTAAGAGCGCGGACGATGAGGTGGGGCTGGGGGGCCGAACCGCGTCGAGCTCGGAGCTCTGGTCGGAATGGTCGCATGCGCGTCGAATGGCAGAAGAACGGCCCCGGCGGCGATGAAGCCTGCCAGCGCGCGGATATCATCGGGTTGTCGCAGATCGCGCGCGATGCGGTCCGTCTCCCACTGGAGCCGCAGGTTGCAGGCCCGTGAGGGCAAGCCGCCGACGGGCGTGCAGGCATCATGGCGCGCGCAGGCGGCATCGAGGGCATCGACGGGGGGCAACGGGGCATTGTTGCCGAGCCCGCAGTAATTGCCGTGAATCAACGCCGCGGGCTGCTGCAGACCCGACGTTTGTGCCAGGGCGGGCACGCCCAAGCAGGTTGCGAGCAAGAGCGGTGCGGTGATGCGGATGACCATGGCGTTTGACCCAGGATGGTCGGAAGTCACTGATCCAGAGGCGACCGCTCGGGCGGCCGGCTCCGGCCGGATGATCCAGGGCCGAGGCCTCTTCGTCTCGGTTCTGGTGAAACGACGTCAGTACGGACGGCAGGCGCCCGTATAGGTATCGTAGTAGGCGTAGGGGACACAGCGACCGTAGGCGGCGGCGCCGGTGGCGGCCGCGGCTCCGACGGCGGCGGCGCCCAGGCCGTAACCGTAAGGTCGGACGCCGTACCCGTAACGACCGACACCGCCATATCTGCCGACTGCACCGTAGCGCCCGACGGCGCCGTAGCGGCCGCGGTAGCCCGCCGCCCCGTGAAAGCCACGAGCCCCCCCGGCGCGGACGCCCTGGAGGCCGCCGCCTCGAAAACCTCCCGCGCCGCCGTGGAACCCGCCGCCGCGGAAGCCTCCGCCACCTCCGCGGAAACCGCGTGCTTCTGCCACCGCACTGCTCAGGATCAGGGCGGCACAGGCCACTGAGGCAAGCCCCAGAGTTCTTGTGGGCGTCAAAATTCCGATGGGCAAAATATTCATGGAATGATCTCCACGCTGGAGAACGATCGCCGGGCGAGCGAGCGGCAAACGTGAAGCCGTCTCGCGCCTCGGAACCGCATCCGACGCACCGTAACCTCACGGTACCGGCGCTGCTTGATCCCCGGGGACTTGCGGCGGTTTTGAGCCGGGGCCGATGCCGATCATGGCCGATGTCTCGCTCGATCAAGCATGGGATCGCCGCGACCGCATACTGCCTCCTTCGCTTCGGTGCGATGCCACGCGGGACGCTTGCTGGCCTTGCCCTTCCGTCAGCGCGGGGTCGAGCACGGCTTACGGTGGTGGGCGCCTTCCGCTCATCGCGGTGATCGGCGGAACGCTGCGTCCGATCAGGCTCGGTCGCCCGAAGCGGTTCCGGCATCCAGGAGATGCCGTGGTTCGGAACGATGCAGCATGAGGAGATCGCCATGCCGATCAAGACACCGAGAGAACTCTTCGTCCACATGTTGAGCGATGCGCGTCACCACGCGGAACGCGCGACGAAGGTCTACGAGGAGCTGAGCAAGGTCGCGCAAGATCCGGCCATCGAGGAGGCTCTGCAGTCGCGTGCCTTCATCCAAGACAAGACGATCAAATCGCTCGATCGCTGCTTCGAGCTGATCGGCGCGAAACCGGTCACCGCCAACGGCCGGCTTCAAGACGTCTTCCTCGAGGATTTTCGCCGCGAGTTAGCCGAGATCCAGACTCCGGCCGCCAAAGCCCTGTTCGTCCTGATCAAGGCCAATCACCTGATGCATCTGCGCATCGCCGAATATGTGGCGCTCGTCGCCATGGCCGACGTGAGCGGTCATTTCGGGGTGGGCGTGCTTTTGGAAAGCTGTCTCGCGGACAAGATCGCCTTCACCGAACGGACCCGTCGCCTTCTCCGGCGAACGATCGAGAGCAAGCACGCCGTCAAGCTGGCGGCCTGATCCCGACGCGACGGGGACCGGCCCCGTATCAGCCGACCGATCCGGGGTCCTGGGTGTCGGAGCGGACCCCGCCGACCGGCCGATGCAGCCGGTGGGGTCCGGGGATTCGTCCGCGCGGCCGAGCGGACCCGGTGCTTTCCGGAGCTTTGCCGCTCTCGGCAGGATGAGCCTCGACGCGCACCGGAGGCGTGAGCGGATGGACGTTGTGCAGGACGAGCGCCGTGGAGGACGAGCCATGCCCCCGTTGTCTCAAAAGGCGGCGTCCGCCGCGCCGGCTCCCCAGGACCTGGCGCGGCCCGGCGGGAGCGAACCGTCGCGATCTCTGAAGCAACGGGCCGCCGCCGAGGCGAAGCGGTACATCGCCTTCGCAATCTACCTGGTGATCGTCTTCGGTACCTTGATCCTCTTCAGCATCAACATCTACAGCCGGATCGATCGGTCCGTGCCGAACTATCCGAGCTACCACTTCTACGCGCTCGGGCTGATCAACGCCCTGGTGGTGGCCAAGTTCGTGCTGATCGCCGAGGCGGCGAAGATCGGATCGCGCACCTTCGGTCGGCGCATCCAGCGAAGGCCCCTCGTCTACGTGATCCTGTACCGTGCCCTCCTGTTCACGGCTGTCCTCGTGGCGGCTTACGGACTCGAAGAGGTGCTGGTGGGCGCCTGACACGGGAAAGCACCGGGCACCGTTCTGCCGGAGATGGCCGGCGGCCCGCGGGGCGTGCTCACCTTCGCCTGGGTGATGTTCGTGGCGCTTCTCCCGTACTTCGCCTACCGGGAACTCGCTCGCGTCCTGGGCGCCGGGCGCCTGCGCGCCCTGTTCCTCCACGCCCCGGAGAAGCGGTAAACCCGGACCGCGATTCGCCCGACGCAATCCCGGTCTGCCCGCGCGGTCTGCCCGCGCGCGGATCGTCGCCGTTAATGGGCCACCACGAGCGTCGGCGCGGAGGCGAGCGCCACTTCCGGCCCGAGGCTCGCCCGACGGCGATCAAGGGCGTGGCGCGCATGCGCCAGGGCCGTCGAGAAGGCCGACAGGCAATCGGTACTGACGGCGCCTGCCGAGCAGCCCAGCATGGCGGAGACGAGTTCCCGGAATTCGCCCTCCAGGATGGCGAGGCCTGCGCGATCGGCACAGGGCGCTGCCTCGGCGATCTCGACCAACCGCCGGACCGGTCGCCACTCCGCCTCGGACCGGCGCCGCGCCCGACCCGCCGAAGCGGCGGCGAAGAGCGATCCGGCGAGGCTGACCACCAGCCCGCCGAGATAGACATACTGCTGAGCCTGGTCGAAGAAGCTCTGGTCCCCATTGCTCAGATAGGCGGCGACGCCCGGATGAACGGGCAAGAGAGGGCTCTTGTCGTCGGGATCGGGCGCTTCGATCTGCGTGGCGAGCGGTGTCACGGCGGCGAGCTTGGTCTTGGCGGTCAGGATCGACCGGGCGATGGCTGCCGCGACCACGTTGGGCATCAACTCCGATGCGGCGAACCGATAGGTGACCGCGAGCGTCGTCACGGACTCGCTCGGTGTGGCAGGGCGAGCCCGAAACGCACCCACGGGCACGTCGATCGATTCGAAGCCCGGAAACCGCTTGCCGATCGCTTCCGCCTCGTCGAACCCGAGGATGCCCGGGGTGCCCTTCGTGGCGCGCGCGACGGCCGCGACCACGTCGACGACCTCCCCCGGCGCCATGGGACCGACCGCCAGGATGGCCGCGAGCTTCTTCTGTCGAACCAATTGGGCCAGCTCGTCCACGGGAAGTACTGTCCGGCGGACGTCCTTGCCGGGCAGGTTGAAGAAGCTCAGCACCGTGTCGAGCACTTGCGCGTTGGTGTCCTGAAGGCGCCCGGCCACGATGCCGACCGCCCGGCCCGACAGGTTGGCGATCGATTTCACGGGGCTCTGCGGGGGCAGCACGAAGGCCACCACGTCCCTGCGCAGGATCACGATGGTCTGGGCGTTGGCGGGCACCGCCGCGTCGCTGCGCACGATGGCGAGGTCGGTCCGGCGGTCCTCCAGCGTCTTTGCGCTCCCCGCGAGGTCGTCGACCCGTACGAGGTCGAGGTTGACGCGGGGATGCTGCACCTTCGAGACGGACACGAACGCCATGATGAACCGGTCCGCCGCACTGCCGGGTGGACCCAGCGTGATGCGCAGGTTGGCATGCGGCGACCAGAAATGGGCCAGCGCGAACCCGCCCGCCGCGACGAGCAGGATGGCGACGGCCACGAGGGCCCGGCTCCACCGCCTGGGTGGCTTGGAGCCCTGCACTCGGTTGTCCGGTCCTGTCCGGTCGGAACCGGCATCGACGCGCTTTGGGTCCTGCATCGCGCCCTCACGCCGGGATCCTCGGCAGCCCTGAACGGATCGAACGGCGTTATCCTAGCCGGCATCGACGGGCGCGCCTTGACCGAACCGGACAGGAGCCGCGCACACCGCGTGTCTCCTGTTTCGCGGTTCGTGCGCAGGTTCCGCTCCGCGCTGTCTCGCGCGATCAAGCGCGGGCGCCGATTTCCCGGATGATGCGGAGATCCATTCGAGGGCCGGGCGACACACTCCGGCCGAAGCGAGGTTCGAGCCATGACCGGGAAAAGCTGGCGGCTGACACGCGGCGGTCTCATCGCCGTCGTCGCATTCGGGACAGGCCTGATGATCGATGCGCAACCCTCCGGGTGGCTCAGCGGCCGAGGCGCTGTCTCCCAGGCCGAAGCGCGGGTCGGGCGTCCGGCGACCGCGACGAGCGCCGCCGGCGTCGCCCGGCGCGCCTCCCGACGGACTGTTCGGCGCGTCGGGCGCTACTATTAGCGTCGCGGACGAGCGTCATGCCGTCGTCCCGCGCCGAGGCGGCCCCAGCCGCGTCAACGAGCCCACCGGCGAAGGGCCGGCGCGGAGCGGCTCGGATGGCCGATCTGGCGAGGGAGCCGCTCGTGCATTTCCTGCTCGCGGGTGCCGTTCTGTTCGGTGGCTACTCCTGGCTGAATCCTGTCGCGCGGGACGCGCCGGAACCGATCCGGATCGGAGAGGGCGAGGCGCGCTGGGTGCGGGAGACCTTCTCCAGTCAGTGGCGGCGGGACCCGACCCCCGACGAGATGAGCGGCCTCCTCACGACCTTGCTCGACGAAGAACTCCTCGCGCGCGAGGCGCGTGCCCTCGGCCTCGACCAGCACGATACGGTGCTGCGCCGACGTCTGGCGCAGAAGCTCGGCTTCCTCGTCGAGGATACGGCGCGCCTCGTCGAGCCCCATGAGGACGAGCTTCGGCGCTTCTACACGGAGCAGATCGAACGCTACCGGAACGCCCCGCGGATCTCCTTCCGGCACGCCTTCTTCAGCCCGGCGCGCCGGGCCGATCCCGCCGGGGCGGCCGATGCCGCACGAACCGTGCTGTCGTCGGCCGACGGCGATGCGGGATCGACGGTCGGAGATCCCGTCGGGGATCCGCTGGCCCTCGGTGAGGCCTTCACCGACATGGACCTCCAGGGCCTGTCCAGCCTGTTCGGTCCCGATTTCGCCCGGAGCGTCTTCGCCCTACCGGTGGGGGCGTGGAGTGGACCCATCCGATCCGCCTTCGGCACGCACCTCGTGCTGGTGTCAAGCCGCAGCCAGGGCGCGGCGCGACCGTTCGAGGATGTCCGGGGCGCGGTCGCGGAGGTGTGGTATGCGGCACGCCAGCGGGCGCTGAAGGCGGATTACCTCGCCTCGCTCCGCACGAAGTACGGCGTCGTTTGGGAGGTGGGCGCACGACCGGTCCCGGTGGAAGCGCCCGATCGACAGGCCGGGCCGTGACACCGATGACGCGCCGCCGCCGGATCCCGCGCCGCCTGCCGGCATACCTCGCACTTCTCGCCGCTGCGACGGGTCTCGCCTGTTCCGCCGGGTCCGCGCACGAGATCCGGCCCGCCTATCTCGACCTACAGGAACGGTCGCCCGGTCTCTTCGACGTCCTGTTCAAGACGCCCATGCGCGGAGATCTGAGGCTGGCCCTGACGGTCCGCTTTTCGGGCCGGATCGAACCCGTATCCCCGATCCTCGCCCGCAGGACCGGGGAGGCCCTGGTTCAGACGTGGCGCGTGCGCGCCGCGGATGGTCTGGCGGGTCAGACCATCGGGCTCGTCGGCCTCGAGACCACGGTGTCCGACGCGCTGCTGCGCGTCACCTTCGCGGATGGACGCTCCGCCGAGCATCGGCTCACGCCCGCGGCACCGCAGGCCACCATTGCCGCTTCGCCGCGCCGGCTCGGCGTCGCCGGCACGTATCTCTCGCTGGGCTTCGAGCACATCCTCTTCGGGTTCGACCACCTGCTGTTCGTGCTCGGCCTGATCCTGATCACGCCGTCGGCCCGGCAGTTGATCGCCGCGATCACGGCCTTCACGGCGGCGCACAGCCTCACCCTGACGGCGGCCGCGCTCGGCTTCGTGCACGTGCCGCAAAAGCCGGTGGAGGCGGTGATCGCCCTCTCGATCGTGTTCTTGGCGGTCGAAATCCTGCGCATCCGCGCGGGCCGGGCCGGGCTCGCCGCCCGATTCCCCTGGCTCGTCGCCTTCGCGTTCGGGCTGCTGCACGGTTTCGGCTTCGCCGGCGCCTTGAGCGAGATCGGTATGCCCGCCGGGCACGTCCCGGTCGCGCTGTTGTTCTTCAATATGGGGGTGGAGGCGGGCCAGTTGGTCTTCGTCGGCGCCGTGCTGGCCTCGGCCGCCGGACTGAGGCGCCTGATGGGCCAGCTTCCGCCCTGGACGACCCTCGTCCCCCCCTACCTCATCGGAAGCCTCGCGACGGCCTGGGTCATCCAGCGCGTCGCTGCCTTCTGAACTTCGATTCTGGGAGGCACCCATGGTTCAGCACGTGATCCGGACCCTCGCACTCCTCGGCCTGACGGCTCTGCCCGTTACCCCGCCGGCATGGGCCGTCGATGATCCGACGGCGGATGTCGGCACGCTGTCCCGGGACGCCGCCGACCGGCTCTACCCGGCCAAGCGCGCCTACTCGCCCTACGCCGACCGCACCTTCCCCAGCAGGCCGTTCTTCGGCGACACCCACCTGCACACGTCCTTCTCGTTCGACGCCGGTGCCTTCGGGGCGCGGCTCGGACCGGCGGACGCCTACCGTTTCGCCAAGGGAGAGCAGGTCACCGCGTCCTCGGGACAGCCCGCGCGGCTGTCCCGGCCTCTCGATTTCCTGGTCGTGGCGGACCACTCGGACAATCTGGGCTTCTTTCCGGATCTGCTGGCCGGCAAGCCCGGAATCATGGCCGATCCGACGGGCCGGAAATGGCACGACATGATCGTCAACGGCGAGGGGGCGGCGGCGGCCATCCAGATCATCTCGGCTTTCTCGCAGGGGACGTTCCCGAAGGCGCTCGTCTACCGGCCGGACGGCGGAGCCTATCGCTCGGCCTGGCAAGAGATCGTCAAGGCGGCGGACACGGCCGACGATCCCGGCCGGTTCACGGCCCTCATCGGTTACGAGTGGACCTCCAACACCGCAGGCAACAATCTCCACCGTAACGTCATCTTCCGCGACGGCGGACATATCGCCGGCCGGGCCGTGCCCTATACGACGATGGCGCCCTTCGGAAGCGACAACCCGCGTGATCTCTGGGCCTGGATGGCCGCCTACGAAGACAAGACGGGGGGGCGCCTGCTGGCGATCGCGCATAACGGCAATCTCTCCAACGGTCGCATGTTTCCGATGGTCGAGCCCGGCACCGACCGGAGGATCGACCGTGCCTATGCGGAGATCCGCGCCAAGTGGGAACGTCTCTACGAGGCGACGCAGATCAAGGGCGACGGCGAGACCCACCCGTACCTTTCGCCCAACGACGAATTCGCCAATTTCGAGCGGTGGGACAAGGGTAACCTCGATCTCAGCGTCCCCAAGACGCCGGCCATGCTCGCCTACGAATACGCCCGCTCGGGGCTGAAGCTCGGCCTGAAGCTGGAGGCCGAGACGGGGATCAACCCCTACAAGTTCGGCCTCATCGGTTCGACGGACGCCCATACCGGGCTGGCCGCGGTCGAGGAGGAGAATTACTTCGGCAAGACCTCCGCAATGGAGCCGAACGCGGAACGAAGCAGCCGGGTCTTCGTCAAGGGTGCTGCCGGAACGCTCTACGAGTGGGAGACCTCCGCCTCCGGTTACGCCGCGGTCTGGGCGACGGAGAACACCCGCGCGGCCCTCTTCGACGCGATGGAGCGCCGCGAGACCTATGCGACGACGGGCTCGCGCATGCTGGTGCGCTTCTTCGGGGGGTACGCGTTCGAGCCGTCCGACGCCCGGAGTCGGAGCCCTGCGCGCGCCGGCTACGCCAAGGGCGTCCCGATGGGCGGCGATCTCGGCCCGGCGCCCGCCGGCAAGGTCCCGACCTTTCTGGTGGCGGCCCTGAAGGACCCGATCGGCGCGAATCTCGACCGCTATCAGATCGTGAAGGGCTGGCTGGACGAGCGGGGCGAGATGCAGGAGCGCGTCTACGATGTCGCCTGGTCCGGCGCGCGCAAACCGGCCGAAGACGGCAAGCTGCCGCCCGTCGGCAACACGGTCGACCTCGCCAGCGCGACCTGGAGCAACACCATCGGCAGTCCCGAACTGATCACCGTCTGGGAGGATCCCGACTTCGATCCGCGGCAGAGAGCCTTCTATTACGGTCGTGTCCTGGAGATTCCGACGCCGCGGTGGACCGTCTACGACGCCAAGTATTACGGGCTCACCCTCAAGCCTGAGGTTCCCACGACGATCCAGGAGCGCGCCTACACCTCGCCGATCTGGTATTCGCCCGCCGACTGATGGACGACCGCGTGAAGTGCTGACCGGCGCCCGCCTGGCATTACGGTCAGAAACGGCATTGCCGGCAGCGCCGACCTGCAGGGCGTGACAGCGATCCGGACTGCTCAGGCGTGCCGATGCGAGCCTCTGGCCAACGGGGACTCTTGCCGATGCGCAAGTCCAGCCGGAGCCGGATCCAACGATGACAGGATAAGGCGCTCGGACCAGAAGGCGTCGGCATTACGAGGGAGGATTTACCCGAATCACCGATGCGGGAAGACTTGCATTGATCCAGCGCAAACCGGAGTCTGCACTGCCGTGGCACGAAATCTCATCGCGCCCAGATTCAACGCATACTCAGCCAAAGATGCCGTGAGGCCCTTCATGCAAGCCGGCTGTCCGGCATCAGGTCTTCCCTTCTCCTGACCCGGCATCGCCGCGGGCTGTCGTTAGGCCGCGGGAGGGTCCGGTACGGCACTCGTTCCCTTCGCGCGAACGCGCTTCCGGGCGGTGACGCCGCCCCATTGCAGGAGGCTTTTATGGATATCCGCAAATGTGCCGCCGAAGCCATGGGCACGTTCTGGCTCACCTTCGCGGGCTGCGGCAGCGCCGTGATCTCGGCTGCGTTCCCGCAAGTCGGCATAGGTCTCCTCGGCGTCGCCCTCGCCTTCGGCCTCACGGTGGTGACCATGGCCTATGCGATCGGGCATATCTCGGGTTGCCACCTCAATCCGGCGGTGACCTGCGGGCTCGCAGCGGGAGGCCGTTTTCCGGCCCACGACATCGCGCCCTACGTGATCGCCCAGGTCATCGGCGGACTTGTCGCCGCGGCCGTGCTCTACGCCATCGCCAGCGGGGCACCGGACTTCTCCGTGGAGAAGGGTTTTGCCGCCAACGGCTACGGCGAGCATTCTCCGGGGCACTATTCCCTGATGGCGTGCCTCATGGCGGAGGTCGTGCTCACCATGATGTTCCTGTTCGTCATCATGGGCGCGACCCACGGCAAGGCACCGGTCGGTTTCGCGCCGTTGGCTATCGGGCTCTGCCTGACCCTCGTGCACCTCGTCGGTATTCCGATCACGAATCTGTCGGTCAACCCGGCGCGCAGCACGGGCCCCGCCCTGTTCGTGGGCGGATGGGCGCTGGGCCAGCTCTGGCTGTTCTGGGTCGCCCCGATCCTCGGCGGGGTGCTCGGCGGTGTTCTCTACCGCTGGCTGAGCGAGCAGCCCTCGGTACAGGTCACCGGCATGGCGCCGCCCACGCCGGCGGAATGAGCGCGTCCGCCTTGTCCCGCTGCCTGCCCGGGAGCACGCGATGGCGTCCGCAACCGATCTCGACCGATCCATTGGCCCGGCGATCCGCGACGATATGGTCTTCGTGCCGAGTGGGACCTTCCGCATGGGCTCGGACCGGCACTATCCGGAGGAGGCGCCGGTTCACCGAGTCGCCGTCGATGGCTTCTGGATCGACCGGACTCCCGTGACGAATGCGCAGTTCCGCGCGTTCGTGCGGGCCACCGGCCATGTGACCGTGGCCGAGCGCAAGCCATCGGCGGATGCCTATCCGGGTGCCCTGCCGCAGATGCTGAGGGCCGGGTCCCTCGTGTTCAGGTCGCCGAAGGGCCCTGTCGATCTGCGGGATGTCCGGGCGTGGTGGCGCTTCCGGTTCGGGGCCACATGGCGGCGCCCCCTTGGTCCGGGTTCGTCCATCGCCGGACGCGACGATCACCCGGTGGTGCACGTCGCCTACGCCGACGCCGCGGCTTATGCCGCCTGGGTCGACAAGGATCTGCCGAGGGAGGTCGAGTGGGAATACGCGGCCCGCGGCGGTCTGGATGGAGCGGAGTTCGCCTGGGGCGACGCCCTGACACCCGGTGGACGACACATGGCCAATACCTGGCAGGGGGCCTTCCCGTACGAAAACTTGGCGGAGGACGGCTACGCCGGCACCTCGCCGGTGACCGCCTTTCCGCAAAATGGCTACGGCCTGTCCGACATGATCGGCAACGTCTGGGAATGGACCGCCGATTTCTTTGCACCCCACCATCCGGCCGATGTGCCGAGGCAATGCTGCACCCCGCGAAACCCTCGCGGCGGCTTGGAGGCGGAGAGCTACGATCCGGCGCAACCCGCGCTTCGCATACCCCGCCGGGTGATCAAGGGCGGGTCGCATCTGTGTGCGCCCAATTACTGCCGCCGCTACCGCCCGGCCGCGCGCCACCCGCACCCCGTCGATACCTCTACCAGCCACATTGGCTTCCGCTGCGTGAAACGGAGAGGGCCATGACAGATCCAGTGCCGTCGATCACCACCTCCGACGAGACAAGATCCCCAGGGGGCATCGACCGTCGGAGCATGCTTCTCACGGGAACGGCGCTCGTCGCCTCCATCGCCGGCGCGGGGCCCTCCTCGGCTCAGGTACAGCAGCCGGCCCCACCCCCTCAGCCGGCTCCCGTTCGGACGGGCACCACCGGCCGGCCGGTCAATATCCTGGTCATGTTCGGCGACGATATCGGACAAGCGAATGTCAGCGCCTACACCTTCGGCGTGATGGGATATCGGACGCCCCATATCGACCGGATTGCCCGCGAGGGCATGATGTTCACGGATTACTACGGGGAGCAGAGTTGCACGGCCGGCCGCTCCGCTTTCATCACCGGGCAGTCGACCCTGCGCACCGGCCTGTCGAAGGTCGGTCTTCCCGGAGCCACGGTGGGCCTCCAGAAAGAAGATCCGACCCTGGCCGAACTCCTGAAGCCGCTCGGCTACGCGACAGGCCAGTTCGGCAAGAACCACCTCGGCGACCGTGACGAATATCTGCCGACGAACCACGGCTTCGACGAGTTCTTCGGCAACCTCTACCACCTCAACGCCGAGGAGGAGCCCGAGCAGCGGGCCTACCCACGCGATCCCGCATTCCGCAAGAAATACGGCCCGCGCGGCGTCCTGCGGGCATCGGCGGACGGGACGATCGAGGATACCGGCCCGTTGACCAGGAAGCGAATGGAGACGATCGACGACGAGACTTCGGCCGCCGCCATGGACTTCATGGAGCGTCAGGTCCAGGCCAACAAACCGTTCTTCTGCTGGTTTAATTCGACCCGCATGCACTTTCGGACACACGTTGCGGACAGCCGCCGAAGTGCGCCTGGCCTGACCAGTCGTACGGAGTACGCGGACGGCATGGCCGAGCATGACGGTCACATCGGACAGCTCTTGCAGAAGCTCGACGCGCTCGGCATCGCCAACGACACCGTCGTTCTCTACACGACCGACAACGGTCCCCACCTGAACTCGTGGCCGGACAGCGCGATGACGCCGTTCCGGAACGAGAAGAACTCCAACTGGGAAGGCGCCTTCCGCGTGCCCTGCGTGATCCGCTGGCCGGGCCGCATCGCGGCAGGATCCGTCTCGAACGAGATCGTCAGCGCCCTGGATTGGCTGCCGACCCTGATGGCCGCCGTGGGCGACTCCGAGATCACGGAAAAACTGCTCAAGGGTCATACGGCGGGGGCGCGGACCTTCAAGGTCCGCCTCGATGGCTACAACCAGCTTCCCTATCTCATGGGCCAGCAGGATCGCGGAGCCCGCAAGGCGTTCTTCTACTTCAACGACGACGGCGACTTAGTCGGGATGCGGTACGAGAACTGGAAGGTCGTCTTCGAGGAACAGCGCGCTCCGGGCACGCTGCGGATCTGGGCCGAGCCGTTCACCCGGCTCCGCGTGCCGAAACTGTTCGACCTGCGGGCAGACCCCTACGAGCGGGCCGACATCACCTCGAACACCTACTACGACTGGCTGATGTCAAACGTCTTTGTCATGGTCCCCGCACAAGCGGAAGTCGCGCGTTTCCTCGATACGTTCCGCGACTTCCCACCCCGCCAGCGGGCGGCAAGCTTCAGCATCGATCAGATCCTCGAGAAGATGAGACAGGCGATGGACGTCCCGTCCCGGTGACGCAGCTGCGCGGCGCCCCGGCGCGCCGCTCCGGCCCGGTGTCGCCGCGGATGCGCCCAGGGATGCCATCGCGCCCATCGCGCCACCTTTGGCGTCGGGCAGGCCCGGCCGCGCCGTCCGGATCGGGCCGATCAGGATGCAAAGCCGGTGCTGCGGGCCGTTGCGGCCACCTCGGCGCGCGGGACGGACTTGCCGGTCAACCACGCCACCGCGAGCACCAGTGCTTCGTCGATCGGTCTCGGCGCGTACCCGAGTTCCCGGCGCGCCCTGCCGTCGTCGAGCGCCGTGGAACGCAGCGCGAGGCGAACGCCCTCGCGCACGGCCATCGGACTCCGATGCGAGATGTGATCCGCGACCCACTCGGCGACGATCGCCACCGCCATGGCGAGGCTGCCCGGCAGGGCGATGGACGGCATGGGTCGGCCCGTTATCCGCTCCAGCCTGGAGAGGAGCTGCCGCAAATGCACGGTTTCGCCGCCGAGCACGTAGCGCTGCCCTGCCACACCCTTCTCGCCGACCAGACGCAGCCCCTCGGCCACGTCCCGGACATCGACGAGGTTGAGGGTGCAATCGAGGAAGAAGGGCGTATGCCCGGTTACGAACAGGGCCAGCATCGCCGCGGGTGGCGTCATGTTCCAGTCGTCCGGTCCGATCGGCACCGTCGGACTCGCGATCACGACATTGCCGCCCGCCCGCGCCGCGGCAAAGGCTGCCTGCTCGGCCAGCCATTTCGATCGTGTGTAGGGACCGGCCATCCGATCCAGAGGTGGGAGGTCGTCATCGCGGACCTGCGCATCGGTCCCGGATCCCGTGAACAGGACCGCTTCGGACGAGCAATGCACGATCCGTGCTACGGGCGGTGCTGCGGCCAGGAGGCGCTCCGTGCCATGAGCGTTCACGCGGGCCAACGCTCGGCGATCGGCGGCCCACAAATGCGGGTCGCCAGCGAGATGATAGACGCGCTCGATCCCGACCAAAGCGGCCGAGAGGGCAGCATCGTCGAGGATCGAGCCGCGACGATACTCGACGCCAGCTGGAAGGCCGCGCGGATCGCCGCAATCGAGAACGCGTACGCGACGCCCGGTGGCTATGATCGACTGGGCGAGCTGGCGACCAATGAAGCCGCATCCCCCGGTGATCAAATCGACAGCATTCATCGGACTTCTCCAGGTTGCAACGCTATGCTGGTAGTCCAGTGATCGATTGCATTGATCTCAATCAAGCCGAGAATCTAAAACATATCATCGATCTCGTATTGTATAAACGATCAAATGCTGCGGTCTTGGGTGGGTCGGCTCAACCCATAGATCGAATTCTTCGCATTGCTTCCTGGGTCAGGAGATGGGCGCCCCATCCCTGTCGTGCCAGCGCCGGCGCGCAGCCCGGCCGGGCGAGGAGCATCAGCGCCGCGCCGACTACCGGCACGACGCTCACGGGGTCGAGACGCGCGGGCGTCAACTCTTCCTGCGCCTGTGCCAGAGGTCGTCGGCGGTCGACGAGCTGCATGAGCGCCGCGACGAGATCGCGTCGGCGGCCACTGCGGAGCGCCGTGCCGAGGATGACCTGCAGAGCGAGGCGTGTGCGAACCCCCGTCCGGCCCGTGAGGCAGTGGCCAATGCGTTGACCGGCAGACACGCGGACCAACAGGTCCGCGAGGTTGAGGCCCGCGAGGCTGGCGGCCATCGGTTCGACGAGGCGCGGGTTGCCGTCGATGTAGAGCGGATGTTCGCCCCTGTCGTCGATGAAATAATCGACCGACAACGCGCCGTGCCAGGAGAGATGTGCGCCGATTCTCGCAAGATCGTCGGCGACATTCGGCCGGTGGACACTCTCCTTGAGGGCCGCGCCCCCTCCCGCTCCCTCGATGAGCCTGCGCGTGGCGTGGAACCCGACGAGCCGCCCATCTTGGAAAACGGCCTGCGCTTGCTCCAGCGGCGCGGACACCCATGCCTGAACGAGAATGGGCTCGCATGTAATCGCCCCTCGCGAGAGTTCGGCAGCGGCCCGGTCCCGGTCGGCCTCGCAACGGATCAGCCATGTGCTGCGGCTCGCCGTGCCGAGTGCGGCCTTCACCACGAATGGGTAGGCCGCATGCCGCGCAAGGCTCTGCGTATCGTCGAGAAACCGTGTGGGCGGCTGCGCGAGCCCGAGTTCGCTCAACAGGCTGCTGAACCCGAGCTTCGTCAGGACGCGCTCGTAGCTCTCGAGAGCGGGAACGGCGAAGGCGACGAGCGGGCGCAACTCCTCGGCCGAGCGGGCGATGAGATATCCCTGCTCGTGAATGGGCAGCAGGACATCGAATGCCTGCCGGGAGAGCGTCGCGTGCAGAAACCGTCGAAATCCCGCCGGGTCCGTGCCGAGGGCCGGGCAGCGGTAGCGGCGGAGGACGAGGCGCGAGAACCGCCCGAGGCATATCCGGGCCGGATCGCAGAAGGCGACGTCGTGCCCTGCGAGCGCGAGGGCCGTGATCGCTTCGCGCGCAGACGTGCTGCTGCCCTCGGTCAGGAGTACGCGCATGCGGTACTCGTCGCCCTCGGGAGACCGAGAGGGGGGCCCGAGGTCCCGAGGCAGGCGACGCGGCGTTCGGCGCACATCCTCTCCCCGCTCCTAACGCTGGCCGACCCTGGCGGTGCCGAACCCCGGTGGACCATGACGAGGCGGGTACCGAGGCCACACCTGCTCAACCCAGATGTTCCTGTCACCGGTCGATCATGGGTTGGTGGCCGTCTGCGGACCGGCGCCTTGGGCATTCGTCACGCGCTCGGGCGGGGGCGGCCGTTCCTCGTGCGTGATCGCGCCGTCCTCGATATGCACGATCCGATCGGCGAAGCGGAAGAGACGCGCGTCGTGGGTCACGACGAGGACGGCCCGCCCGCGCTGCTTGGTCGCCGACGACAGGATGGCCATGATCGCCCGACCGTTCTCCGAGTCGAGCGCGGCCGTCGGCTCATCCGCGAGGATGACGGACGGGTCGGCGACCAGCGCGCGCGCGATCGCGACGCGCTGCTGCTCGCCGCCGCTCAGTTCGCGCGGGAAAGACTTGAGCTTGGCGGAGAGGCCGACATCGGCGAGGACCGCGGCGCTCTTCGCGATCGCCCCCGCCCCGCGCTCGCCGCGGATGTCGAGGGCAAGCTGAACGTTCTCCGCCGCGGTGAGCGTGGAGAACAGATGATAGGATTGGAAGACGAAGCCGATGTGTTGCCGCCGGATGGCCGCCAATGCCTCGGGCCGGGCATCTCCAGTCGGGACACCGCAGACCCGTACGGTGCCGCTGGTCGGCGTCAGCATGCATCCGAGAATGGACAGCAGGGTCGTCTTGCCGCTGCCCGATGGCCCGACCAGGACGGTCAACTCGCGGGCGCGGACGACGAGGTCGAGCGCTCGCACAGCCTCGACACGGGTTGGCCCGTGCCCGTACAGCTTACACACCCGCGTGGCTTCGATCGCGGCACTCATCGCGTGAGCACGCTCGCGGGATCGACCCGGACGATCCGGACGATCGAAGCGATGCCGGAGGCGACGCTCATCAGCAGCGTGAGTACGAAGGCGACGGCCACCAAGGCGGGCGTGATCATGACCGGGGCGACGCTCGTTGCCGTGAGACGCTCGACCCCGATACTGACCACGGTGGCCACCGAGAGGCCGATGAGCGCGTTCACGAGCGCCTGAAAGGCGATGACCCTGTAGATGTACCGGTTCGAGGCACCGATCGCCCGCACCATGGCGAATTCGTAGAGGTGCTCCTTCGTGCTGGAGTAGAGCGTCTGGGCGATGATGACGGTCCCGACGATGATGGACAGCAATGCGCCCGCGACGAGCGCGGCCCCCGCGCCTGTCCGGTACAGCCAGAAATCGCGGGATCGCGTGCGAAACTGATCCGGCGTGAGCGCTTCGATGCCGGAGACACGTGCCTGCGCCTCGCTCCGGATGCGCTCGACGTCGGCTCCGGGCTTCACCCTGATGAGGAAGTACGTGACCAGATTGGCCGGTAACCCGACATAGGATCGGGCGCTGCGGAAATCGGTGAAGACGTAGGGCCGTGTCGTGAAGGAGCGCAGCCCCGAGGTGACCGCTCCGACCGTCACCGGGTGCCCGCGAACCTCCGCCGTCTCGCCCCGTGCGGACACGCCAAGCTGGTTCGCGTAGGACCGTTCGAGCGTCACGGTGCCCGGGGTTTTGAGATCGTCGAGGCCACCCTCGACGATGTTCCACGGCGCGAGGCCATTCACCGGGTCCGACGCGATGACGAAGATGCCGATCAATCCGCCTTCCGGCGGCAACCATGCCGAGAAGCCCGCGACCACCGGGATGGCTTCCGCCACGCCGTCGACGGCACTCAATTCCCGGCGCATGTCCGTATCCAGAATCGAGATGTCCTCGAAGTACTGGGTTCCCTTTGAGACGATCCATAGATCGGTCGACGTATGATCGACGACCAGCGTCACCATTCGCCCGAAGCCGTGGAACAAGCCCATCTGCACGAGGATCAGGACGACCGAGAGCACGATACCGGTCACCGCGGCCATGAACCGAAGCCGATCCTGAAGCAGATTTCGCAGTGCCAGCGTCAGGACGAGCGGCATCCCGGTACCCGGTATCGACGGTCATCGTATGAATTCGAACACAGATCTCCGCCGTCGAGCTTGATCTGCATCAATGACGCAAGCCCAAAGCTGTCATCGCATAGGCGCCGGTTCCAGGCTGGAGACTGACATGCGCTGCTGGTCGGGTGGAGCCGTCGCTGCCGCAGCGATGGTGCTGGGCGCCTCTCCCGTTTGGGCGGAGGGCGCCTTCGAGGGGCGCTACCTGCAGAACCGGCCATGCCGTGGTGACAAGTCCGACCCTGCAAATCTCAAGGTGACGATCACACCGCAACAGATCGCCTACGGGGGCGGAACGTGCGCGATCAGGTCGAGGCGCGGCGAAGGCAGCCAGCTCGCCTTCAACGTTTCATGCCGCTTTCGTAGCGGCAGCACGATGGGGTCGGACATCGTTTTCACACGCCAGCGAGCCGGCGTCTGGCACATGACCCAGGGCGACGGTGATTTCGAAGCCGATATCTACAGGTGTCCAGACTAAACCCGCTCCGTAAGGGATCGAAGCAGAGCCCACAAAAGCCATCCGTGCGCGTATTGGCAATCGTTCTCCGGCAGAGGATCCGGGCCAGCCTGCGGAGTCCGAGAGCGATGGTTCGGCTCCAAGGATTCCGGCCGCCACCACCGGGGGAACCCCGTGCGATGTAGTCTTACGTCGCGGTGTCCGTATTCTCGGCGGCTCGCGCTGGCGTGGAGACGAAAGCCTCGTTCGCGCTGTCCGACCAAAGCGACGGCAGCGCCGATTTCCCGGGCGAGGTTAGTAATCGTCAATCTGCAATGTGGAGAGCGATCAGGGTTTCGACCCGGGCGCCGACCTCGCGTCTGAAGCTGCGCCGATTCGTGCCTTGTCGCCACGACGGTGAGCATTCGAGATCGCCAAGCTCTGCATCGTGCGCGCGTGCGGCCTCTGCGAAACATGGCCTTCACCCTTCCCTTGGGGTCGGAATGTCCGAAAAAGCTGCGCTCGGCGTGCATTAGGGGGCCGGACCGCGGTCAAAGGCGAGGGTGCCGCGGCCGAGGCCTGCGCGAACGAGAATGCGAGCGAATCGGCGGCGGTCGAGGGCGTTTTCCACGTGCAGAGGGGCCAGCATCACTGCGCGTCGGCGGAGGAGGCCGACGACCCACGGCACGATGCAGGTGGCTGCAGCAGGAAGTCCGAGCCGGGAACCGTTTGGTCCGGGGCGCCTCTCATGACTGGATCGAATCACACAAGATGCGATCCGACGACAAAGTACGAGAGATCAAAAAATGCCCTCTCCATGCACGTCTAGACAACATGGAGAGCAGCGCGGCGGCGGATCGCGTCGGTGTATATGGATCGGAAAAAAGATAATTGGGATTTTGCTTCCTGCGGGCTCTGGTAGGACCAAGACAGCAGGGTCGCGCCCGTTATGATGTCAACATAAGCAACGGTTTTGCCATTCGCGATGAGATTTCCGAATTTTCGTTCCTCGAACTCTGCCGCTTGCAAGGCGCCACGTGGCGTTCGGGTTTCGACGATTTCGTTCCAGAATTCGTGTGTAGCAATGTGATCTTCCACAAGCCCATCTCCAGATCCGAGATCTCACGACGAAAAAAGGATACCATCGATCCACAATAAAAAAATTACAGATGTTAGCTAGGGTGGCATTGCGGTAGTGCTACTTATGAGATCCTAAAACAACTTCTATAAATAATCAAATGTTTCGGTGTGGAATTGGTTGTGTGATCTGATGGATGTGGATCTGCTGCAATAGTGATCGGATTTGCATCCTCCTCTCGTGAAAACCCTCATCTCCCTCGGGAATGCTGACCGCGGACGCTTCGCATAACGGTGCGACGAAGACGTATGCGAATGGGGCCACGAAAAATTGTGCCATGCTTGGCGCGACCGCTATTAGCAATGCTGGCATGGGCTGTTCGGGAGGCACGGGGGCGGCCCCTCGTCCTCACGAAGGGCTACGGGTCAGCGGCAAGCCATCCGGCCTCCGCCGGTAGCGGCAGGAGGCTTGGGGCGGTGGATCTTGGGACGGTGGATCAGGTGACGGACAACGGCGGCGACGCTGCAAGAACCCAGTCGTTACCGACGTTCCTCTCCGGCGGTGGCCGGATGGGCGCAATTCTACGCGGTCACGACTGGTCCGGGTCCTCGCTCGGGCCGCCGGAGGCTTGGCCGGCGGGCTTGCGTTCCACCGTAAGTCTGATGCTGGGCTCCCGCTTCCCGATGTTCGTCGCCATCGGCACCGAACTCGCCCTCGTCTACAATGACGCCTATGCCGAGATCCTCGGGCTCCGGCACCCGGCCGCGCTCGGTCGGCCCTTCCGCGACGTGTTCTCGGATGTCCTGGCTCACGTCGAGCCCCTGGTCGAGTGCGCGCTCGCGGGCGAGGCGACCTGGTCCGAGAACATGCCGTTCGTGATCGACCGACATGGCTACGCGGAAACGGCGTCCTTCACGTTCTCGTATTCACCCCTGCGCGATGACGCGGACCGGGTCATCGGCATCTTCTGCGCCTGCGCGGAAACGACCGCCCAGGTCTCGGCGCAGGCCGATCTCGGCGAGTCGGAAGCGCGCCTGCGCCTCGCGACCGAGGCTTCGGACATCGGGTTCTGGAACGTCGACGTCGTGAACGACAAGGCCTTCTGGCCTCAGCGCGTCAAGGCGATGTTCGGCATGTCGTCGGACGCTCCCGTCTCGCGAGCCGAGTTCCTCGCCGCCCTGCATCCCGACGACCGTGAGGCGACGATGGCGGCCTTCAGTGCCGCGCTCGACCCGGAACGACGCGCGCCCTACGACGTCGAGTATCGCACGATCGGCCGGGAGGACGGGCTCGTCCGCTGGGTCGCCGCCAAGGGGCGCGGCCTCTTCGAACGCGACCGCTGCGTGCGCGTGCTCGGGACCGCCATCGAGATCACGGACCGCAAGCGGTCCGAGATGGCGCTGCGCGCCAGCGAGGAACAGTTCCGGGTCCTGTCCCAGGTGTTGCCGAACCTCGTCTGGACCACCGATGCGGCCGGGAACGCCGACTGGTTCA
>NZ_JAIEOF010000112.1 GCF_019750675.1 Methylobacterium sp.
CCCGGACCTCCGGGTCCTTCGAATATTGCAGGGCGACCCGCGCCATGGCGATGGCGCCCGCGTGGTGCGGGATCATGCCGGCGGCGAAATCGCGGTCGACGTCGCCGGAATAGCGGATCTCCATGTCGCCGTGCATGCGCATGGCGGCTTCCTGGAACGCCTTGGTGGAGGGCGATGCGGCGCCGGGCTTCGCCGCGCCGGCGGGCTTCGCATCGTGCGAGTGGCCCTGCGTGCCGTGGCCGTGGTCGTGGCCATCCCCCGCGGGGTGATCCTCATGGGCCGGGGCGGCGCCCGTCAGGGCGAGGAGGGCGAGGGCGGCGAGGAGGGCGGTCGTGGTCTTCATGGGGCCAGTCTTCATGGGGTTCAACTCCGTGGAATCAGAACAGGGCCGGGGCGGGGGCGCCCGCGGCTGGACCGGGGGCGGGTGCCTGCGCCGCCTGGAGGCGGGCGAAGGCGCCCCGGCCGAAGCGCAGGACCAGGACGGGGGTGAGCGCCGCGTCGAGGAGGGTGGCGCTGAACAGGCCGCCGAAGATCGTCACGGCGACGGGGTGGAGGATCTCCTTGCCGGGCGCCGTGCCGTCGACGAGGAGCGGCACCAGGGCGATGCCGGCGGCGAGCGCCGTCATCAGGACCGGCACCAGCCGCTCGTTGCTGGCCCGCAGCACCAGGGCCGGCCCGAAGGGCAGGCCCTCGGTCAGACCGAGGTTGAGGATGTGGCTGATCTTCAGGATGCCGTTGCGGGCGACGATGCCGGTGAGCGTCACGAAGCCGATCATCGAGGCCACCGAGAGGGGCAGCCCGGCGACGAAGAGCGCCGCGACGCTGCCGATGAGCGCCAGCGGCACGTTGCCCATGACGATGAGGGCGAGCACGCCGGAGCGGTAGCGGCTCGCCAGCAGGGCGAAGACCAGGGCCAGCGAGACGAGGCTGAGGAGTCCGATGGTGCGGGTCGCCTCCCCTTGCGCCTGGAACGCGCCCTCCAGGCTCGCGGTGATGCCCTGGGGCAGGGTGGTCCGCGCCAGGGTCTCGGCGATGGCGCCGGCCACGGCCGAGCCGTCCGCCCCCGCCTGGGTGTTGGCCTGGACGACCAGCCGCCGCCGCCCGTTCTCGCGCAGGATCTGGTTGGGGCCGTCGCGCTCGGCGATGTCGGCGAGCGCGTGGGCCGGGACCCAACCGTTGGGCGTCTCGATGAGGAGTTCGCGCAGGGCCGCCACCGAGCGGCCGGATTCGGGCAGCCGCAGGGTGACGTCGTAGCGGCGCAGGCCGTCGACCAGGGTGGAGACCACCCGCCCGTTGGCCAGCCGGCTCACCGCATCGACCACGGCGCCGGGGCTGATGCCGTAGAGGGCGGCGCGGCCGGAATCGACCCGCACCTCGAGCTGCGGGATGCGGACCTGCTTCTCGATGGCGAGATCCGCGATGCCGGGGATTTTTTCGAAGTCCGCTTTGAGCGCGTCGGCGGTTCGGCGCAGGCCGTCGAGATCCTCGCCGAACAGCTTCAGGGCGATCTCGGCCCTGACCCCCGAGAGCATGTGGTCCAGGCGGTGCGAGATCGGCTGGCCGATATTCACCGAGACCGGCAGCACCCCGAGGCGGGCGCGCAAGGCGGCCACGACCGCCTCACGGGGGCGCCCGCCGGGTTTCATGCCGATCTCGAGGTCGGTGGAGTGGACGCCCTCGGCGTGCTCGTCGAGCTCGGCCCGGCCGGTGCGGCGCCCGACCCGGTCCACCTCCGGAATGTCCAGCACCAGCCCCTCCGCGATGGCGCCGATCCGGCTCGACTCGGCGAGCGAGATGCCCGGCGTGAAGGCAAGGTTGACGGTGAAGGAGCCCTCGTTGAACTGCGGCAGGAAGGCGCGCGGTAGCGTCGTGGCGGCGTAGGCCGCGATCCCGACACCCAGTACGGCAGCCGCCATCACGGCGCGCTGATGCCCGAAGGCGAAGGCCACCAGCCGGGCGTTTCCGGCCTTGAGCCCGCGGATCAGCCGGCCCTCCGGCGCCTCCAGGCCCTTGAGTCCGGGCAGCAGCCAGGAGGCCAGCGCCGGGGTCAGGGTGAGGGACACGAGGAGGCTCGACAGGATCGCGATGATGTAGGCCTGCCCCAGCGGCGCGAAGAGCCGGCCCTCGATGCCCGAGAGGGCGAAGAGCGGCACGAAGACGAGGCAGATGATCACGGTCGCGTAGACGATGCCCGAGCGGACCTCGTTGGAGGCCGCCACGATCACCGCGAAGGACGAGCGGGGCGAGCCCCCATTCAGGTTCTCTTGCCGGTTCTCGCGCAGGCGCCGCAGGATGTTCTCGACATCCACCACCGCGTCGTCGACGAGCTCGCCGATGGCGATGGCGAGGCCGCCGAGCGTCATCGTGTTGATGGACAGCCCGAGCGCGGAGAAGATCGCCGCCGTGGCGAGGATCGAGACCGGGATCGCGGTGAGCGAGATCAGGGTGGTGCGCGCGTTCATCAGGAAGGCGAACAGCACCACCGCCACCACGGCGACGGCCTCCAGCAGCACCGTCACCACGTTGCGGAGCGACGTCTCGATGAAGTCCGCTTGCCGGAACAGGATCTTCTGCGCCGCGATGCCGGGGGGCAGGCTCGGGCCGAGCTGGGCCAGCGCGTCCTCCACGGTCTTGGTCAGCCGCACGGTGTCGACGCCCGGCTGCTTCTCCACGGAGACGATCACGGCGGGCTGGCCCATGTAGCCGCCGTCGCCGCGCCGGGGCCGGGGCGCGAAATCCACCTCGGCCACCTGGCGCAGGTAGACCGGACCCGCGGGCGTGCCCACCACGAGGTTGCGCAGGTCGTCGAGGTCGATGGTGCGGCCGATGGCGCGGATCAGCACCTCGCGGGCGCCCGCATCGGTGAAGCCGCCGCCCGCATTGGTGCCGAAGCCTTCGAGCGCCTGGGTCAGGGCGGCATGGGTGACGCCCAGCGCCCGCATGGCGGCGGGGTTCGGCGCCACCCGGAACTGGCGGACCTCGCCGCCGATCGGGATAACCTGCGCCACCCCCGGGATCGCCAGGAGGCGCGGCCGGATGGTGAAGTCGGCGGTCTCGCGCAGGCTCATCGGGCTCGCGGTCTCGGACGTCACTGCCACCAGCAGGATGCCGCCCATGATCGACGAGACCGGCCCCATCTGGGGCATCACGTTGGCGGGGAGTTCGGTGCGGGCGAGCGCCAGGCGCTCGGCCACGAACTGGCGAGCCCGGTAGAGGTCGGCCTCCCAGGCGAACTCGACCGTGACGATGGACAGGCCGATGCCCGAGACCGAGCGCACCCGGGTGACGCCGGGCAGGCCGTTCATCCGGGTCTCGATCGGGTAGGTGACGCGCTGCTCGACCTCCGGGGGGGCGAGCCCCTCGGCCTCCGTCATCACCGTGACAGTGGGGCGGTTGAGGTCGGGCAGCACGTCCACGGGCAGGCGCGTGAGGGCGAGGAGCCCGGTCAGCACCAGGGCGGCGGCGAGCGCCAGCACGAGCAGGCGGTTGCGCAGGGACTGCGCGACGATGGCTTCGAACATCGGGGGCTCCTCTCAGCGGATCTGGTCGAGGAGTTCGGCGCCCTGGACGACGACGCGGTGCCCGGCCGCGATCCCGTCCTCCACCAGCATCCGGTCGGCATCCAGCGGGGCCACCCGCACCGGGCGGCCCATGAAGCGCTCGGCACTGACATGCTCGTAGATGAGGCTGCCGCCCTCCGCCCGCACGACGCCGGAGCGCGCCACCGGCAGGCCGGGGCGGGCCTGGCCCACGGGGGCCAGCACGGTCACGAACTGCCCCAGGCGCAGGCCCCGCCCGTCGCCCTCAATGGCGAACTGGACCGGGACCGCCTGGTTGCGGTCGGCGAGGCCCGTGCCGCGATAGGCGAGCCGCAGGGTGCCGCCGTCGCCGAGCCGCGCGGTGGCCCGGCTGCCCTCGGCCAGCGCCTCGAAGCTCAGGGCCTCGACCCAGAGTTTGCCCGGGTCGACGATGCGGTAGACCACCGTGCCGGGGGCCGCCATGGCGCCCGCCACCGCGTTCGCCTCGGCGATGACGCCGTCGACCGGGGCGACGAGGGCTTCGGGCTCGCGCCGGATGGCGTCGAGGGCGGCGCGGCGGTCCCGCAGGCCGACGAGTTCCGAGCGGGCGTCGTCGAGCTGCGTCTGCGCCACCGCGCCCGTGCTGGAGAGGCGCTCGAAGCGCCCGACCCGGCGCTCCAGGATGGCGATCTGCTGGTCGAGCTCGCCCTGGCGCTGGCGCATGTCGGAGACGTCCACCGCCTGGACTGGCGGGGTCACGGTGGCGAGCACGTCGCCGCGCGCCACCCGGGTGCCGAGGCGGGGAAAGCCGCGCTCGGGGGGCGCCAGCCTTCCGCCGACGGAGGATTGCACCACGCCGCTGGCATTCGGGTCGGGGATGATCCGGCCCGGCAGCTCGGTGCCGCGGGTGACGGAGGCTTGCGCGGTCAGGCCGGTGCGCAGGGCCAGCAGCCGCTGGAGCGATTTGGGCACGAAGACCGAGCCGTCCGGCAGGCGCCGCGCCCGCTCCATCAAGGTGCCGCCGGTCAGGACCGCCGGGGTGACGGGGGCCGCCGTCTCGACCGGGCCGTGGCCCTCGTGCGCCTGCGCCGCGCCGCCGAGGACGAGGGCGACGACCAGCGTCGCTCCGACCGCGAGAAGGCCGACCAGAATCTGGCCCGCGCGTCGCCGGCGCGCCAGGGCGAACACCCCGAGCCCCATCAGGAAGCCGCCGGCCGCCAGGGCCGCTGGGTTCTGCCGGGCGAGGCGGTCGGCCAAGGCCGTGGCGGCGGTGCCCGGGGTGGACGGGCCGGCGGCCGGGGCCGCGGCCGGGGCGGGCAGGTGGAGATCGAGGTTGAGGATGTCGGTGCGGCCCTCGACCGAGATGCCGACGACGAGGTCGTGGTCGTCGCCGCCCAGGAGCCAGGGGGACGCGAGGCGGTAGGTGCCGGGCGCCGTCTCGGCGGCCCTGCGCCGGCCCTCCGGCGTCATCACGGCGACGCTCGCCTCCGGGACGGGGGCGTTGGTGGCGAAGGCGTCGAGGTAGAGCACGAGATCGGTGCCCTGCACCACGGCGACGAGTTCGAAGCGCTCGGAGACGGCCTCCGCCCGCGGGGCGGTCGCGGCCGGGGCGGGCGGCGCGTCCGCGCCATGGTCGTGGCCCTCATGGGCGAGGGCCGGTCCGGACAGGACGGGCAGGGCGGGGGACGCGAGGGCGACGAGGAGGGCGAGCGCGCGCAGGGCGACCGCGAGACAACGGGACATGGACCGGGATTCTTTCGCCGAGGAACACGGGACGGCGTCCCGGCCTCGCGCCTCCGTCGGGAGTCTCGCGGGCCTGGCGGACGCGGGGCAGCGTCAGGCTTAGAATCTGGGTGGTTCGGGGAGGGCTTCCGGGACGACGTCCGTCCGGGCGGGGAGGGCGCGCGCCAGGGCGCGGTCGCCGGGACCGCGCGGATCGGCGGCGTCATCGGTATCCGGTGTGAGTCCGGCCCCGGTGCAGCAGGAGCCGTTGCGGCAGCCGGCATTGCAGCAGGTGCCGTCGCAGGCGCCGGTGCTCAGTGCCCTGACCGGGGAGGCCGCCAGCACGACGACCGTCCGGACCGCGAGGGGAAGAAGCGTCTGCGCCTTGCCGGTCCGAACCTCGGACGACGCGGTCGGGGGGAGGGCGGTCGCGGCGACGCGCGCGGCATGCGCATGGCCGGCATGAGCCTGCGCACCCGACGGCATGAGGCCGACGGCGATCAGAACGATCACCGCCGCGAGCCAGAGTGCCATGTGCCGGACGCGAGTCATGTCAGGGGCTTCCATAGCACACGGGGCGGCAGCACGACAGACCGGTTTTCGGGCGCCGCGTGCCCGCGGACACCGGGGCTCACCCTAAGAAGCTGGGAACGCAGGCGGTTTGGCGGAGCCGGTTCCCCTCCTCCGCCGCATGCTCTAAGCGGGCGGCCCGGGCGGGAGTGGAGGACGGCGCGCGATGAGAACTCTCCTGGTGATCGGGATCGGCACCGGCAACCCCGAGCACATGACGATCCAGGCGATCCGCGCCCTCAACACCGCCGACGTGGTCTTCGCCCTCGACAAGGGGCGGGCGAAGGCCGACCTCGTGGACCTGCGCCGGGAGATCTGTACCCGCTACCTCACCGAGAAGCCCTATCGCTTCGTGGAGGCGCAGGATCCGGAGCGCGACCGCAACCCCGCCGATTACGGGGCCACCGTCGAGGCCTGGCATGCCGCGCGTGCGGCCCTCTACGAGACGATGATCGCGCGCGAGCTCGACCCGGAGGGCTGCGGCGCCATCCTGGTCTGGGGCGATCCCTCCCTCTATGACAGCACGCTTCGGATCGTGGACCGCATTCTCGCGCGCGGAACCCTCGCCCTCACGGTCCGGGTGATCCCGGGCATCACCAGCGTCCAGGCGCTGGCGGCCGGACACCGCATCCCCCTCAACCGCATCGGCGGGCCCATCACCATCACCACCGGCCGGCAGATCGCCGACGGCCTGCCCGAGGGTGCGGACGCCACCGTTGTGATGCTCGACGGCCGGCCCCGCTTCGACCACCTCGACCCGGACCTGACGATCTACTGGGGCGCCTTCCTCGGCACCCCTGACGAGATCCTGGTCTCGGGCCGCCTGGGCGACGTCGCGGCCGAGATCGGCGCCCTCCGCGAGGCCGCGCGGGCCCGCCACGGCTGGATCATGGACACCTACCTCCTGCGCCCGCCCGAGCGGGCCTGAGGCCGCCTGCGACACGTTCGACCGGGCCTTGGAAGACTTTGGCGGTCTCCGGGGCCAGTGACAGGCGATTCTTCCCCGTTGCGGCGGGGCCACATCGCCAAACATCCCTCTCCTCAAATCTTCGGGTCCGCCGCGACTGCGCGAGAACTGGCAGGGTGTTTGCGTGAGACTTTCCCGGGCCAATAATCGGCGTATCCTGCCGCCGCGATGATTGTCGCCGGCGCCGGATCGGGAGGGCTGTCGCATGGCGGACGAGGTTCGGATGGCCGGGTTCGGCGCGAGGCGCCGCCAGCTTGGTATCAAGCGCTGCCGGCTCGGCACGGCGATCCTGGCCGCCGCGGCCTGCTGCGCCCTGACCGCTTCCGGCGCGCCCGCCTTTCTCAAGACCACCCTGGCCGACCTGTCGCTGCGACTGGAGGATCGGGTCCAGACCCGCGCGCCGGGGCCGGCGGCCCGCATCGCCCTGGGTCCGCACGGGCGGGACGTCCGGCTCGCAGGCGAGATCGGGGAGGGGACGGCCGCGCGCCTCGGCACGCTGCTGGCCGCCCACCCGGAGGTGACGCGCATCCACCTGACCAGCGAGGGCGGTCTCGTCGACGAGGCCCTGGCGGTCGGCGAACTCATCGCCGCGCGGAACCTTGCCACTTACGTGCCGGATTACTGCGTCTCGGCCTGCACCCTGGCCTTCGTGCGCGGCTCGACCCGGTCCCTCGTGGCGCAGGGCCGCCTCGGCTTCCACGCCCCCTACGATGCCGGCCTGTTCGGGCAGATCCTGCAGGCGGAGGGCTCGGTGGAGCTGGCGGCCTACGTGGCGGCGGGGGTCGAGCCGGCCTTCGCGGCGGAAGCCCTCGCGGTGCCTTCCGAGACTCTCTGGATCCCCGAGGCCGCGCGGCTGATCCAGGCCCGGGTCGCCACCGAGATCGTGGAGACCGACCGCTTCCCGGATTCCACCCTCGACGACGATCCGAGCCCCGCCGGCGCCCGGGCGGCGGTCCTGCGCGCCCTGCCCCTGCTGGAGGCCCTCGACGGGCGCGAGACGATCCTGGCGGACATGGCGAACGCCTATCTCGACGGCTACCGGGCCGGGCGCCCGGAGGGCGAGGCCCTCGACGCCCTGCGCGACCGCGCCCAGGCCGAGATCGCGCGGGTGCTGCGCGGCGCGGACGATGCGACCTGGGTGGAGATCGGCCGGACGCTCCTGCGGGCGATGCGGCGCGCCGAGCCCGAAGCCTGCCGCGCCATCGGCGGGGAGGGCAACCTCCTGCTGGCGCAGGACGCACTCTCGACCGGGAGCGGGGGGCGGCCCGACGATGCGCCGCGCGCCCTGCTCGCGCGGGCGGCGGGGCAGGGCGGTGGGGCCTCAAGCCCGGCACGGTCCGCGGCGCGGCCCCCGCGCGACTGCGCCGGCCTGATCGCGGCCTATGCCCGGGCCCTGGCGGGCCCCGAGGCGGGGGCGGCCCTGCGGGCCCTGGCGAGTCACCCGCCCCGCCCGGCCCAGGAGGCGACGGCCCTGCCCCGCTGATCCTGCCGGAAACCCTGCGGACGACTTCGGGCCCGCCTCCCGGTCTCAGTGACGCTGCCCGTCCGGCGCCTCCCGGAGATGGTGGGCGAGCTCGAAGCCGATCTCCACCATGACGCGGTCGAGGAGGCGGATCAGCCCGGGGCGTTCGAGGGTCGCGGCGAGCCCCCGCAGCGCGATGGCGTGCTCGGCCATCCGGTTCACCCGGTGCTGGTCGCGGGCGTTCTCCGCCCGATCCTCCGTCAGGTCGAGGACGATCCCCCGCGCCCAGGTCGGCCGCCCGGCGGGGTCGCGTTCGATGCGGCCGCGCAGATCGAGCCAGCGCGCGGCCGGCGCGGTGCGGAAGGCCACCGCGAAGGTGCCGCCCCGCGTGATGGCGGCGTGGAGCGCGCTCTCCAGGCGGACCCGGTCGTCCCCGTGCGTCGCCGCGATGAGATCCGCCAGGGGACGCCCCCGCCTCCCCGCCTCCGGCACGAGCCCCAGGAGCCGCGCCAGGGGCGCCGAGAGGGCGAGGCGATCCGCCCAGATGTCGTGGCACCAGACGCCGACGACGCCGGACGCGGCCAGGGCCGCGCACAGGCCGCCCGGATCGTCCGCGCCGTCCAGACCGAGGGAGGGAGATCGCGCCATGAGCTTCCTCGCCGGCAGCCATGGACCGGCCAAGCGTTGACCTGAGGTTGAGAGGCCGGGCGGTCCGGGACCTTCCTCAGGCCGCCATTCTAGGGGGTATTGCGAGGCACGGAAAGGGGGCGGGGTATATTTGGGTACGGGTAAGGCAACCTGAGATTGCCTTGTGTGTCCGCCTGTCCGCCCGCAGGCTTAACCGTTGATTAACCATGATGGGCGACACCCGGATCGCAGCATCCTGGTGTCACAGGACGGGGGCCAGCGGCCATCCTCCGCCGCCGATCCGGGCCTGCCGGACCTGTCCGTCCACCTCACGCCACCCGGATTCGTCGACGCTCGCGAAGGGATGCCAGGATGAAAGCCATCACGTTCGTCACCCAGAAGGGGGGGAGCGGCAAGAGCACGCTCTGCATCTCGCTGGCGGTCGCCGCCCAGGAGCGCGGGCTCTCGGTCTGCATCCTCGAGATGGACCGCCAGGCCACGATCAGCGACTGGCTCGACCATCGCAGCGCCGAGGGCCCGGAGGTCGCGCAGATCGACGCCACCCAGATCGAGGGCGTGATGGCCCAGCTGCGCGAGTCCGCCTACGACTACGTCTTCATCGACACGCCCGGCGTGGATTCCGCCGGCACCCTCTCGGCGATCCGCGCCGCCGACCTCTGCATCATCCCGTGCCGCCCGACGCCGGCGGATCTGCGCGCCTTCAAGCCGACGCTGGCGGCGATCTACCGGCTGGAGAAGAAGTTCGCCTTCGTGCTGAACCAGACGCCGCCGCGCTCCTACCGCATCCGCGACGCCGCCGACGGGCTCGCCGTGCTCGGCATCCTGCCAGACGTCAACATCGTCGCCCGCACGGACCACCAGGACGCCATCGGCGTCGGGCAGGGCGTCACCGAGTTCAACCCGAAGGGGCAGGCCGCCATGGAGGTGCGCAAGCTCTGGGGCTGGATCGAGAAGCGCATGCAGGTGAGCAAGCATGCCAAAGCCGCCTAAGCTCAGCCTCGCCTCCATCGTCGCGGCGTCGTCCGCGCCGGGAAAGCCCCAGCAGACTGCCGAGATCGTCCAGCTCGACACCGGTGCCCCGCCCCGCCGCACGCCCGCCACCCTGAAGGAACGCGCTCGCCAGATGTCGGTCTATCTCGAGCCGCCGGTCTACGACCAGCTGCGCGACATCGCTCATGCCGAGCGCGCCAAGATGCACGGCCTGATGCTGGAGGCCCTCGACCTGCTGTTCAAGCAGCGCGGCGCCCGCTCGATCGCACAGCTCAACGACCCGGGGACCCGCTGAGGCTTCGGGTCCTTCGTAAAAAACCGAAAAAGAGAGCTCTGACAGTATTTTGCCGGGGTTTTCGCGCATGCAGGATGAGGGCGGGGCGGATGCCGCGCGCGAACGGGCGGACGGGCTCTGATCGCCGGCGAATTGGATCTCTGCGACAAGTGGTTATGCGGATATCCTGAGTGATCGCATCAGGCCCGAGCGCTCCAGCCGTACCTGCCGAGGGACAGGTCCGGCCCGGGATCGTTCAGCCTTCCTTTACGCCATCCGGACAATCCTCCGGCTCTCGAACGGGGCGGAAGCGCTCCCGCCGAGGGTCCGGCCGGTCCTGCTCTTGCCCGCCGGCGGGCCGATCCAGCGTGTGTGCGTATCGGGGCGAGGGCTTGGGGCGGATCATCGCGATGGCGCGTTCGACGAAGGCCGGACATCCGGGGCCGGCCCCGCTGCCGCTGTGGCGACTGCTGGCCGTCTCGGCCGTGGCCCTGACCACCGCCAACTGCGCGCAGAACACCCAGAAGTTCGCCGGCGCCCCCGCCTCCGGCGGCTCGGGCCGAGATCCGAAATACGGCGTCAAGGCGAGCCCACGCCTCTACAACGAGGGCGACGTGATCCCGAAGGGCGGCGGGCGCCGCTTCTCCGGAAAGCCCTACGTGGTGGCCGGGCGCACCTACGTGCCGCGCGAGGATGCCAAGGGCTACGTCCGCGAGGGCTTGGCCTCCTGGTACGGCGCGGCCTTCCACGGGCGCCTGACCGCCAACGGCGAGGTCTTCGACCGCAACTCCATCGCCGCCGCGCACCCGACCCTGCCGCTGCCGAGCTACGCGCGCGTCACCAACCTCGCCAACGGCCACTCGATGATCGTGCGGGTGAACGATCGCGGTCCCTATCACGCCAACCGCCTGATGGACGTCTCCGAGGAGGTGGCCCAAGCCCTGGAATTCCGCCGCAGCGGCACCGCCCGGGTGCGCGTCGAGTATGCCGGCAAGGCCTCCACCGCCGGCAGCGACGACCGCAAGCTGCTGGCGACCCTGCGCACCGACGGCCAACCGGCGGCCATCCGCGGCCAATCCCCGGTGATGCTGGCCGATCTCGGTCCCGACGCCCCCCAGGTGTCCTCGGAGCGCCTGGCCCGCGCCACCCGCCCGGCCCTGGCCTTCAAGGAGGCCGGCGAGCGCGAGGCCGACGCCGAAGCCGCGAATCCGGCCTCCGGCGTGGCGAGCGCCGAGGCGCCCGAGGCGGCCCCGGCGCCGCGTCCGGCCCGGTCCGCGCCGGTCCTGGTGGCGGGCGCCGCCACCGTGGCGGTCCCGGCCGCCCTCCAGCCCACGGCGAACCGCGACACGACCTTCCGGCCCGTGCGGCACGCCCCCGCCGAGCCCCATCGGGCGGTGGCGCAGGCCGCCCCGCTCAGCCTCACGCCGCCGCCCCTGCGGTTGGCCGGAGCCCGGCCGGAGCCCGGCCGGGCCGAGGTCGCGAGCCGCTTCGCCGCCGTGCCCTCCGCCGGCAAGGTGGCCGGCAAGGTCCCGCCGGTCACCGCCGCGTTGGCCCAACCCGCGCGGCCCATGACCGGGAAGCCGGAGTCCGGATCGACCCGCGTGGCCGCCGCGGGCAGACCGCTGGCTCCGCTGCAAGCCTCCGCCAGATCCTCCGCGTCACACCCCGCCGCGACCCGGCTCGCCGCGCAGGAGTTCTCGGGCCTCGCCCCGAAGGCGGGTTCGACGCCCAAGATGGCTCTGGCTCCCAAGACGGATCCTGCCTCCAAGATGGCTCCCCCGTCGAAGGCAGCCCTGGCCCGCCTCGCGGCCGATGCCACCGCACCGAAGGCGGGCAGCGCCAAGGCAGCGTCCGCGACCCGGGCCGGCGCCGCCGACAGGTCGTCCGTCGCCGCAGCGCCCGCCAAGGCACAGGGGCGCGCCCGGGCCCAATTCGCCGAAGCCCGCTGAAGTCCGGGCGCGAGCCCGGAGCCGCGCGGCGGATGGATCGTCGCGTGCTTGAAATCGCACGGGATTTGGTTCGATCTTGGCGGCGATTGCCTGTAACGTCACGCTTGATCGTGGGGGCGGTGACGGGGTCGGCGTGAGGCAGGACATGGGTTTGAGATCAGTCGTGGCAGGGCGTGCTTCGTTGCGGTGCGGCGTGATGTCGGGCGTCGTCCTCGCCGCCGCGATGGTGGCGCTCAGCTTGGTCAAGGCGCCGGCCGCCCTGGCCCAGAGCTTCCAGACGGCGGCCCCGCACGCGATCCTGCTCGATGCCGATTCCGGCTCGGTGCTGTTCGAGAAGGGGGCCGACGAGCTCTTCTCCCCGGCCAGCATGGCCAAGCTGATGACCACCGAGATCGTGTTCAACGAGATCCGGCAGGGCCGGCTCACCATGGACTCGGAATTCCAGATCACCGAGGACGCCTGGCGCCGGGGCGGGGCGGGGGGCGGCGGCTCCTCGATGTTCGCCCAGCTCAACAGCCGCATCAAGCTGTCCGACCTCCTGCGCGGCCTCATCGTGCAATCGGGCAACGACGCCGCCATCGCCATCGGCGAGGGCATCGCGGGCTCGGAGGAGAATTTCGGGCGGATGATGACGGCGCGGGCGAAGGTGCTCGGGCTGACGCGCTCGACCTTCCGCAACGCCACTGGCTACTCGGCGCCCGACCAGAAGGTGACCGCCCGCGACCTCGCCAAGCTCGCCCTGCACCTGATCGAGGCCTATCCGGACCTCTACAAGATCTTCGCCGAGCGCGAGTTCACCTGGAACAAGATCAAGCAGCAGAACCGCAACCCGCTCCTGACCCTCGACATCGGTGCCGACGGCCTGAAGACCGGCTACCTCGAGGAGTCCGGCTATGGCCTGACCGGCTCGGCCGTGCAGAACGGGCAGCGCCTGATCATGGTGGTGAGCGGCCTGAAGACCGCCCGCGACCGGGCGGCGGAATCGCGCAAGCTGATGGAATGGGGCTTCCGCGCCTTCGAGCCGCGCCAGATCTTCACGGCGAACGAGACCGTGGCGGAGGCCTCGGTCTATGGCGGCGCGGCCGGCAGCGTGCCCCTCGTGGCCAAGAAGCCCGTGCGCGTGCTGCTGCCGCGCGGCTCCGGCGACAAGATCACCGCGAAGGCGGTCTACCAGGGGCCCCTGGTCGCCCCGATCGAGCAGGGCCGCGAGGTCGGCCGCTTGCGCATCACCCGCGGCGAGACCCAGGCCCTCGACCTGCCGCTCTATGCCGGCGAGGCGGTGGAGGCGGGCACCATCCCGCAGAGGGCCCTCGATGCCACCTGGGAGGTCGGCACCGGCCTGTTCCGCAAGGCTTTCGAGAAGGCCGGCGCGAAATCGTGACGGTGCGGGCGGGAGGAGCGGGCAGGGGGCGCTTCATCACCTTCGAGGGCGGGGAGGGGGCCGGCAAGTCGACCCAGATCCGGCGCCTCGCCGCGCATCTGCGTGCGCGCTCCGGCCGTCCCGTGGTGACGACGCGCGAGCCCGGCGGCTCGCCCCGGGCCGAGGCCATCCGCGAGGCGCTGCTCGCGGGGGTGGCCAAGCCCCACGGCCCCTTCGCCGAGGCGCTGCTGTTCTGCGCCGCCCGGATCGACCACCTCGACACCCTGATCCGCCCGGCCCTGGCGGCGGGCGAGATCGTGCTGTGCGACCGCTTCGCGGATTCGACCCGGGCCTACCAGGGTGCGGCCGGCGGCCTCGACCCGGCCCTCCTGACGAGCCTGGAGGAGGTGGTCGTCGGCCAGACCCGGCCCGACCTGACCCTGATCCTCGACTGCGACCCGGAACTCGGGCTCGCCCGCGCCCGCGCCCGGCAATCCGCGGACGAGGGCGCCGCGACGGGGCCGGACCGCTTCGAGGCCGAGGCCCTGGCCTTCCACGCGCGGCTGCGCACCGCCTTCCTCGCCATCGCGGAGGCCGAGCCGGGGCGCTGCGCCGTCGTCAACGCGGCCCTGCCCGCCGATGCCGTCGAGGCCGCGATCCGCACCGTGGTGGCCGAACGCCTGCCCGGGCTCTTCGCCGAGACGCCGGGAGCGCACGGCGATGCGGCCTGAGCGCGCGCCCGAGGATGTCGAGCCCGGCGACCTGACCGAGGTCCCGCGCCCGCGCGAGCAGACCGGCCTCGTCGGCCATGCCGAGGCGGAGGCCGCCTTCGCCGAATCCATCGGCTCCGGGCGCCTGCACCATGCCTGGCTCATCGGCGGCCCGCGCGGCATCGGCAAGGCGACCCTGGCCTACCGGGTCGCCCGCTGGCTCCTCGCCAACCCCGCCGCGCGGGATGCCCCCGCGCACCTCGCCGTCGATCCCGGCCACCCGGCGGCACGGCAGGTGGCGGCCCTGTCGCACCCCAACCTCGTGGCCCTGCGCCGGACGCGGGCGCCCAACGCCAAGACCCTGGCGACCCGGATCTCGGTGGATGCGGCGCGCGGCGCCCTCGCGCTCTTCGGCTCCACGGCGGGGAGCGCCGGCGGCTACCGCATCTGCATCGTCGACAGCGCCGAGGACCTGAACGCCAACAGCGCCAACGCGCTCCTCAAGATGGTGGAGGAGCCCCCGCCCCGCTGCCTCTTCCTCATCGTCAGCCACGCGCCGGGGCGGCTCCTACCGACCATCCGCTCGCGCTGCCGGGCCCTGACCCTGCGCCCGCTCGCGCAAGCCGAGGTCGCGCGGGTGATCGGCGGCTTTCCCCCGCCCTTCGTGCAGCCGAGTTCCGAGGCGCTCGCCCGGGCGGCGCTGCTCTCGGAGGGCTCGGTCGCCGACGCCGTCGCCCTCCTCGATCCGGCGCGGGCCGGCCTCGTATCCGAGGTCGAGACCCTGCTGGCCCGCCTCGACCATCCGGATTGGCGCCGCATCCTCGCGCTCGCCGAGAAGCTCTCGGGACGCGAATCCGACGAACTCTTCGCGGCGAGCCTCGACACGGTGTTCCGCTTCGTCTCGGCCGAGCTCGACCGGCGCCAGCACGAGCCCCCCGCCCGCCTTGCGGCCCTGGTCGAGGTATGTGACAAGATCGCCCGCGCCGCGCGGGAGGCCACGACCTACAATCTCGACCGCCGGCCGCTGGTCCTGTCCCTGTTCGGCGACCTGGCCGGCGCGCTCCGCGACGCCGCCTGAGCGGCATGGTAGGCTTCCGCCGTCCTGTGATCCCAGGACCCGATTCCGGGGCCTGATCCTGTGAACCCTGCATCCGGGGAACCCCTCGACGTGACCGCCACCGACCCGGCAAGCCGCAAGACCTTCGGCCTCTCCACCGCGATCTCCTATCCGAACGGCGCGCCTCATATCGGTCATGCCTACGAGGTGATCGCCACGGACGCGATCGCGCGCTTCAAGCGCCTCGACGGCTACGACGTACTGTTCTCCACGGGCACCGACGAGCACGGCGTCAAGATCCAGCAGACGGCCGCCAAGGCCGGGATCGGCCCGCGCGAACTCGTGGACGACATGTCCGCCCGCTTCCGCGCCGTGGCCGAGGCCCTGGGCTGCAGCCACGACCGCTTCATCCGCACCACCGAGCCCGAGCACTACGCCGCCGCCCAGGAACTCTGGCGCCGGATGGAAGCCAACGGCGACCTCTACCTGTCGAAATACGCCGGCTGGTACTCCGTGCGCGACGAGGCCTACTACGCCGAGGACGAACTCGAGGCCGGACCCGACGGCACGCCCGTGGCCAAGGCCACCGGCACGCCCGTGACCTGGATGGAGGAGGAGAACTTCCTGTTCCGCCTCTCGGCCTACGAGGACCGGCTGCTCGCCCTCTACGAGGCGCAACCCGACTTCATCGGCCCCGAGACCCGGCGCAACGAGGTGACGAGCTTCGTGCGCTCCGGCCTCAAGGACTTCTCCGTGAGCCGCACGAACTTCGACTGGGGCGTGCCGGTGCCGGGGCATCCCGACCACGTCATGTACGTCTGGGTCGACGCGCTCACGAACTACCTCACGGTGACGGGCTTCCCCGACGACGCCGATCCCCGGAAGAAATTCTGGCCGATGGACCTGCACGTCATCGGCAAGGACATCGTGCGCTTCCACGCGGTGTACTGGCCGGCCTTCCTGATGTCGGCGGGGCTGCCGCTGCCCAAGCGCGTCTTCGGCCACGGCTTCCTGCTCTCCAAGGGCGAGAAGATGTCGAAGTCGCTGGGCAACGTCGTCGACCCGATGGACCTGATCGCGACCTACGGCGTCGACGCGGTGCGCCACTTCGTGCTGCGCGAGGTGCCCTTCGGCGGCGACGGCAACTACAGCCACGAGGCGATCATCACCCGCTACACGGCGGACCTCTCGAACGGCCTCGGCAACCTCGCCCAGCGCTCGCTCTCGATGATCGCCAAGAACTGTTCGGGGCTGGTCCCCGAGCACGGCACCTTCACGGACGACGACCGCGCCTTGCTGGCCCTGGCCGATGCCCTGCCGGGCACCGTGCGCGAGGCCATGGATCGGCTCGCCCTGCACACGGCGCTCGCCGAGATCTGGGCCGTGATCACGGCCGCCGACCGCTACTTCGACGCGCAGAAGCCCTGGGTTCTGCGCAAATCCGATCCGGTCCGTATGGCGGCCTCCCTCTACGTCGTGGCCGAGACCCTGCGGGCCATCGGCATCCTGGTGCAGCCCTTCATGCCGGGCTCCGGCGCCCGTCTCCTCGACCTCCTGGCCGTGCCGGCGGACCGGCGGCAACTCGCCGATGTGGGGGAGGGCGGCCGCCTCGTCCCCGGTACGCCGCTCCCCGCCCCCGTCGGCCTGTTCCCGCGCTTCGTCGAGCCGGAGACGCCGTCCGCGTGAGCGACGGTGCCTCGCCCGCCCGACCGTTTTCTGAGCCCCCTGTCATGCTCGTCGATAGCCATTGCCACCTCGATTTTCCGAACTTCGCGGAGGATCTTCCGAGCGTCATCGCCCGCGCCAAGGTGGCCGGCGTGAGCCGGATGGTCACGATCTCCACGCGGGTCGCCAAGGCCCGGACCTACGAGGCCCTGTCCGAGGCGCACCCGGAGATCTGGCACACCATCGGCACCCATCCGGACGGGGCGGGCGACGAACCCGACGTGCCGACCGAGGCCATCGTGGCGCACACGCACCACCCCCGCTGCATCGGCATCGGCGAGGCGGGCCTCGACTTCCACTACGACAACGCGGCCCCCGAGGCGGTGCAGGAGCGGGTGTTCCGCCGTCACATCGCCGCCGCCCGGGAGACCGGCCTGCCGCTCGTCATCCACGCGCGCGACGCCGATGCGGAGATGGAAGCGATCCTCGTCGACGAGATGGCGCGCGGCCCGTTCACGGCCGTCCTGCACTGCTTCTCGTCGGGCGCGCGCCTCGCGGAGGTCGGCGTCGAACTCGGTTTCTGCGTGTCCTTCTCCGGCATCGTCACCTTCCGGCGCTCGCACGACCTGCGGGCGATCGCCCGTTCGGTGCCGCCCGACCGCCTCCTGGTGGAGACCGACGCCCCCTTCCTGGCGCCCGAGCCCCATCGCGGCCGCACCAACGAGCCGGCTTACACAGCGGACACGGCCCGCTCGCTCGCCCAGACCCTCGACATGGACTTCGCAGAGTTCGCCGCCCTGACCACCGCCAATTTCCACCGCCTGTTCCACAAGGCCGCAGGGTGAGCGGGGCAGGGGGCCCGGGTCGGGACGTGACAGGCCCCGCCCCCCTCCGATACCAACGGTGGCGGAGGTGCCGATGGGTGCATTGACAGTGACGATCCTCGGCTGCGGCTCGTCGGGCGGCGTGCCCCGCGTGGGCTATGGCTGGGGGGCGTGCGATCCGGCCGAGCCGCGGAACCGGCGTCGGCGCTGCTCGCTCCTGGTGGAGCGTCACGATCGTCCGGGGGAGGCGGCCACCACCCTCCTGGTCGACACCGCGCCGGACCTGCGCGAGCAGCTCCTGGCCCGGGCCGTCCAGCGCCTCGACGCCATCCTGTTCACTCACGCCCATGCCGACCACACCCACGGCATCGACGACGTGCGGGCGCTGGTGATCCACATGCGCCGGCGCATCCCGGTCTTCGCCGATGCCCGGACCCGGAGCCTGCTGGAGGCGCGCTTCGGCTACTGCTTCGAGACGCCGCCCGGCAGCGAGTACCCGCCGATCCTCGACATGAACGACCTGGCGGACGGGGCGGCGATGCAGGTGGAGGGGCCCGGCGGGACCGTGACGGCCCTGCCCTTCGGCATGGAGCACGGCAACGAGGCCGCCCTCGGCTTCCGCTTCGGCCCGGTGGCCTACGCGCCCGACGTCAGCCTGATGCCGGAAACGTCGCAGGCGCGGCTGCACGGGCTCGACCTGCTCATCATCGACGCCCTGCGGGAGACCCCGCACCCGACCCACTACTCGGTCTCGGATGCCCTGGCGCTGATCGAGCGGTTACGTCCGCGCCGGGCCATCCTGACGAACCTGCACACGGATCTCGACTACGCGACCCTCGCGGCCAAGCTGCCCGCGAACGTCGTGCCGGCCTGTGACGGCCTCAGCGTCACGCTGGACCTGTGACGCTCCCGGAGGAGGGCGGTCCGGCCGCCTCCCCGGTCCGGTCCTCTCAGTTCTGAGTGCTGGCGTCCTGCGGCAGGCCGGCATTGGCGAGGAGCTGCGCGGTGGCGGCACGGGCCAGGCGGTCGTAGCCGGCATCGGTCATGTGCAGGCCGTCGGGGCCGATCATCTGGGTGGGCGACAGCAGCCCCTGCGCGGCCCAGGCCCGCATCATCGCGTTCCGGCGGATCACCGGCACGTTGAGCTCCGTGGCGATGGCGTGCAGGGCGGCGCCGTAGGCTTCGGCGCCATCGGTGGTCGAGAGCTTCTTGCACCATTGCTGGTCCATCAGGACCACGTCGGCCCCGGTGGCGCGCATGGCGAGGATGCCGGCGCGGGTGAGTTCGGCGAAGCGCTCGACGCTGACGCCGCTCATCGGGTCGTTGCTGCCGGTCTGCCAGATCACGAGGTCCGGCTTGTCGGCGAGCACGTCGCGCTCCAGCCGCCGGGCCATGGCCTCGGAATCGTCGCCGCCCTTGCCCCGGTTGAGCACCGTGACGCTGGAATGCACCGAGCCCATCGCGCCGAGCCGCGCTGCGAGGTCGCGCTGGAGCTGGGCCGGGTAGGTCGTGGACGGCGAGGAGGCGCCGGAGCCCTCGGTCGAGGAGGAGCCGAAGGCCACGATGCGGATGGCCTGGCCCTGCGTGATGAGGCCGGCGAGGCGGGGCAGGCGGGCAAGCGCCCGGCCCGGGATCGCCGGACGGGCCGCCGGCGCCGACCGCGTGGCCTCCGTCGGCACGGCCTGCAGCGGCTGCGCCATGGCCTGCGAAGGCTGCGCAATGGCCTGCGGCGACTGCACCAGGGCGGTGCGCTGCGGCTCGGCCCGCGCGCCCGTGGCGAGCGAAACGGACCCGATGGCCAGAAGGGCCAGGCTCAGGACTGCGGAGGGGCGCGCAAAAATCGGCATCGCGTTCGCTTCGGAGAGGATCGATTCGGGCGGGCTTCCGCTCGGATGGTGTCCGGTATCATGTATTATGAGGAAGAATTGTGACATCCGCCAGCGGTTTAGCACCGCCAGGACCCGTCGCGCACCTGAGACCTGCCGATTGCGTGAATCGGCCGTGTGGAGATTGCATGAATACGCGGTGTCGGGAATGGGTGAACCCTTCGTCAGCGCGAGGCCCCTGCCCCGGTTTCACGGCTTCAGGTTCCATAATATATCTTATGCGAACTGCGTTTCGAGCCTGCGATGTGGGTGTGCCAGGGCGGATCGGACCCGGTTCTGGATACGCGCGTTCGCGGATCCGCGAGCCTCATGACCGGCGCGGCATGTGACGCGCACCGCGCACATGCGATGGCCGGGGCCGGGGGCGTGAAGGCCCCTCCCCGCGCCACCGGCGCCGGGATCGAACCGGACGGCGCGCGGATGGGCATGCGGACGGGATTGCGATAGGACGCGCCTCGATCGGTCGCCCGCGCGATCCCGTCTCGACGGAGCCCCCATGCTGAAGGCCTTCCTCGCCTATTACCGGCCGCATCGGACGCTGTTCCTCGTCGATTTCGGCTGCGCCGTGCTGTCCGGCCTGCTCGAGCTCGGCTTTCCCATGGCGGTGAAGGTCTTCGTGGACGTGCTGCTGCCGCGCCAGGACTGGCAGCTCATCCTGCTCGCCGCCCTCGGCCTCGGGCTGGTCTACGTGGCCAATGCCGGCCTGATGGTGGTGGTGACCTATTGGGGCCACGTGCTCGGCATCAACATCGAGACCGAGATGCGGGCGCGGGCCTTCGACCACCTGCAGAAGCTCTCGTTCCGGTTCTACGACAACCAGAAGACCGGCCACCTCGTCGCCCGCGTGACCAAGGACCTGGAGGAGATCGGCGAGGTCGCCCATCATGGCCCCGAGGACCTGTTCATCGCCGTGATGACGCTGCTCGGCGCCTTCGGCCTGATGCTGTTCGTCCATCCGCCGCTCGCCCTGATGACGGCCGCGATCCTGCCCGTGATCGCCTTCGTGACCCTGCGGTACGGCGGGCGGATGACCCGGAACTGGCAGGCGCAGTACGGCCGGGTCGGTGCCTTCAACGCCCGTATCGAGGAGAATGTCGGCGGCATGCGCGTGGTCCAGGCCTTCGCCAACGAGTCGCACGAACGGCGTCTCTTCGCTTCCGACAACGCGCTCTACCGCACGACCAAGCTCGAGGCCTACCGGATCATGGCGGCCAGCCTGTCGATCAATTATCTCGGCATGCGCCTCGTCCAGATCGTCGTGCTGTTGGGCGGCGCCGCCTACGTGGTGCGCGGCGAACTGAGCCCCGGCGGCTTCGTCGGCTTCCTGCTGCTGGTGGGCGTGTTCTACCGGCCCCTGGAGAAGATCGGCGCCGTGGTCGAGACCTACCCGAAGGGGATCGCGGGCTTCCGGCGCTACGCGGCGTTGCTGGCCACCGCCCCCGACATCGTCGACCGGCCCGACGCCGTCGCGGCGCCGCCCCTGCGCGGCGACATCCGCTTCACGGGCGTGCGGTTCGGCTACGCGGCGGGCCGCCCCGTCCTCCGGGACCTGACCCTGGCGATCCGGGCGGGCGAGACCGTGGCCTTCGTCGGCCCATCGGGGGCGGGCAAGACGACGCTGTGCTCCTTGATCCCGCGCTTCTACGAGGTCGAGGCCGGGCGGATCAGCATCGACGGGCACGACATCCGGGACCTCACCCTCGCATCCCTGCGCCGGCAGGTCGGCATCGTGCAGCAGGACGTGTTCCTGTTCGCCGGCACGATCCGCGAGAACATCGCGTATGGCCGCCTCGATGCGGATGACGCGGCTATCCGGGCGGCGGCGAGCCGGGCCCGCCTCGACGGTCTGCTGGAGACCCTGCCCGAGGGTCTGGACACGCTCGTGGGCGAGCGGGGGGTGAAGCTCTCGGGCGGGCAGAAGCAGCGCCTCGCCATCGCGCGCGTGTTCCTGAAGAACCCGCCGATCCTGATCCTCGACGAGGCGACCTCCGCCCTCGACACGCAGACCGAGCAGGAGATCCAGCGCTCCCTCGTCGAGCTCGCGAAAGGGCGCACGACCCTGGTCATCGCCCACCGGCTCGCCACCATACAGCAGGCGGACCGGATCGTGGTGGTGGGCGAGAACGGCATCGTCGAGGAGGGGCCGCACGAGGCCCTGCTCAAGTCCGGCGGCGCCTATGGCCGCCTCTACGCCGCGCAGTTCGGGCCGGCGCGGCACGCGGCCCAGACTTGAGGCGCGGTGGGGGCAGGGGCGTCGTCCCTCCCCTGCCCCGGAGCGCGGGCGCCTGAACCGCGGCGCGCGCGAAAGCAGGTCCCGGTCTCCCGCTCAGGCGCGCGGCCCGCTCGCGCCTTGGGGCTCCACGCCCGTCGGGGACCCGGGTTCGGAGGCGGGGCGCCGCAGCCCGGCCGCGAGCGGCAGCGCACCGGCGCAGAGCGCCGCCATGCCCCAGAACGCCTCCGCCCCGTAGCGGCCGTAGAGCCACCCGGCGAGCCCGGTCAGGACGGTGTTGGCGAGTCCGAGCCCCAGGGTGGCGTAGAGGGTCTGCGCGGTGGCGCCGCCGCGCACCGGCACGAGGTCGGCCAGCAGGCGCATGTTGGCGAGGTGGAGCAGCGCGAAGGTGAACCCGTGCAGGGCTTGGCCGAGGGCCAGGATCGGCACCGCCACCGTCGTCGCCATGATCGCCCAGCGTAAGGTTCCGGCAGCGGCGGCCAGCATCGCCGCCCCAGCGGTGCCCAGGCGCTCCAGCAGCCAGGCTCCGCACAGGACGAACACGACGACCTCCGAGAGCACCGCCAGGGACCAGAGCAGGCTGATGGTGCCGGCTCCGAGGCCCGCCGCGCGCCAGCGGATCACCGCGAAGGCCTCGTGCAGGGCGTGGCTGCCGATGACCAGGGCCGCCACGACGAGCACCCGCCGGAAGAGCGGCGCGGCGAGGAGGCCGCGCAGGTCGGGGGCTGCCGATCCCTCCCCCTCCGGACGGGCGGGCGGCGGGGCCGCCGGAACCCGGCCCGCGGCCAGGGCGGTGAGAAGGAACAGCAGGCCGCTCGACACCAGGATGCTGCCGAGGCCCGCCCAGGCGACGGCCTGCCCCGAGAGCAGGGTGGCCAGGATGAATGCGGCCGATCCCGCGCCCCGGACCCAGCCGTAGCCGAAGGCCCGCCCCCGCTCGATCGCCGCGATCTCGATCGCCGCGAGGGTGAGGGCATCCGCCAGTGGCGCGAGGGCGGCGAGGGCGGCGGCCTGCGCGAGGCCGATGAACAGGAGCGCGGGAAAGCCGTGCCCGAGGAGCGTGGCGAAGGCGAGGAACCCCGCCGCCGCGGCCCCGGCGGCCAGGACGGCGCGGGTCGCGTCGAGGCGGTCCGCGATCCGCCCCGCCAGGGGCCCGGCCACGAGCCGCATCAGGGTGCCGGCGGCGAGGACGATGCCGATCTCGGAGGGGTCGAGTCCGCGCTCGCCGAGGAAGCTGGGCAGGAAGGGCGAGACCGTGCCGTAGGCGGCGTAGAGGCTGCCCTGCAGGAACACGAAGGCCGGGAAGGAGCCGAGGGCGGGTCGCCTCGGCGCGGAGGGCGCGTGCACGGTCGGGCTCCCGGCGCGGGGTGGGGCGGGGCCGCGTCTCGCCCGTCCCTCCCCGATTAGGGAAACCCGTGCCGATCGGAGAGAGCCCGTGCCGATCGCGGGCGGCTCAGGGTCGGCGCGTGCCGTCCATTCAGAGTTGATGCG
>NZ_JAIEOF010000419.1 GCF_019750675.1 Methylobacterium sp.
CGAGAACAGCACACCCGCGACCGATCCGCGAGAGGCCGGGCCGCAATGCGCCGGGCGATCCCGCGGTTGGCGCGGGCGGCCATCTGGTGTATGGCCCCGGACTTCCGTCGGCGGCGCCAGGACGCTCCGGCCCCTGGCGCGCCCGTATCCGACCCGCTCTCGCGGGTTCGATGCGCGGATGGTTAAGATTCCGGAAGTCCGATGCAGACCGTTCTGATCTCGATCCACCTCATCGTCGTCCTCGGCCTCATCGCCGTGGTCCTGCTGCAGCGCTCCGAGGGCGGTCTCGGCCTGGGTGGCGGCGGCAGCGGCGGCGTCGCGGGCTTCATGACCGGCCGCGGCCAGGCCAACGCCCTCACGCGCGCCACCGCGATCCTGGCGGCCCTGTTCTTTGCCACCAGCATGACCCTCGCCGTCATGTCCCATCGCGGCGCGGCGCCCCGCTCGATCCTCGAGGGCACCACCACCGGCCAGCCCGCCGCCCAGCCGAATGCCGGCAATCTGCTCGACACCCTGCGGGGCCAGAGTGGCGGTGCGGCACAGCCCGGCACACCGGCCGAGGTCCCGGCGACGCAGCCGGCCCAGCCCGCCGTGCCGCAGGCCCCGCAGTCGCGTTGATCGATATCGCCCGTCGATCGGTATTGCCCGCTGCGTGACGTGATCGCGCTGCCATCCTGGCGCGTATCGACGCGGTGATCGCGCAGGCGTTGCGTTCGTCGGGACAGTCTTCGTCGATCCGAGATACGCGGCGTCCGAGCGATCGGGCGCCGCACAGCGTTCACGGCCATCCCCGAAACACGTGTCCTGCCGCGCATGCGCCCGCATCGCGGGGGATAAGCGTTTTTGGGGTTTGGCGAATCGTTCCCCCTTGTTTATGGACCGAGGCCCATGACGCGGTACGTTTTCATCACCGGCGGCGTGGTTTCCTCGCTCGGCAAGGGTCTCGCTTCCGCCGCCCTGGCGGCCCTCCTGCAGGCGCGCGGCTACAAGGTCCGCCTACGCAAGCTCGACCCCTACCTCAACGTCGATCCGGGCACGATGAGCCCGACCCAGCACGGCGAGGTCTTCGTCACCGACGACGGCGCCGAGACCGACCTCGATCTCGGCCATTACGAGCGCTTCACCGGGCTGCCGGCGACGCGGGCCGACAACATCACCACCGGGCGGATCTACCTCGACATCATCACCAAGGAGCGGCGCGGGGACTATCTCGGCGCGACGATCCAGGTGATCCCGCACGTCACCAACGCGATCAAGGACTTCGTCCTCGAAGGCAACGACGCCTTCGACTTCGTGCTGGTCGAGATCGGCGGAACGGTCGGCGACATCGAGGGCCTGCCGTTCTTCGAGGCGATCCGCCAGCTCGGCCAGGAACTGCCGCGCGGCGCCACCGCCTTCGTGCACCTGACCCTGCTGCCCTACATCCCGTCCGCCGGCGAGCTGAAGACGAAGCCGACCCAGCACTCGGTCAAGGAGCTGCGCTCGATCGGCATCCAGCCGGACATGCTCCTCTGCCGGTGCGACCGGCCGATTCCGGCCGACGAGCGGCGCAAGCTCGGCCTGTTCTGCAACGTGCGCGAGACCGCCGTGATCGAGGCCCGCGACGTCGCTTCGATCTACGACGTGCCGCTCTCCTATCGCGAGGCCGGCCTCGACCGCGAGGTGCTCGCCCATTTCGATCTGCCGTCGCAGGACGAGCCCGACCTCACGCGCTGGCGCACCATCTCCGAGCGGGTCAAGAACCCCGAGGGCGAGGTCTCCATCGCCATCGTGGGCAAGTACACGGGCCTCAAGGACGCCTACAAGTCGCTCACCGAAGCCCTCACCCACGGCGGCATCGCCCACCGGGTCAAGGTCAATCTCGAGTGGATCGAGGCCGAGGTCTTCGAGCGCGAGGACCCGGCGCCGTTCCTCGAGGGCATCCACGGCATCCTGGTGCCGGGCGGATTCGGGCAGCGCGGCGCCGAGGGCAAGATCCGCGCGGCCCGCTACGCCCGCGAGCGCAAGATCCCGTATTTCGGCATCTGCTTCGGGATGCAGATGGCGGTGATCGAGGCCGCCCGCGCCCTGGCCGGCGTCGCGGACGCCAATTCCACCGAGTTCGGGGAGACCGCCGAGCCCGTGGTCGGCCTGCTCACGGAGTGGCTGAAGGGCAACGAGCTCGAGCGTCGCGCGGCGGCCGGAGACCTCGGCGGCACCATGCGGCTCGGCGCCTATCAGGCCTCCCTGCGCCCGGGCACGAAGATCGCGGAGATCTACGGGACCACGGAGATCTCCGAGCGCCACCGGCACCGCTACGAGGTCAACATGGCCTATCGCGAAGGCCTCGAGGCCAAGGGCCTGTGCTTTTCCGGCCTCTCGCCGGACGGGCTCCTGCCCGAGACCGTGGAGCATGTCGGGCATCCGTGGTTCATCGGCGTGCAGTTCCACCCCGAGCTGAAGTCGCGGCCCTTCGAGCCGCACCCGCTCTTCAAGAGCTTCGTCGGCGCCGCGATGGTGCAGAGCCGGCTGGTCTGAGACTCCGGAGCGGTCCGGATGACGTCGATCGCGGGACTCGGTCCGTTCCTGGCCTATCTCGCCGTGGCCTTCGCCCTCGTGGGCGCCTACCTCGTCGTCTACCTGCAGGCGACGGGGCACCGCGAACTCGCCCTGATCCGCGCCAACAACGGCGCGGCCGCCCTCGCCCTCGGCGGGAGCCTCGTGGGCTACACCCTGCCGCTGGCCGTCTCCATCCACAACGCACAGTCGATCCTCGATTGCGCGATCTGGGGCCTCGTCGCCCCCGTGGTCCAGGTAGCGATCTATCTCGCGGTCCGCGCCCTTCTGCCTGACCTCTCCCGTCGGATCGAGGCCGGCGAGATGGCCGGCGCCGTCTTCCTCGCGGCGGCGTCCCTGGCCGGCGGTATCCTCGACGCGGCCGCGATGACGTACTGACCCCTTACCGACGGCCAAGCTCGATCATAATTGTCGGTCGAGGCCGCGCGGTGTCGCGGCAGGGAGCGGTCTGCCGATGGCGGCCCGGAACGGGATGTCTGCGCAGGACCGGAAGGACGGAACGGGGGGAACGGGCGGCATCAAGCGCTCCGAAGCCGGGACCCTGGTGCTGCTCACCGGCGCGGGCGCGGCCGCGGTGGCCCTGGCCCGCCTCGATCCGTCGCAACGGATGGACGACATCCGGATCTATGCCAACGCCGAGGCCTGCATCGCGGGCCGGGTCCGCACGGCGGTGGATTGCCGGATCGAGGACGATATCGCCCGAACGGTCGCTGCCGCCCGCGCGCCCCTCTATCCCTCCCAGGGCGCATGCGAGGCGCGGCACGGCCTCGGCGCCTGCGAGGCGCGCGCCGCGGCCCCGGCGCCGGAATCCGATGGGCCCTACGCGCCACGGATGGCTGCCTACTTCGTCGGGGCGACGGCCGCGCAGAAGCTCGATCCGCAGCCGCTCTTCCCGACATCCGGCGCGGTCTATGGCGTCGGCGCCTTCGCGCAGCCGGCGTACCAGACCAGCTGGGGCTGTGCCGTCAGCCCGACCATGGACGGCGGCAGCATCGCCCGCATCCCGGAGGCCATCGCCCGGCCGCCCGTGCTGAACGGACTCGGGGGCACCGGCCGCGCCATCTGTGGGGACGATACGTCCGCGTCGCATCATGGCGGTGGCGGCTGATGCGCCGCGTGCCCATCGGCGCACGCCCCGACTGGCGCGACGTGGCGGCCCGGAACGGCTTCCACTTCCACAGCCTGGACGGCGAGCCCTATTGGGACGAGAGCCACGCCTATGCCTTCACCCTCGCGGAGATCGAGGCGGGCATCGAGGCGCCGAGCGCGGACCTGCACGCGCTCTGCCTGGACTTCGTGGACCGCGCGGTGGGCGACGAGCGAATCCTCGCCGGTCTCCATATCCCCCGGCATGCCTGGGACGCCGTGCGGACGAGCTGGCTCCGGCGTGATCCTTCGCTCTACGGCCGCCTCGACTTCGCCTATGGCGGCACGGGGCCGGCCAAGCTCCTCGAATACAACGCCGATACCCCGACGGCCCTCTACGAGACCGGGGTCTTCCAATGGCTCTGGTTGGAGGATCTGCTCGCGCGCGGCATCCTCCCGGCAGGATCGGACCAGTACAACGCGGTCCACGAGCGCCTGATCGCGCGCTTCCGGACGCTGCCCGGCGACGGCACCCTCACGCTCGCGGCCTATGCCGATGCGCCCGAGGATCGCGGCACCGTCGCTTACCTGGAGGATTGCGCCCGCCAGGCGGGCCTCGACTGCCGGTTCCTCGACCTCTCGGGAATCGGCCTCGATGCCCTCGGCCGCTTCGTCGACGACCGGCGGGTCCCGATCACGCGGCTGTTCAAGCTCTACCCCTGGGAATGGGCCTTCGCCGACGCCTTCGGGCGGGAGATCGGCGGCAGCGCCACCCGCTTCCTCGAGCCGCCCTGGAAGGCCGTGCTGTCGAACAAGGGCCTGCTCGCGTATCTCCACGCGATGGAGCCGAAGCACCCGAACCTGCTGCCGGCCTATTTCGAGGGGGATCCGGCCGCCGCGAGCCTCGGAGCGAGCTACGTGCGAAAGCCGCTGTTCTCGCGGGAGGGCGCGAACCTCCTGATGGTGGAGAACGACCGCGTCGTGGTGCAGGACGAGGGGCCATACGGGGCCGAGGGCCATGTGCGTCAGGCCCTGGCGCCACTGCCCAGCTTCGACGGGCGCCGGCCTCTGGTCGGGTCCTGGATCGTCGGCGACGTCCCCGCCGGCCTCTGCATTCGCGAGAGCGTGGGGCCCGTCACCACGAACGCCGCTCTCTTCGTGCCGCACTACATCGCGGCGGACTGAGCGTGTTTCGCGCGATGGGGCCGCCGGTCTCGCGACGCGAATCCGCGATCCGACGAGGCCCGAAATGCGGGCGCGGCCTCAGGCGGCCTGGGCGACCGGCCGGGGCGTCTCCCGGACGCGGGCGCCGAACAGCACGGCCTGGAGGGCGCAGGGGCTGTGGACCCGGCCATCCGCATCGACGATCCGCACGTCGGACATCCCCGCGGTGAGGAGCGACAGGCTCTGGTCGAGCGCACCCAGCATCGAGCGATGCTGGAAGGCGAACTGACGAGCGGAGACGCGCGCGCGGACTGTGAAGCTCACGGGGTGGGATTCCTGATGCGGCCGGATCCGGCGGGTCTGTCCCGGTCCGGTTCCGTGAAGGCGAGGGGAAATGTCCGGCGGGGACGCGGGCGTTCGCGCCGTGCCACCGGTGCGTGCACCGCAATAACGGCGACCGATTGACGAAGTGTTCGCCAAATCGGGCTTCGGCCGTGGAAAGATCAGACTTTTTCGTGAAGCACCGCGAATGCGGCGTCCAGAACGGCCTCGGGATGCTGATGGTGCAGCATGTGGCCCGTCCGCGACAGCCCCCGGAACCGCGCGCCCGGCATATGCAGCGACGCCCGGTAGCCGTGGCGGGGCGTGCTCACGACAAGGTCCGAATCACCGCCGAGGATCCGCACCGGAACACGGCAGGTCCGGTAGGCGAGGGCGCTGCGCACCAACCCCGCGCCGAGGGCGAGCGCATCCTCGCCCTCGATCACCAACTGAGCCGCATGGCCTGCGAGCCCGAACGGGTAGGCCTGCGCATAGGCCGCCGGCATGGTCGCGGGCAGGAACATCGCGTTCCAGAGCAGCGGCAACAGCGCAGGGTCCGTCGAGCGCTCCAGGGCCTGCGAGAGCAGGCCGCCGCCGGGCGCCGCGCGGGGGCCGAAGAGCAGGTGCTCGATGCGGGGCTCGGGAAAGCAGATCGGCCCCAGGGCGACCGCCCCGGCGATCGCATCGGGAAACTGCAGCGCGTAGGCTAGGGCCACCGCGCCCCCGAAGGAATGCCCCACCACCACCGGCGCGACGACGCCGAGCGCCTGCATGCCCGCGTGGATCAGTTCGGCCTGCCGCCAGGGATCGGCATCGGCCGGGCCCTGGCGTCGGCTGAAGCCGTGTCCCGGCCGGTCCACCGCGATGACGCGGAAGTGACGGGCCAGCATCGGCACCGGCCCCAGCCACATGTCCTCCAGGGACATCATCATCCCGTGGATCGCCAGGAGCGGCGGCCCGCTCCCCATCTCCGCATAGGCGAGGGTACGTCCCTCGGTCAGGGCGATGGTCCGCCTCGGCACGAGGCGGGCCGACACGGCGGGGGAGACCGGTCCGGTGGGACCGACGTCGAGGCCCGCCGCCATCATGGCGAACGCCGGCCGTGGGGCGGCCGGTCGGCCTGGGTCGCGCCGGTCCGGACGAGCGGGTGCATCATCCCTCGCGAATCCCGGGCTGCCGTGATCGCTATGACCCGGGCGCATATCGTCTTCCGACGTATCATCGAGCAGGCTGTCTCCCTTCGCGGCGCGGCAGCGATCGGCCTCCCGCCGTGAGGGTTACCTTCGCGATCCGCTCCGGTTCGCAATCCACCGGACCTGCGCGGATTTCACGCGCGGGGGAGGGGCCCGATCGGGGGCTCCGAACGGTTCGGCCGCTGGCAATGGTCGGCAACGTGCCTACCTTGGCGAGCGTGACCGAGATTCTGTTCTACCACCTCCAGCAGCAACCCCTCGAGAAGGTGCTGCCGAACCTCGTCGAGCGTTCCCTGGAACGCCAGTGGCGCGCGGCGATCCAGGCCGCCAGCGAGGAGCGGCTCCAGGCGCTGGACGACCAGCTCTGGACCTACAGCGACGACAGCTTCCTGCCGCACGGCACGGATCGCGAGGTGGATGCCGCGAGCCAGCCCGTCGTGCTGACCCTCAAGGACACCAACCCCAACGCGGCCTCGATCCGCTTCCTCGTGGAAGGCGCCGACCTGCCGTCCGATGCCGCCAGCTACGCACGCATCTGCGTGCTGTTCGACGGTACAGACCAGGACGCTCTGCTGCGCGCCCGCGAGCAGTGGAAGGAGGCCAAGGCCGGTGGGCACACCATCGCCTACTGGCAGCAGGACGAGGACGGGCGCTGGCAGAAGAAAGCCTGACGCTCCGGCCCGACGACCGGACCACGCCGAGAGGAATCGCCATGAGACGTTTCGCCATCGGCCTCGCGGCCCTGCTCCTCGCGGGTGCGCCCCTCCACGCCCAGCCGTCTCCCCACGGCGAGCGCCAGCCGGAGGCGCGCCGGACCGCCGAGCCGCGCGGCCCCGAGGGCCGCAAGCTCCCCGCCGATGCCGTGACCGAGCACAGCGTCACCCTGCCGGACGGCCGCGTGCTGGCCTTCACCGCCCGGGCCGGGAGCCTGCCCCTCGTCGACGAGGCCGGAAAGCTCCAGGCCGAGATCGCCTTCATCGCCTACACGCGCAAGGGCGGGGATGGGACCGGCGAGGCGGAGGCGTCGCGCCCCGTCACCTTCGCGTTGAACGGCGGCCCCGGCGCGGCCTCGGCCTACCTGAACATCGGCGCCATCGGGCCTTGGCGCTTGCCGGTGGAGGGCACGAGCATCAGCCCGTCCGCCCCGATCGGCCTGGTGCCGAACGACGGAACCTGGCTCGACTTCACCGACCTCGTCTTCCTCGATCCGGTCGGGACCGGCTACAGCCGCGCCGCAGACGGGGACGCCAAGCGCTACTGGAGTATCGACGCCGACGCCTCGGTGCTGTCCTCGGCCATCGCCCGCTGGCTGCGGGCCAACGACCGCATGGCGGCGCCGAAATTCTACGTGGGCGAGAGCTACGGCGGGTTCCGGGGGCCGCTGATCGCCGCAAAGCTCCAGGAGGAGATCGGCGTTGGCCTGTCCGGGATGGTGCTGCTCTCGCCGGTGCTGGATTTTGCCTGGCTGCAGGCCCCCCGGACGACGCCCTGGGGCCACGTCATCAAGCTGCCCTCCTTCGCCGCCGCCGCGATCGAGCGGTCCGGGGGCACGCCGACGCGCCAGACCATGGCCGAGGCCGAGGCCTACGCCACCGGTCCCTACCTTGCGGACCTGCTTAAAGGTCCGTCGGACGAGGCCGCATTGGCGCGGCTCAGCGACAAGGTCGGGGCGCTCGCCGGGCTCGACCCCGACTTCGTGCGCCGTCAGGCCGGACGCCTCTCGGGCCAGAGCGTCCAGCGCGAGATCGGTCGCGAGACCGGCCGGGTTGCGAGCGCCTACGATACCGGCGTCACCGGCTGGGACCCGGACCCGAACGCCGCCGCGTCGGGCTTCGACGACCCGTTGCTCACCGGGCTCCAGGCGCCCCTCACCAGCGCGATGATCGCGCTCTACAGCGAAAAGCTGAACTACCGGGTGCCGGACCTGCGCTACGAACTCCTTAACAACCAGGTGAACCGGGGCTGGACCTGGGGCAGCGGCCGCTCGGCGCCGGAGGCCCTCGGAGCCCTCCGGGGCGTGCTGGCGCTGGACGGCAACATGCGCGTTCTCGTCGCCCACGGCTACACCGACCTCGTGACGCCGTACTTCGCCTCGAAGCTGCTGATCGACCAGATGCCGGCCTTCGGCGGCGGCCGGCTCGATCTCGTCGTGTACCCCGGCGGCCACATGTTCTATTCCCGCCCGGATTCGCGCGCCGCCTTCCACCGGGATGCGGCCGCCCTCTACGCGGCCGCCCTGGCCGCGCGGGGCGCTGCGCAGCGCTGAGGATTCGCCACGTGACCGTTTTCAGAACTCCGCGCGGGCTGGCGTCGGCGGGCCTTCTCGCCCTCGGCCTCGCGGCCTGCACCAGCACGGAGACCCGTCCACCGGCTCCGGCTCCCGTGGCGGTAACGCCGCCGCCCGCCGCCCCGACCTTCGCGGGCCCGGTGCTGACGGGGGAGGGGACCTGTACGGGCCCCGCCCCGACGACGGCGGCCGCGATCGCGATCGGCATCGGCGAGTGCGATCTCGTCCGCCTCAAGGGCAAGCCGCCCACCGACGTGCTGGTGGGCGAGGGGCGCTCGGGCCGCGAGGTGCAGGTGCTCTACAACGAGCCCGGCGCCAAGGAACTGTACTTCTTCGTCAACAACCGTCTCGACCGGATCGTGAAGTAACAGCGCCTCAGCGCTCGGTGAGCTTCATCTCGATCCGGCGGTTGCGGGCATAGGCCTCCTCGGTGTTCCCGGCCTCGATGGGCTGGAACTCGCCGAAGGCGGCGGCGAGCAGGTGCTGCGGCGGGATGCCCTTGGCCACCATGGCCTGGACCACCGCGATGGCGCGGGCCGCCGAGAGCGCCCAGTTCGAGGGGAACTGCGCCGACGCGATCGGCCGCGCATCGGTGTGGCCGTCGATGCGCAGCACCCAGGGGATGTCGGCGGGGATCTGCTTGGCGAGGTCGAGGATCGCGCCGGCGATGCGGTCGAGCTCCGGCCCGGCCTCGGCTTTCAGGCTGGCGGAGCCCCCCGGGAACAGCACCTCCGATTGCAGCACGAAGCGGTCGCCGACGATGCGGATGTCCGGGCGGTTGCCCAGGATCTGGCGCAGGCGCCCGAAGAAGTCCGAGCGGTAGCGCGCCAGTTCCTGCACCTTCTGGGCGAGGGCCACGTTCAGGCGGCTGCCGAGATCGGCGATGCGGGCCTGACTCTCGCGGTCGCGGTTCTCGGAGGCCGCCAGCGCGTCCTCCAGGGCCGCGAGCTGCCGGCGCATGGCCGCGATCTGCTCGTTGAGGAGGTCGATTTGCGAGGCGGCGCGCGCCGTGTTGGCGCGCTCGGCCGCCAGTTGCTTGTCGAACTCGCCCTGGCGCCCGGCCGAGCCCTGCGCCGCCTCGGCCTGTGCTTTCAGCCGGTCGCGGTCGGCCTGCACGCCGAGCAGGGTGTTGCGCAGGGAGGAGGCCTGCTCCTCCTGGGTCTTGCGGGTGGAGCGCTCCAGGGCCAGCAGATCGGTGAGGTCGGCGATCTGACGGTTGAGGCGCGTCAGGACCGAATCGCGCCCGCTGATCTCCTGGGACAGGAAGAACTGTCCGACCACGAAGATGGTGAGCAGGAAGACGACGGCGAGCAGCAGCGTCGCCAGGGCATCGACGTACCCCGGCCAGACGTTGAGGCTCCGGTCGCGGCGGACGCGGGCGGAGGCCATCTCAGCCCCGCTCGCGGCCGAGGCGATCGAGCACCTGCTTCAGCTCGCGTTCGCGGTTCGCCTGCGCCTCGACCCAGTCGCGGATCATCTGCTGCTCGGCCCGCATGTGCTGGACGAGGCCCTGGATACCCTCCGCGAGGTTGGTCATCGCCTGGGTGGCGACGCGCCCGTTGGCGCCCTCCGCCACCACGGCGGTCAGGCGGTCCACCGCCTCCTTCAACTCACGCGCGCTGGCCGGATCCTGCTGGGGCAGGGGCTTGGCCGCGACGGTGACGGCCCCCGCCGCGGGCAGATCGCCGGACAGCAGCCAATCCTCCAGTTCGTTGTGGAAACGCGCATGGGCCTGGCCCGCCTGCAGGTCGAGGAAACCCACGATCAGCGAACTCGCCAAGCCGAACAGGGAGGCCGAGAAAGCGAGGCCGATGCCCGAGAGCGGCACCGCGAGGCCGTTCTTCAGTTCGTCGAACATCGCCGCCGCCTCGCCGCCGCCGCGCATGGTCCGGATGACCGAGCCGACTGCGCTCAGGGTGTCGATCAAGCCCCAGAACGTGCCGAGCAGGCCGAGGAGGATGAGGAGGCCGGAGACATAGCGCAGGATCTCGCGGCCCTCGTCGAGGCGTGCGGCAGCGGTATCGAGGAAGGCGCGGCTGGTCGGCAGGGTGATCCCGTCGTGCCGCGCGGCGATGGCGGGCGCGAGCGGCGCCATCAGCGGCGGCGGCTTGCTCGGGCTTTCCCCCGCCGCCACGGCGTTGACGTAGGCGGTCTCGCGGTAAAGCCGCACCACCTGCCCGAACGCCAGCAGCACCGCGATGAGCAGCACGCCAAGGATGAGTCCGTTGAGGCCCGGATTGGCCAGGAAGGCCGGCGTCACCTGCCGGAACAGCACGAAGGCGAGGAAGCCGACCAGGATCAGAAAGATCAGCATCCGGATGAGGTAGATGCCCGGCTTGGCGATCGTCGCAGGTGCGGGTGGGGTCGCCATCGGCTCGGGCACACTCTCGGACGCGAAAAGGCAGCCCACGCACGGCGGGCCTCGGGGCGGACGCGCCGGCACATTGCAGGGTGGTTCGGCGCCGATCAAGTCGCGCGTGGCGTCGTCCCGTGGATGGCGGTCCCGTGGCGCCGGCTAATCCCAGTGGCGCGGCCACGTCTCCTCCAGATGGGGACCGAGCCGGACCGCGGCCACGCTCTTCGCGAGCCCCGTCGCGTCGTCGGTTTCCACGGCGATGCCGCTGAGGGTACCCTCGCCCTGGGCGGTCTCCAGCCGGGCGCCCGGCGTCTTCTGCAGGAAGCGGCGCAGGGGCTCGTCCTTCTGCATGCCGAGGATCGAATCGTAGTCGCCGCACATGCCCGCGTCCGAGAGGTAGGCGGTGCCGCCGGGCAGGATACGGTGATCGGCGGTCGGCGTGTGGGTGTGGGTGCCGACCACGAGGCTCGCCCGGCCGTCGAGGAAATGCCCGAAGGCCTGCTTCTCGCTCGTGGCCTCCGCGTGCACGTCGACGATGACCGCGTCCGCCACCGCTCCCAGTGGGCATGCGGACAGTTCCCGCTCGGCCGAGGCGAAGGGATCGTCCAGGGCATCCATGTAGAGGCGGCCCATGACGTTGAGGACGAGGACGCGCGCGCCCTTCTGGGTCTCGATGACGGTGGCGCCCCGTCCGGGGGTGCCCGGCGGGTAGTTCGCCGGCCGCACGAGCCGCGTCTGGCGCTGGATGAAGACCAGGGCCTCGCGCTGGTCGAAGGAGTGGTTGCCGAGCGTCACCGCGTCGGCCCCGGCCTGGAGAAGCTCGTCACAGATGGCCTCCGTGAGGCCGAAGCCGCCGGCGGCGTTCTCGCCGTTGATCACCACGCAGTCGAGGCGCCAGCGCTCGCGCAAGGCCGGCAGCCGGTCCGAGATGGCGTGGCGGCCGGGGCGGCCCACCACGTCGCCGAGGAAGAGAAGTCGCATCGTGCAGGATTGCGTCCGTAGGAGAGGTCAGGTCCGCAGAAGCGGGACCGGTCCCGCCTCCGTGACGAGGTGGTCGAGGGGCTGGTCGTGCGGCTCGGCGGGAACCGTGTCCACCGCCTGAACCGAGAACGCGACGCCGATGGTGAGGACCGGGCCGTTGCGCGCGAGCCGCGCGATCGCCTGATCGTAGTAGCCGCGGCCGTAGCCGATGCGGTGGCCACGCCGGTCGTAGGCCGCCAACGGCACGATCAGGGCGATGGGGTCCACGGGCGGCAGGTCGTCGTGCGGTTCGCTGAGGCCGAAGCGGCCGGCCACCAGAGCCTCGCCCTCGCGCCATTCCCGGAACACCAGCCCGTCGGGCGTCACCTTCGGCAGGGCCACCCGCTGTCCCCGTGCGAACAGGCGCCGGGCCAGGGGGCGCGGATCGACCTCGCTGCGGATGGGCCAGAACGCGCCGACGATCGCGGCCTCGGCGAGCGCCCCGATGCCCATAACGGTTTCGGCGATCCGGGCCGAGCCCGCGATGCGCGCCTCCTGGGAGAGCTCGTCACGCCGGGCCAGGGCCTCGTTGCGCAGGGCCGCCTTCACGGAGGCGGTCGCCGGATCGGATGGAGGAGAAGCTGAGTGCGGAGCCACGTGAGCCGTTGGAGTGTCGATCCCGGGAAACCTACAATGTAGGTGGGCGCCGTGTTGGCCAAGTCCAGGGACGAGGCCAGGGACAGCTCCCTGGGGAGTCGATAAGGCCCCGGGGAAAAGTACTCCTGACGGACCCGGCAGCCCCGCATCCGACATGTAGCGTCGCCCCGTGGCCTGCGCCAGGGGGATCGGCTCTCAGCCCGCCGAAATCGTGTGCGCCAGGCGCTCGATCCGGTCCGCGCAGCGTCGCAGCCCTTCCGCCAGGCGCGCCTCCTCGGCGGCGCGCGTCGCGTCGGCGCCGTCCACGCGGGCGCGCAAAGCAGCCGTCTCCTGTTCGAGAGCTGCGAGGCGGCCCTGCGCCTCCTGCAACTCGTCGGCCTGCATCAGCGCTGCCATGACGTGCAGGCGCATGTCGCCGATCTCGCCGAAGGCGCGGCGGATCTCGGTCACGCGCGCGTCGAGGCCGCCGGCCAGCGCGGTGAGATGGGCCTCCTCGCCCTCGGCGCAGGCCATGCGGTAGTTCTTGCCGTCGATGGTGACGTTGATCTGGGGCATCGCGTGTCGGGCCGGTCGGGGAAGGCTGGCTTACCGGCTGCCGTGGGCGGGCGCCAGCACGCCCTCCACCGCCGCGATCGCCCGGCCCAGGCGCTGGCCGACATCCGCGGAGGTCGCCTCGACCTCGACGAGGCGGGCACTGGCCGCATCAAGTTCGGCCGCGAGCCGCGCCCGGTCCTCGCTCATCACGGCGAGTTCGGTCTCCAGGTCGCTCGGATCGCGCTCGGCCTCGAAGCGCTGGGCCACGGCACCCTCCAGGCGGCTCAGCACGGTCTCGAGACGCCGGAGGGCGTCGTCGATGGTCTCGCTCACGTATCGTAGCCCCTCATCCGTGGATCGCCCGCTCGGCCCCGGCCTGGCGTCGGCCGAGGCCGGGCGCGCGAAACTATCGCCGATCCCGGTTCGCCGCGAAACGCGAAAGCGGCCGCGCCGGGCAGGACACGTCCGCGGGCCGGGGTTATCCACCCTTCTGATCCGGGCGGTGACCTTTGCCAAGATTTGTCACCGTGTTAGAGACCGGCCGCCCGCGAACCGGTTATACGGCGTCCCGTGACACGTTCACGCCCTGGCAGATCCCTCGCGCGCGGTCGTTCCGTGCGGTTCGCCCCGCATTCGGCGGCGACGGGCGGGATGTCGGCGGCGACGGTTCATCCGTCGTTCAATCGCGAGTCGCACAGAGCGGGCGACGGATCGAGGCCTGCCCGCCGGGCGGCCTGCGACGATCAACAGGCTGGAGGGTGCCGCCGCGTCGGCGCTCGATTTAGGGAAGGACTCACGCCGTGTCGGTGAAGGTTGCCATCAACGGGTTCGGACGCATCGGCCGCAACGTCCTGCGTGCCATCCACGAGGCCGGCCGCAAGGACATCGAGGTGGTGGCGATCAACGATCTCGGCCCCGTCGAGACCAACGCCCACCTCCTGCGCTTCGATTCGATCCACGGCCGCTTCAACGCCAAGGTCGAGGTCGAGGGCGAGTTCATCGTGGTCGACGGCCAGCGCATCAAGGTCACCGCCGTGCGCAACCCGGCCGAGCTGCCGCACCGCGAGCTCGGCGTCGACATCGCCCTCGAGTGCACCGGCATCTTCACCTCGAAGGACAAGGCCAAGGCCCACCTCGACGCCGGCGCCAAGCGCGTCATCGTCTCGGCGCCCGCCGACGGTGCGGATCTGACGGTGGTCTACGGCGTCAACCACGACAAGCTGACCGCCGATCACCTCGTCATCTCGAACGCCTCCTGCACCACCAACTGCCTCGTGCCGGTGGCCAAGGTGCTGAACGATCTCGTCGGGATCGAGCGCGGCTTCATGACGACGATCCACTCCTACACCAACGACCAACCCTCGCTGGACCAGATGCACAAGGACCTCTATCGGGCCCGTGCCGCCGCGCTCTCGATGATCCCGACCTCCACGGGCGCGGCCAAGGCCGTCGGCCTCGTGCTGCCGGAGCTCAAGGGCAAGCTCGACGGCACCTCGATCCGCGTGCCGACTCCGAACGTCTCGGCCGTCGACCTCGTGTTCACGGCCAAGCGCCAGACCACGGTCGAGGAGATCAACAACGCGATCCGCGCCGCCGCCGACGGTCCGCTCAAGGGCGTGCTGGCCTATACCGACCAGCCCAACGTCTCCATCGACTTCAACCACGATCCCCACTCGTCGACCTTCCACCTCGACCAGACCAAGGTCATGGACGGCACCTTCGTGCGCATCCTGTCTTGGTACGACAACGAGTGGGGCTTCTCGAACCGTATGGCCGACACGGCCGTGGCGATGGGCAAGCTGCTCTGACCCACCACGCGGAACTCTGACGGACCGAACCGCTCCCGAAGACCAAGCGAAGACCAGGATGGTGTGCCTGACATGACCGAGACCTCTCCCGCCGGAAGCGGCTTCATCCCAGGTGCATCGACCCAATCCCCGCCGGCCGCCGCGCCGGCGGCGGTTCCCCCTCCCGGGCCGGCGGGCGCATCGCCGGCCCCGGCGACGTCGCCCGTGGTCGTGGGCAAGGCCGCGACGCCGGCCGCCCCTGCTCCGGCGGGCGACCAGCTCGCCCGGATCGAGGACAAGTGCGCCCGGATCGAGGACAAGTACGCCCGCTCCGAGGCGCTGCTCTCGCGCGTCGAGGAGAAGGTGGAGGGCGCGGCCGCCCGCATGAACGAGGCCGCGCGCCAGAGCGACCTCTCGGCCCTGCGCAGCGAGGTCCGAGCCATCGCCGACCGCACCCGCGGCCTGCCGGGTTCCGGTGCCCTGGTTCTCACCGCAATCATCACCGCGGTGCTGACGGTGGCGCTTACCATCGCGGCCCAGCGCTTCCACCTCGAATCCATGTTGCCCCCGCCGCGCTGATCGCGCCCGCAACCGACCGAACGTCCAGGCTCCGATGACCGCTTTCCGTACCCTCGACGATGCCGGCCCGCTCCAGGGCAAGCGCGTGCTCCTGCGCGTGGACCTCAACGTGCCGATGGAGGGGGGGCGCGTCACCGACGCGACCCGAATCGAGCGCATCGTGCCGACCATCCGCGAGATTGCCGACAAGGGCGGCCGCGTGGTCCTGCTGGCGCATTTCGGCCGCCCGAAGGGCAAGCCCGTCGCCTCCGAATCCCTGAAGCCGGTGGTCGGAACCGTGAGCGGGCATCTCGGCCGCCCCGTCGCCTTCGCGGAGGATTGCGTGGGGCCGGCGTCGGCAGACGCCGTCGCGGCCCTGAAGGACGGCGACGTGCTGCTCCTCGAGAACACCCGCTTCCACGCGGGCGAGGAGAAGAACGACCGCGCGTTCACCGAACAGCTCGCCGCCAACGGCGACCTCTACGTCAACGAGGCGTTCTCGGCCGCGCACCGGGCCCACGCCTCGACGGAGGGTCTCGCCCACCTGCTGCCCGCCTATGCGGGCCGCCTGATGCAGGCCGAGCTCGACGCCTTGACCAAGGGCCTCGAATCCCCGGCCCGCCCCGTGATCGCCCTGGTGGGCGGCGCCAAGGTCTCCTCCAAGATCGACCTTCTCCAGAACCTCGTCGCCAAGGTCGACATGCTGGTGATCGGCGGCGGCATGGCCAACACCTTCCTGCACGCCCAGGGCAAGAGCGTCGGCAAGTCCCTCTGCGAGAAGGACCTCGCCGACACCGCCCTGCGCATCGTCGAGGCGGCCAAGGCCGCAAAGTGCCGGATCATCCTGCCGGTGGACGCGGTCTCGGCCGCCGAGTTCAAGGCGAACGCCGCGCACGAGACCGTGCCGGTCGACGCCGTGCCGGAGAGCGGCATGATCCTCGATGCCGGACCGGCCTCCGTGGCCGAGATCAACGCCGCCATCGACGAGGCCGCCACCCTGGTCTGGAACGGGCCGCTGGGCGCCTTCGAGCTGACCCCGTTCGATGCCGCCACCGTGGCGGCGGCCCGGCACGCGGCCGAACGCACCAAGGCCGGCAAGCTCGTCTCGGTGGCGGGCGGCGGCGATACGGTCGCGGCCCTCAACCATGCGGGTGTCGGCGAAACCTTCTCCTACGTGTCCACCGCCGGCGGCGCCTTCCTCGAATGGCTGGAGGGCAAGGAACTGCCCGGCGTCGAGGCCCTGCGCGCGAAGGGCTGACCTCGCGGCGGGGCGCGGCCCCGCGCGTGGACGGCCGACAGACCAAACGAACTGCGCCTCCTGGCGCGACGAGCTAGCGGACCGCCCGAGCGGTGGTCGATTGTGAGGAGAAACCCATGGCCCGCATCACCCTGAGGCAGCTGCTGGACCATGCCGCCGAGCATGAATACGGCGTGCCGGCGTTCAACCTGAACAACATGGAGCAGGGCCTCGCCATCATGGCGGCGGCGGACGCCACCGATTCCCCGGTGATCCTCCAGGCCAGCAAGGGCGCGCGCGCCTACGCCAACGACATCGTGCTGGCCAAGCTCATCGACGGACTGGTGGAGATCTACCCCCACATCCCCGTCTGCATGCACCTCGACCACGGCAGCGACGAGGCCACCTGCGCCACGGCGATCCAGTACGGCTTCACCTCGGTGATGATGGACGGCTCGCTGAAGGCCGACGGCAAGACCCCGGCGGACTATGCCTACAACGTCGAGATCACCCGTAACGTCACCAAGATGGCCCACTGGGCCGGCGTCTCGGTGGAAGGCGAACTCGGGGTGCTCGGCTCCCTGGAGAGCGGCGAGGGCGAGGCCGAGGACGGCCACGGTTTCGAGGGCGTGCTCAGCCACGACCAGCTCCTCACCGATCCGGACGAGGCGGTGAAGTTCGTGGAGGCTACCAAGGTCGACGCCCTCGCGGTCGCCATGGGCACCTCGCACGGCGCCTACAAGTTCACGCGCAAGCCGGACGGCGACGTCCTGGCGATGAACGTGATCGAGGAGATCCACCGCCGCCTGCCCACCACCCACTTGGTGATGCACGGCTCCTCCTCGGTGCCGCAGGACCTGCAGGACATCATCAACCAGTACGGCGGCGAGATGAAGCCGACCTGGGGCGTGCCCGTCGAGGAGATCCAGCGCGGCATCAAGCACGGCGTGCGCAAGATCAACATCGACACCGACAACCGGATGGCGATGACCGGCCAGATCCGGAAGATCCTGGCCGAGAACAAGGCCGAGTTCGATCCGCGCAAGTACCTCAAGCCCGCCATGGAGGCGATGACCAAGCTCTGCCGTCAGCGCTTCGAGGAGTTCGGCACCGCTGGCCAGGGCTCCAAGATCCGTCCGATCTCGGTTGCCGCCATGGCCAAGCGCTATGCCAACGGCTCTCTCGACCCCAAAATCGGCGCGGCGGGCTGAAGCGGAACCCTGATGTCGGAACCCCGTACCCGCCTCGCCCTGCTCAGCCCCCACCGGGTCGAGGCCGGTGACGCCGATACCCTCGCGGCGGCCATCGCGGCCGCCTGCGCGGCCGGCGACGTCGCGGCCGTGCTGCTGCGGCTCGCCCCGTCCGACGAGCGCAGCCTCGTCAATCTGGTCAAGCGTCTCGCGCCGGCCGCGCAAGCGGCGGGCGCGGCCGTGATCGTCGCCTGCGCGGGCTTCGCCGGGGACCTCGTCAGCGTCTCGGCGCGGGGCGGGGCCGACGGAGTTCACGTCGACAAGCCGCGCGAGGGCACGCTGCGCGAGTTGCGGGACCGGCTCGACGACGGACGCATCCTCGGGGCGGGCGGCCACGAGCAGCGCCACGCCGCGATGGAGGCCGGCGAGGCGGGCGTCGATTACGTGATGTTCGGCGGCCTCTACGCCGACGGCGTCGCGCCGGATGCCGAGACGGTCATCGAGCGCGCGACCTGGTGGACCGAGATCTTCGAGACGCCCTGCATCGCCGTGGCCCATGCGCCCGAGCAGGTCGGACCGATCCTGGCCACCCGGGCCGAGTTCCTTGGGCTGGAGAGCGCCCTCTGGCTCGGGGCGGACGTGGCCGGGATTCAAGCGCAGGTCACCGCCGCCGGGGAGGCGGATTCGTGAGGGTGCCGCGCGGGCTCCTCCTCCTCGGGCCTGTCGCCTCGGCCCTCCTCGCATCGGGCGCGCTGGCGGCGACGACACAATCGCCCGAGGCGGCCAAGCCGGTGACGCGGGAGGTGTTCAAGGCGCCCCTGAAGGAATTGCCGACGCCCTACACCCCGAGCGCCATGCGGATCGCGCCCCTGGTGGCCAAGCCCGGCGACAAGCCCGTCGACGCGGCCTTCGGGGCCTACCAGCGCGGCCAGTACACCACCGCCTTCCGGGAGGCGACGAAGCGGATCGCGGCTGATCCGAAGGACGCGGCGGCGATGACGCTGCTCGGCGAGCTCTACAACCAGGGGCTCGGCGTCAAGCAGGATCCGGTCAAGGCGGCCGAATGGTACCGCCTCGCCGCGGCCCAGGGCGATGTTCACGCCATGGCCTCCCTCGGGCTGATGTCCATCGACGGACGTGGCGGCGCCAAGGACATGAAGGCCGGGCGCCATTGGCTCGAGCAGGCCGCGGAGAAGGGCGACACCACCGCCGCCTACAACCTCGCGCTGATCCTGCTCGGCACAGGCACGGACCCGGACCAGGCCCGGGCCGCGACCCTGTTTCGCAAGGCGGCCGAGGGTGAAATCGGGGCCGCCCAGCACGATCTCGGCGTCCTCTATCTCCAGGGACGCGGCGTGCCCAAGGACGCGAGCCAGGCGGCGGAGTGGTTCCGGCGCGCGGCGGACAACGGCGATCTGGCCGGCGAGGTCGAGTTCGCCATCCTGCTCTTCAACGGGACCGGCCTGCCCAAGGACGAGGCGCGCGCCGCGCGCTACTTCCTGCACGCGGCCGCGCGCGGCAACGCGATCGCCCAGAACCGGGCCGCGCGCCTCTTCGTTGTGGGACGCGGCGTCCAGAAGAACGCCGTCGAGGCCGCCGCCTGGAACCTCGCGGCCTCCGCGCAGGGGCTGTCCGACCCCTGGCTCGACGACAACCTGAAGAATCTGCCCGCCGAGGAGCGTCAGCGTGCCGAGGCCCTGGCCGCCGAGCGCGCCAACGTCAAATAGGCTCGCTCGGGTCAGACCCGCATTCGCGAGGGGTGAGCCGGCGCGCAAACGTGCTATGGCGGCGCGAATTCGCGGTCGACGCGGCGCGCTCCGCCTCGACGTTCTCGCAAACGGCGTTCTTTGAAACGGCTTGGACCTGAAGATCGATGATCAGTTCACCTCTCATGACCGTGATGGTCGATGCCGTCCGCAAGGCCGCCCGTGGCCTGAAGCGTGACTACGGCGAGATCGAGAACCTTCAGGTCTCCCGCAAGGGCCCGGGCAACTTCGTCTCGGCCGCCGACCGCAAGGCCGAGGAAGTGCTGCGCGACGCCCTGATGAAGGCGCGGCCCGGCTACGGACTTGTCCTGGAGGAGTCCGGAATCGTCGAGGGGGCGGACAAGAGCCACACCTGGCACGTCGACCCCCTCGACGGCACCACGAACTTCCTGCACGGCATCCCGCACTTCGCGATCTCGGTCGGGCTCGAACGGGAAGGTCAGATCGTGGCCGGGGTGGTCTACGATCCGGCCAAGGACGAGCTGTTCGTGGCCGAGCGCGGCAAGGGCGCCTATCTCAACAACCGCCGCCTTCGCGTGTCCGGCCGCACCGACATGGCCGACGCCTTGATCGCCTACGGCTCACCCTATCTCGGGCGCGGTGACCATCCCAAGCTGCTGCGCGAGGTCGCGGCGGTGATGGCGGTGAGCGGCGGCGCCCGCCGCTTCGGTTCGGCGGCACTCGACCTCGCCTACGTCGCCTGCGGCCGTTCCGACCTTTACTGGGAGCGCGACCTGCAGACCTGGGACATCGCGGCGGGCATCATTCTTGTGCGCGAGGCCGGCGGCTTCGTCACCAGCGCGGACGGGGGCGCCGAGCCCCTGGCGGCCCGCTCGGTGGCCTGCGGCAACGAGATCCTGCACGGCGAACTCGTCAAGATCCTGCGCCGCGCCAACGCCTGACCGCGCCCCGTCCTTCCGAAACCCTCCTGAGAGACCCGCATGGAACCGCGCCGCCACATCGCGCTCAAGGACTCGATCCGGTCAATTCCGGATTACCCGAAGCCCGGCATCATCTTCCGGGACATCACCACCCTGTTGAGCGATCCCCGGGCCTTCCGGCGGGCGGTGGACGCCCTGGTGCATCCCTATGCGGGTGGGCGGATCGATCAGGTGGCGGGCATCGAGGCGCGGGGCTTCATCCTCGGCGGCGCGGTGGCGCACCAGCTCTCCTCGGGCTTCGTGCCTATCCGCAAGAAGGGCAAGCTGCCCCACCAGACCGTTTCGATCGCCTACGCCCTCGAATACGGCACCGACGAGATGGAAATCCACGTCGATGCCATCAAGCCGGGTGACCGGGTGCTGCTGGTGGACGACCTCATCGCCACCGGCGGCACGGCCTGCGCGGCGGTGAACCTGCTGCGCCGGATCGGCGCCGAGGTGGTCGCCGCCTGCTTCGTCATCGACCTGCCGGAGATCGGCGGCGCTCAGAAGCTGCGCGACCTCGACGTGCCGGTGCGAACGCTGATGGAATTCGACGGCCACTGAGACCGGTGTAGCCCCTCTCCCGTACGCGGGAGAGGGAAGAGGGCTCCGGTGCGTCCGCTAAGCCGCGAGGCTTTCGAACAGGCCGCGCCCGTCCGTGCCGCCGACGAGATCCTCGACGAAGTTCTCCGGGTGCGGCATCAGGCCGAGCACGTTGAGCTTTTCGGAATAGATGCCCGCGATGGAGTTCAGCGAGCCGTTGCGGTTCGCGTCCACCGTCAGGTTGCCGGCGGCGTCCGAGTAACGGAAGGCCACCCTACCGTCGCCCTCCAGGCGCGCGATGGTGTCGGCATCGGCGAAGTAGTTGCCCTCACCATGGGCCACGCACACATCGATCACCTGGTTCGGCGCGTAGGCCGAGGTGAACCGCGTGTCGGCCCGCTCCACCCGGAGCAACTGGCGGTGGCAGATGAAGCGCCGGTCGACGTTGCGCATCAGCACACCGGGCAGCAGGCCCGATTCGCACAGGATCTGGAAGCCGTTGCAGATGCCGAGCACGAGGCCGCCCCGCGCCGCGTGGGCGCGGACCGCGTCCATCGCCGCCGCGCGGCCCGCGATGGCGCCGCAGCGCAGATAATCGCCGTAAGAGAAGCCGCCGGGCAGGACGGCGAGATCCGTGCCGGCCGGCAACGCGGTGTCGGCGTGCCAGACCTTGACGACCTCGGCCCCCGATCGGGTCAGGGCCCGGGCCACGTCCGCGTCGCGGTTGGAGCCCGGGAAGACGATGATGGCGGCGCGCATCAGGCGATCTCGATGGCGTAGTTCTCGACGACGGTGTTGGCGAGCAGCTTCTCGCAGGCGCTCTTCAGGGTCGCCTCGGCTGCCGCGCGGTCATTGCCCGCGATCTCGACGTCGAAGACCTTGCCCTGGCGCACGCCGTCGATGCCGGTGAGGCCGAAGGACGTCAGGGCCGCTTCGATCGCCTTGCCCTGCGGGTCCAGCACGCCGGTCTTCAGGGTGACGATGATGCGTGCTTTCATGGGCTCGGACTCGATCTGATGTCGGGGCACCCCGGCTCAGGTCAGGGCACCCTGGCGATAATCGGGAAACGCGCCTCAGGCAACGCGAAACGGCCAACGGGACGCAGGGAGCGTCGGCGGACCTTTCTGACCCGATCGCTCTCAGCGCGTCTTAGCGGCCGGATCCCGCAGCGGCTCGATGCTGGTGGCCCGGCGCCACAATTGCAGCATCACCCAGGCGGCCCCCACGCTGAAGACCGCCATCAGCACATGGCCCACCGTGTCGCCGAGGTCGAACAGGCCGGCGAGGGCCCAGCCCGCCGCGATCGCGACGGCGAAGACTTCCGTGCCGACGAGCACCATCATGCTGAGGATGGTGATGAGGTTGCGCGTGTTCACAGCTGACTCGTCCCATGGCCGGTCCGGCGTCCAGGCTCTCCCGGTGCCGATCGGAGAAAGGGCGACGTAGCGCGAACCGCATCGGTCGCGCAACGTCGCCCCTCCCGGTTCGTCGAAGCCAAGCCTCAGCGCGGGGCGCGCTTGGCCAGGATCCGCTGGAGCGTCCGGCGGTGCATGTTCAGGCGCCGGGCGGTCTCCGAGACGTTGCGGCCGCAAAGCTCGTAGACGCGCTGGATGTGCTCCCAACGCACCCGGTCAGCCGACATGGGGTTCTCGGGCGGGTCCGCCCGCTCGCCGGGCTGCGCCATGAGCGTGCCGTGGATCTCGTCGGCGTCGGCGGGCTTGGCGAGGTAATCGAAGGCGCCGAGCTTCACCGCCGTGACGGCGGTCGCGATGTTGCCGTACCCCGTCAGGATGACGCCGCGGGCCTCGGGCCGGCGCTCCTTCAGGCGGGCGATCACGTCGAGGCCGTTGCCGTCCCCGAGGCGCATGTCGATGACGGCGAAGGCGGGCGGTCGCGCATCGACCATGGAGACGCCGTCCGCGACGCTCTCGGCCACCTGCACTTCGTAGCCACGCATCTCCATGGCGCGGGCGAGCCGCGTCGAGAAGGGCTTGTCGTCATCGACGATCAGCAGGGTGCGGTCCGTGAAGGCCGCGAGCGGATCGTTGTCGGCAAGCTGCGCGATGTCGGCGCCAGGCGCCGTGGTTCCAGTCTGCGTCAGCATCCGACGCTCCTCCGTGATTCCTGATCAATGGTCGTTTGAGTTTTCATTGCTGCATTATATAGGTGACGTACTGGTTTCGGTTAGGGGTTGCGGGCGACTCAATCGCGCGTGATGCAGCGAGATCGCATCCCGCTCGAAGATGTGGCGAGCCCAGCTGATTCGCACCACGGCGCCCGTGGCGCCCGGCTGCGAGATGTTCGACAACGTCAATTGCGCGCCGGAGCGTTCGATCAG
>NZ_JAIEOF010000401.1 GCF_019750675.1 Methylobacterium sp.
GCCTGATCGAGACCGGAGCGGCGCGCCACCACGTCCTCTCGGAGGCGGGCCACAACGTGGCGGTGCCGGAGGGGCGCGCGGCCAGCGCTGGCCTCGCCCGCTACCTCGGGGCGGAGCGCCTGGACGGGGCCACGCTGCACCGGCTCGCCACGCAGGTGCACGGGCCGGATCTCGCGCATCGCCGGCTCTTCCTCGTGCTCGACGACCTCTCGGGCCTCGTCGTCCTCGATCGCTTCGCGGTGGAGGCGGGCCCGGTCGCCTTCGAGGGAATCGTCCACCTCGCGCCCGAGATCCTGGTTGGCCTCGCCGGCCCGCGTCGGGCGATGGCGCAGGCGGGCCGGGCCCGTCTCGCGCTCTCGGCTCTGGTGCTCGACGGACGCGGTGCAGGCCTGACGATCCAGAACGGCTGCAACGCGCATCCGGGCGCCCTGCGCGGCTTCATCGCGGCGGCGTCGGGCGGCCTCCAGCCCACGAGTGCGCTGCGCTACGCCGTCGCCGGAACGGGGCTGGCCTGCGGCGGCCTCGCGCTTGCGGCGGATGCCGAGGCCGACCGGCGGCTCACGGCGCTCCTGGCGGGGGATGCGGTCGCGCGCGCCCTGGCGGAGGCGTGAGCGCCCTTCGCCGAGGCGAGGATCAAGATGTGAGACACGAAGCCCGAGCGGCGACACGCCCCGTGACGGGGCTCAGGACCGGACTTCGCGCTTGGCCACGAAGTTGAACTCCTCGACCAGCACGTCCTTCACCACGTCCGAGCCCAGGCGGACATTGACCTGTTTGCGGATCTCGGCGAGGCGCTGGGTGACATTGTAGCGGGACAGGCGTTTGAAATCGATCGCCGGGTCCGTGTAGATCTGCCGGAAGGTTTCGTCGACGACGAAAGCATTGGGCGGCACCGAGAGCGTGTGCATCAGCCGCGCATCGGCGGTGAAGACCAGTACGGCGACGATGTAACCCTGCACCTTGCCGTCCACCACCATCGGAACGTTGATGGGTGGCAGCTTCTGGTACTGCAGGCCTTCGAGGTAGGGTTCGGCCTTCTTGGCGAACAGCCCCTCCCCCCAGGTCACCGCCCCGTAACAGGACAGGATGGTGAGGCCGCAGATCCAGAGGCCGGTGACGAGGATGCGCATGGCGGGCGTTCGATCTCAGCGCCGGACGTGACCGGAATAGGTGCCGTCGGATTCCGCGTCGCGCAGGGAATCCGCGACGATGCCGGAGATCTCCTCGACGGCGCGCAGGTGCAGGCCGACGGTGGCCTGGTTGCGGTCCAGGGCACCGCGCAGGCGCAGGAGCTGGTCGATCACGGGGGCGTCGAGCTGGTCCGGGTCGAGGCCCCGCGTCAGCCGGGTGAGTTCGAGCAGACTCTGGCTTTTCCGCCGGTTCACCGCCTCCTGGTCGATGGGGCGGTGGGCCATCAGCGCCTCGGTCTCCGCCGCCACCGTCTCTTCGAGCCGCTTCAGGGATGCGATCAGCATGGGGCGCCTTCAGATGTCCGAGGTCTTGGAAGCCGGTGCGGGGGCGGGCGTGTTCAGGGGGCGGGCCGCCTCCAGCAGCCGGGCGATGCCGAGGCCGCCCGCCTTGGCGACCTGGGTGCCGACCTGATCGGCCAGCATCGATTTCCAGATGCCCCCGGCATTGCCCTTGCCGAACACCGCGTTGGACTTGGCCGGCATCATCGTCTCGACGAACTGGCGCAGGACGAAGGCCTCGAACTGCTTGTAGGGATCGCCCGCCTTGCCGGCGCCGGAGACCGCGTTGTCGGTCTGGAGCGCCGTGAGGGTGCCCCGGGCATCGAGCGGCATGTGCACGGAGGTGCCGGCCATGCGGTAGGCGTCGCCGAAGGCCGCCGGGTCGGTCCCGGGCGCCGACAGCTTGGCGGTGGCTTCCTGCACGCGGCCCGGATCGGCGGCGCGGGCGACATCGAGGACGATGTCGGTGGGGGGCGAGATGCTCATGCGGGTCGTCTCTTGCGCGTCGTCTCTTGCGGGCCGTCTCTTGCAGATCTTCGGTTGGCGGACGCCGCGATTCGGGTTCGAGAGCGCCGATGGTCGGCAGCGATAGGCGCCGTGGCTTTCGGCAGGCTTGCGTCGGCGCCCGGCGCGACGCCTCAGTCCCGCGGCGTCCCGGCCCGCGCCACCATGAGGTGGAGCTGTTCCAGCATATCGGCCTGCTCGCGTTCGTGGGCGCGCAGCCGGACGAGGCCCTCGGCTTGGCGCTCGGCCCGCTTCTCGGCCAGGCCCCGGGCGCGGACGGTCTCGGACTGCCGGGCGGCGGTGGCGGCGAGATCCGTCGCCTCACCGGCGAGCGCCCGCAGACGGCGCGCGGCGGCATCGAGGAAGAGGCCCTGCATGGTCTCGCCGGCCAGCGTGGCCAGCATGGCGGCCCGGTCGGCCTCCACCTTGGCGGCCTTGGCCCGGGTCTCGGCGAGGTCGCGCTCGGCGATGCCCCGCATCTGTTCCTGGACCTTGAGGAGGCGCTGGGCGCGGATGAGCCGGAGGCGGGTGGTCATCGGCTCAGCCCCGGCGCAGGTAGTCGAAGTAGCCCATCACGAACTGCATCATGAACTCGTTGGTGATGGCGTAGAGCAGCAGCAGGCCCCCGGCCATGATGAACGGCGTGGCGATGAAGTAGACCGGGATCTGCGGAACGAGCTTGTTGATGAAGCCGGCCGCGAGGTTCACCGCGACCGCGTAGACGAGGAACGGCGAGGTGATGCGCAGTCCCAGCACGAAGGCGGTCGTGACCTGATCGACGATGCGCACCAGGGCGGCCTGCGAGCCGATACCCTCGCCGGGGGGGATGCGGCTGTAGGAATCGATCAGCCCCCGGAACAGCTCCCAGTGCAGGTCGGCGGCGAACAGCAGGGCGGCGGCGGCCATCATGATCATCGCCTCGACGGCCGGCACCGGGTCCATGCCCTCGGCCACCGAGCCCGGCATGCCGCCGAAGCCCACCATGGTGACGGCGGCGTTCACCACGGTTTCGAGCACCACGTAGAAGATCCGCCCGAGGAACCCGAGGACGAGGCCGGTCAGGCTCTCGGTGACGATCCAGGCGAGGGTCGCGCCCGGATCCTGGGCCGAGAGCTTGCCCTGGAACAGGGGCAGCAGCAGGGGACTGAGGGCCAGCGAGACCGCCAGCGAGATGAGGAGGCGGACCTGCGCCGGCACGCGGGGGCTGGAGAAGCCCGGCACGATGAGGAGGCAGGCGCCGACGCGGCAGAAGATCAGGAAGACGCCGAGGAAGCTTTCCGGAGCCAGGAGACCCGAGGCGACCAGCGCGGTCACGAGATCGTCCCGAGGGAGCGGATCTCGACCCCGCGGGCGATCTCGAGGTGCGAGAGCACGGCCAGCGTCGGGTAGAGCCGCTCGATGATCATGCGCACGTAGGGGCGGGCATCCGGCGCGGTGACGAGGGCGAAGCTGCGGGTCTCGCGCATCTGCTTGCGGATCGCCTCCGAGGCCTCGGTGCCGAACTGCTCCACGAGGCGCGGGTCGATGTCGAACTCGATGACCTCCCCCTTGCCGTCGCGCTTCAGGCTCTGGTGGAAGGAGAGATCCCAGGCGCTGCCCAAGCGCAGCACCGAGAGCACGCCGTTCTCGGCGAGATCCCCGCAGATCTGCTGGGCGATGCGCATGCGGACATGCTCGGCGATCTGCTCGGCCCGGCGGGCATGGGGTGTGATCTCGGCCACCGCCTCCAGGATGAGGTGCAGATTGCGGATCGAGACCCGCTCGGAGAGCAGGAGCTTGAGCACCGCCTGGAGGCCCGAATAGGAAATCTGCGACGGGCAGATCTCGTCGAGCAGACGCTTGTACTCCGGGTCGAGGCGGTCGAGCAGATTGCGCATGTCCTTGTAGGACAGCAGGGTGGGCAGGTTGTTGCGGATGACCTCCGAGAGGTGGGTCAGCAGCACGGAGGCGCCGTCGATGGGCTCGAAGCCGCCGCGCCGCACCTCGCCCGCATAGGCGTCGAGCACCCAGCGCGCCTTCATGCCGAAGGCGGGCTCGCGGACCTCGTCGCTCGGCACGTCCGGCACGGGGCCGTCGCCCACCACCACGAGGAGTTCGCCGGGCCGCAGTTCCTGGGTCGCCACCACGGTGCCGTGGATGAGGATCTGGTAGCATTTCGGCGGCACGGCGAGGCTGTCCGTGAGCTTGATGTCGGGCACCACGAAGCCGTACTGGCGCGCGAACTTGCGACGCATCTTGGCGACCCGGTGCGACAGCTCGGATTGCGTGCCCTGGAGCTGCGCCGAGACCTGGCGCCCGAGGCAGAGTTCGATCTCCGGCGTCTTGAGCGACTCCTTGACGGATTCGCGCACCGCGACCTGCTTCTTCTCCTCGTCGGCCACCGCCTTGGCGTCGACGATGGCCTTCTGCGCCGCGATCTTCTTCGGGATCGCATAGGCGGTGAAGGCCATCAGCCCGGAGAGCACCATGAAGGGCACGAAGGGCAGGCCCGGCACCAGGGCGAACATGAACATCAGGGCCGCGGCCACCGACAGGGCGCGCGGATAGGCCCCGAGTTGGCCCATCACCGCCTGCTCGGCGGTGCCGCGCGTACCGCCCTTCGAGACGAGGAGGCCGGCGGCCAGCGAGACGATCAGCGCCGGGATCTGCGAGACGAGGCCGTCGCCGACCGAGAGCTTCGTGAACACCTCCGCCGCCTGGCCGAGCGGCATACCGTGGCGGGTGGTGCCGATGATGATGCCGCCGAACACGTTGACGGCGATGGTGATGAGGGAGGCGATGGCCTCGCCGCGCACGAACTTCGAGGCGCCGTCCATGGAGCCGAAGAAGGCGCTCTCCTCCTCCAGTTCGCGGCGGCGGGATTGCGCCTCCTTGTCGTCGATCAGCCCGGCATTGAGATCGGCGTCGATCGCCATCTGCTTGCCGGGGATCGCGTCGAGGGTGAAGCGCGCGCCGACCTCGGCGATGCGGGTGGCGCCCTTGGTGATGACGAGGAAGTTCACCGTGATCAGGATCAGGAAGACCACGATCCCGATGACGAAGTCGCCGCTCATCACGAATTGCGAGAAGCCCTGGATGACGTGGCCGGCCGCCGAGACGCCGTGCTGGCCGTTGGCCAGGATCAGCCGGGTGGTGGCGATGCCGAGCGCCAGGCGCAGCAGGGTCGCGATGAGGAGGACGGTGGGAAAGGCCGAGAATTCGAGCGGCTTCTTGATCCAGAGCGCCACCATCAGGATCAGCACCGACAGAGCGATCGAGAAGGCGAGTCCGATGTCGAGCAGGATTGCCGGCACCGGCAGAAACAGGATCGCCAGGATGGCGACGATGCCCGCCGCGAACCCGATGTCCCGCTGGGACCGGCGCTCTCCCGCGATCGCTTCGCTTGCCGCCATGGCGGATGCTCAACCCCCGTGTCTGGAACGGGGGCTTGTCGCGCCCCAAGCTTGCGCGAGGGTCGCCTGTCCGGCCGGTGGCGGGGGCCGCGTCGACCGCCACGCCACGGGACGGGCCGCATCCGGCCGGCGAATGGGACGCTCGGACAAGCCGAAGGGACCCCAGGGCATAGCCGTGACCTTGTCGGTGTCTGACGAGGTCTTTAGAAAATACGAACGCGCGCTCCGATCTAAAAGCACAATGACGATTTCGATGCAGGGTCCGATGTTCGAGTTTCGCCTCCAGATCCGCTCGACCCATGCCATGATCTGGCAGGCGCCGGAAGCACTCGAGACCTCGCTGCTCGCGGAAGCCATGCAGATCGCAGATCGGCTCGCCAAGGCCTGCCGCCGCACCGCGGCCTCCAGCTGCAACGCGACGCGAAGCTGGGTGGTCGAGATCTTCGACGAGGCCAACGGGATTTCCTATCAGGCCCCCGTCTCCGGTGCCTGACTTGTGGCATTCGGAGGTCTAAACGCGTGAAACGCTCGACTTCATGCGGCGGGAATCGTCACTTCGGCGTTGAGAGATGACTTCGTCATCCTGATTCGAAAGCACCTGCGTACCCATGCCTCTCCTTCGCTCCACCGTCCTCGTCCTCGGCGTCCTCCTCGTGCCCGCCGCGGCTGCGGCCCAGCCGACCCCGATGCGCGAACTTCTCAAGCTGTCCTGCACCGGCGATTACCTCGAGCATTGCAGCATGCATGCGCCGGGCGGCCCGGAGGTGGAGGCCTGCTTCCGGCAGAACATCCGAAAGCTCTCGCGCCCTTGCGCCCAGGCGATCACCGCCTATCAGCGTGATAAGAAGCGGAACCGGCAGGTCTCGGGCGGACACTGAGCCCGCGCGCCGCGCCGCAACGGGGACTCGTCAGGCCGCCCGTGCTGTGAAACGCTGCCGCCCGCGCCGCCTCGGGGTGTCGGCGCCGGGAGGCTTGAGGGCGTGGCCGTGCAGGGTCGGATCGAGGCGGGCATCGAACCGGTGCGCATGCGCGACGCCGGGGAAACGGCCCTGGTGGTCGAGTTCGGAGCCCGGGTCGATCCGGACCTGAACGCGCGCGTGCTGGCCCTCGACGCCGCCCTCGCGGAGGCGGCCGTTCCGGGCCTGCGCGAGACGGTGCCGACCTACCGCTCCCTGATGATCCACTACGATCCCCTGGTGCTCGACCGGGCCGATCTCTGTCGCTTCGTCGAGGCAGGCGTCGCCGGGGCTCGCCCCCGAGCGGGCGGCGGGCGCCGCTGGACCCTGCCCTGCTGCTACGACCCGGACCTCGCCGAAGACATCGGGACGGTGGCCGACTGGGCCGGCCTGTCCCCGGCGGGGATCGCGGACCTGCACGCGCAAGCGGAATACCGGGTTTACATGTACGGCTTTGCACCGGGCTTCGCCTATCTGGGCGGTCTGCCGGACGCGCTCGCCATCGGCCGGCGGGCCTCGCCGCGCCCGCCCCACCCGGCCAACGCGATCCTGATCGGCGGCGGACTGGCGGCGGTCGCCACCGTGCCGATGCCCACGGGCTGGTACGTCGTCGGGCGAACGCCCGAGCGGCTTTTCGCGCCCGCGCGGACCGAGACTTTCCTCATCGAGCCCGGCGACGTCCTGCGCTTCGCGGCCATCGACGCGGCGACCTTCGCCGAACTCGACGCGCGGGCCGCACGCGGCGACATCGTCGCCCGCCGGGAGGATTGATGGGCGGCCGGACCCGCATCCGCATCCTTTCGGCCGGCGCCGGCAGCACCCTGCAGGATGGCGGCCGCCACGGCTACCTGCGCTACGGCATCACCCCGGCCGGCCCAATGGACCCCCTCGCGCAGGCCTGCGCGAACCGGGCGCTGGACAACCCGCCGGGCGCCACCGCCATCGAGGTTTCGCTCGGCGGAATGTCCCTGACGATCGAGGGCGAGCCGGTCGACGTGGCGCTGGCGGGGGGCGCCCCCCGCATCGACCTCGACGGGCGCGCCCTGCCCTGCCCCGTCGGCCTGACCCTGCGCCCGGGCGAGCGCCTCGGCATCCGGGCCGGCGAGGCCGGCGTCTGGACCAGCCTCGCGGTGGCGGGCCAGATCGACGTGGCGCCGGTCCTCGGCTCCACCGCCACCCACACCCGGTCCCGTCTCGGCGGCCTCGACGGGCGCGGTCTCCAGGCCGGCGATGTCCTGTCGGTGCTGGAACCGCGCGCCGTCATCGGCGAGGCCGCGCAGCTCGACCTGCCCATCCTCCATCGGCCGCCGGACACGATCCGGATCGTGCTCGGGCCCCAGGACGATCATTTCGCGGAGGCCGCCATCGCGGCTTTCCTGGCCGGCCCCTGGCGGGTGGGTGCGCGCGGCGACCGCATGGCCTGCTTCCTCGAAGGCCCGAACATCGAGGCCCGGACCCACGACATCGTCTCGGACGGGATCGCCATGGGGGCGATCCAGGTGCCGGGCTCGGGCCAGCCCCTCGTGCTGATGGCCGACCGCCAGCCCACCGGCGGCTACCCGAAGATCGCGACCGTGATCGGCGCCGATCTCGGCCGGCTCGCCCAGGCCCGGCCCGGGACGGTCCTGCGCTTCGCAGAGGTCGATCTCGCCGAGGCCGTGGCCGCGCGCCGGGCGGAGGCCGCGGCCCTGGTTCCGGCCGTGACGCGCCGGCCCGTCCTGCGCACGCGCTTCACCTCGGAATTCCTGCTCGGCACCAACCTCATCGACGGCGTCTTCGGGTAGGATCGCCGGAAGTCAAGGAGACGCGATGCCGACCATCGACCTGAACGCCGACCTCGGCGAAGGCTTCGGCGCCTATCGCTGCGGCGACGACGCGGCCATGCTCGGCATCGTCACCTCGGCCAACGTCGCCTGCGGGTTCCACGCGGGGGACCCCGAGATCATGGCCGAGACCTTCGCGCTGGCCCGGTCCCGTGGCGTCGCGGTCGGCGCGCATCCGGGCTACGCGGATCTGCCCGGGTTCGGGCGGCGGCCGATGCCGGTGACGGCGGCGGAGATCGAGCGGCAGGTCGCCTATCAGGTCGGTGCCGCGCAGGGCCTCGCCGCCCTGGCCGGGCACCGCCTCGGCTACGTCAAGGCGCACGGCGCGCTCGCCAACCGGGCGGCGGCGGAGCGCGATGCGGCCGATGCCGTCGCCCGCGCCGTCAGGGCCGTCGATCCCACGCTGGGGCTCCTCGCCATCGCCCGCACGCAGCAGGTCGCGGCGGGTGAGGCGGCGGGCCTCGCCGTCTACGCGGAGATCTTCGCCGATCGCGGCTACGACGAGGCGGGTCGGCTGATCCCGCGCGGTCGGGCGGGCGCGCTCGTCACGGATCCGGAGACGGCCGCCGAACGGGTGCTGGCGATGGTGCGCGCCGGCGCCATCGTGACGGCGGCGGGCACGCACCTGCCGACGCGCATCGATTCGGTCTGCGTGCACGGCGACAGCGCGCACGCCATCGCGATGGCCCGAGCGGTGCGGGCGCGCCTCGAAGGAGCCGGGATCGCCCTGCGCGGGTTCGCCCTCAGAACCCCGTGACGATGCGCCCGTAGGTGGCCTCGGCGAAGGTGTAGATCTGCGCCCCGATGAAGGAGCTGGTGATGAGCAGCACCAGCAGGATGACCACGATCTTGGGCACGAAGGTGAGCGTCACCTCCTGGATCTGGGTCAGCGCCTGAAGCAGCGCCACCGCGATGCCGACCAGCATGGCGGCACCGATGGCGGGGCCGGCGGCGACGATCACGGTCCAGATCGCGGCGCGCACGAGTTCGAGGGCGTCGACCTCGTTCATCCGGGGCGGCCTTGTCCTGAGGGTCTGGGATCGCGGGTCTAACCCGGCCGGCCCGTCACTGCGACAGCGAAATGCCTTCGGTGAGCAGCACGTCCGCGCCGGTGGCGAGGCGGGCGAGCGCGCCCTCGCTGGTGATCTTCACGGACTGGACCTGACCCGTGACGGTGCCGTCGGCGGAGGTGATGGTGCGGCCGATGATCTGGTCGGCCTGGGAGAGGAAGCTCGAGGAGAGCAGCGAATCGAGCTTGGCGTTCGTCTTGGTCGCCTGCTCCACCTGCGAGAAGGTCGCGAGCTCGCTCACGTAGGCCGTGGAATCCATCGGCTTCGTCGGATCCTGGTTCTTCAGCTGCGTCATCAGCAGGGTGAGGAAGGTGTCCGCGTTCATCTTGGCGGCCACGCCCGTCGCGGACTTGGTCGCGGCGGCGGTGCTGGCCGTCTGGGATGTGGCCGTGCTGGTGACGCTGGCGACGCTCATCGCGGGCTTCCTTAAGTGTGGCGGCCCTGGGGCCCGAAGAATGGCCCTCAGGCCGGACGTGTCTGGGTTTGCGGATCGGCCGCCGACGCGGCTTCGACCTGGGGTGACGCCGCCAGGAGGGCGGCCTCCGCCGCGTAGAGCCCGCGGATCAGCTTGAGGGCCTCGATGAGCCGGCCGCCCTCGACGAGCGGGCCGGCGGCGGTGACGCCCGCGCGGATGTCCGGATCCACCACGGCCGCCAGGATGCCGGCCTGAAGGGTGCGGAACAGCGCGCGCGCCCGCTCGGCGTTGCCGGGCTCGATCAGGATGGTCTGGGCCGCGAAGTAGAGCTGGCGCAGGGGCGTCGTCGCCGCATCCGCCTGCAGCACGTGGGTCTCGAGCAGGAAGCTGGCGTCGTTCAGAAGCTCCAGGGAGACCTTCCGGTCGACCCGCAGGACCGCGCCGTTCATGTAGACGCGCTCGCCGGCGCGCAGCGAGAGGCGCAGGGGTCGGCTCACCGCAGGCCGTCCCGGATGGCGGTGTTCACCGTGATCAGGGCGGAGAGGTCCCGCTGCGGCGTCGCGATCACGGCGTTGGCCTCGTGCATGCTCCACAGGCCGATCGAGACGAGGTCCGCGCGCAGGTCCGGCGGCAGGCCGTTCTCATCGCTCTGGAGGTCGTCGATCAGCACGCCCCAGAGGCTCTGCAGGAAGCCCGCCGCCGTGGCGCGGTCGGTCTGCTCGGCGTCGGGCCGGTCCGCGAGCCGGAGGAGGTCGAGGGCCCGGTCGAAGGCCACCCGCTCGCGCTCACGCGCGATGGCGGGCGCTTCCTCCAGGATCTCGGCGTAGGAAAACTGGTACATGGGGTCCTGTCCCGTGTGTCCGGGGGCCGCCGCGCGCCGGGGCGCGGATTCGAGCCGGAGATCCGAGGGGCCGGCGGAGGCGTCCGCCGGATGATGCGTGCGGCCGAGCCGCGTCAGATATACGCCACGAGGCTGAGCTGGCGCAGCTGCGCGGTGAGGGCGTAGGAGATCTGGACCTGGGTCGAGAGGCGGTCGACGCGGGTCTTGGCCTCGGCCGTGTCCACCCCCTCCATCTGGCCGATCTGGTTCGCGAACAGGCTCTTCTGCGCGTCCAACCGGGTGTTGGCGGCGGTGATCGCCGCCTGCGAGCGGCCGAGATCCGCCTGCAGCGCGACCAGTCCCCCGCTCGCCTCGCTCAAGCCCTTCGCGACCCTCTCGCCGAGGACGGCCTGGGCCGCCGCCGAGAGGTTCGACGCCCCGAGGTCCGAGGCCATCACGTAGGCCATGGCGAGCTTGCGGAAGGCCGGCGCGTTCGCGCTGGCCGAGCTCTGCACCGTCTCGGTCAGGGAGATCTGGCTGGTGAGCGGCGCGGTGCCCGCACCGGACCAGTCGGCGGCCCAGGAGGCGTCGTCGAACAGGTCCTGGAACGGCCCGTCGAGGAAGGCCGAGAGGGCATCCGCCGTGATCGTGCCGGCGCCGGCGCTCTCCTGCGTCACCCCGAAGGCCTTCAGGAAGGCCGCGTCGACGGCCGCCTTGGCCGGTGCGGCCGGGCTCGCCGTGTAGGCCGTCATCGGCGCGCGACCCGTGTTGGTGCCGCCGAACACGAACTGGCCGTCGACCGAGGTGTTCAGGAGGCCGGTGAGTCCGGCGAGCTGGTTCGCGGCCATGGCCTTCAGAGCGCCGGCCCGCTTGTCCTCCGGCAGGCCCGTGAGGGTCTTGAGCGCGGTGTCGGCGGACTCCTGCATCTGTTTCAAGGCGGCCTGGCTGGTGCTCAGGCGAAGGGCGGTGCCGGCATTGCCGTCGCGCAGGGCCGCGAGCTCGGCCGATTTCTGGCGCAGGCCCACGGTGATCCCGGCGCGGCTGCCGAGCACCAGACCCACATCCGCGAAGCGCCCGGTGACGAGTTCCTCGTTGCCGCGCGCGATGTCCGCCTGCATGCGGGCGACCCCGGTGCGAGGCGCGCTCCAGAAGCTCAGGGTGGAGAGGGCGTTGGTCCGCATGGCGTCTATCGCACCGCATCCATCAGGGTTTTGAGGAGGTCGTTGATCACCGTCAGCAGCTTGGCCGAGGCGGTGTAGGACCGTTCGAGCTGGAGGGTCATGGCCGTCTCGTCGTCGGTGTTGACGCCCGTCGCGTTCGAGTAGGCGTCCGAGGCGCGCGCGAGGAGGGTCGACTGGTAGTCGGAGTTCGTGGTCGCGGCCTGACGCTTGGCCGAGAGCCATCCGGTCGAGGCGGTCGCGAAGTCCTGCAGGGAGCTGCGGGTGCCGAGGTCCGACGAAGCGTCGAAGGGGCGGTCCGCCCCGAGGGCGGCGGCCAGGGCGCGCAGGCGGTCGGGGTAGGCCGCGTTCGTCGCCGGGTCGGGGTTGGACCGGTACGCGGCCCCGGCGATGCCGCCGTCGCGCAGGAGGCTGACGTTCCCGCCCTGCTGCGGATCGACGGCCGCGTTCACCCGGATCCGGGCGGCGAGCCCGAGCTGGTTGGCCGTGGTGCCGTTGGGGACGGGGCCGCCCGGACCGGCCGTGAACAGGCCCGCCGCCCGCACCGGATTCCCCAGGGCGTCGGTCCCGGTCTCCGCGAAGGCGTCGATCAGGCCGTTGGCGATGCCGTCGAGCTGGGCCTCGTAGCGGGTCGCGACGTTGTCGCGCAGTTCGGCGAGGCCCGCGATGCGCCCCGAATGTACCGGCATCGGCGAGGTCGCGCCGGTCACCGGCACCCCGTCCACGGTGACGGCAGCACCCGTGGTCCCGGCCGGGAAGGCGGTGGTGGGGGTGAAGGACACGCGGCGCGGGCTGCGCTCGAACAGCGGCACGCCGCTGTCGGTGTAGATGGCGACGTCGTTGCCCGCGCGGGTCACGGTGGAGATCCCGATCTCCTGCGACAGGTTGGCGAGGATGCGGTCGCGGTCGTCCAGGGCGTCGGTGACGTCGGCGCCCGTGCCGTTGGTGACGAGGCGGTTGGCGGCGTCGAACTGGGTCAGGAGATCGTTGATCCGCGCCACCGAGTCGGCGAGGCCCGCATCGGCCTGGGCCCGGACGGACTGGACCGCCGTGGCGCCGGCGGCGAGGCTGGCGGCCAGATCGCGGGCCCGGTCCACGGCGGTGCGGGCGAGCGCCGCGTCGTCGGGCTTGTTGGCCGCCATCAGCAGAGCGGCGTTGAGGGCCCCGAGGCGGGCGGCCGGCGAGGTCCCGTCATCGGTGTCGCCGATGGTGCCCTTCAGGGTGGTGAGGCCGTCGAGCACCGCCTCGCTGGCCGCCACCGAGGACGTCGCGGACAGCTTGCGGTCGAACAGGGCGCTGTCGGTGGCGCGCTGGATCGAGACGGCGCTGCCGCCGCTGGTCGCCACGAGGTTGGCGATCTTGCGGGTGTAGAACGGGTCGCTGGCCCCGGCGGTGTTGCGGGCCGCGAGCGCGACCTGCGTGGAGGTCGCGATGAGGGACGATCGGGCGGAGTTGAGGGCGAGGGAGAGGCCCATCGGGTGTGTCCTGGGGAGCGAGCGTGCGAGCGGCGCGGCCCACCGCCCCTGGGGGCGACGGGCGAGGGTGCGGGCGCCGCGCCTGCGCGCGGCCGCCCGGTCAGCGCTTGAGGTTCATCAGGGTCTCGAGGAGCTCGTTGCCGGTCATGAACACCTTCGAGTTCGCGGTGTAGACGGTCTGCGACTCGATCATCGTGGTCAGCTCGGAGCTGACATCCACGTTGGAGGCTTCCAGGGCGCCGGCCTTCAGCGAGCCGAGGCTGCCGGTGCTGGCGAACCCGATCTGGATGTCGCCGGACTCGATGTTGGTGCGGAAGACGTTGCCGGCCCGCGGCTCCAGGTTGTCGGGGCTCTTCACGTCGGCGAGCGGCACCTTGAAGGCGGCCAGGCGCGTCCCGTCCGCGTAGGTGGCGTAGACGGTCCCATCCCCGCTGAACTCGGTCCCGGTCACGGCCGAGGGCGCCTTGCCGTTGGCGGCGCCCTTCAGGTCGTAGCTTCCGGCGAACTGCGTCGCGCCGCTGAGATCGAGGGCGAAGGTCTCGCCGCCCGGAATGGTGAAGCTCGTCCTGGCCGCGGTGGCGGCGGATCCGCTGAGCTTGCCGTCGGTGCCGAACGCGAGCGTCACGGCCGGGTTGGTGAGCCGGGTGCCGTCGGGCGCGTGAATGCTGGCGCTCCAGGTGTTCTCGGCCACCACCGGCGCGGTGGCGGAGGCCGGCACCTTGGCGAGGTAGACGTCGAGGGTGACGCTGTTGCCGAGCTTGTCGAAGGTGACGATGGAGGATTTCTTCGAGTAGTTCGTCGGCGAGAGCGGGCCGGCGAGGTCCGCCGTATCCGCCGACAGGTTGCCCGAGATCGCCCCGGCGGTGGAGGGCGTGGCGCGCATGCTGAGGCCGGAGGTGTTCACCGGCACCATGCCCTGGATGCCGTTGAGCGTCGGATTCGCCTCGCCCTCGAGGATGTTGAAGCCCATCAGGGTGAAGCCGCCCGAGTTGACGAGGTTGCCCGTCGGGCCGTCGACGACGAAGTTGCCGGCGCGGGTCAGGAGCGGCGCCTTGTTCTCGTCCTGCACCACGAAGAAGCCGTGGCCCTGGATGGCGAGGTCGGTCTTCGAGGTCGTCGAGCTGATCGAGCCGCCCTCGTTGATGGCGCGCCGGATCGTGGTCTCCACGGCGCCGGAATTGTAGTTCGTGCCGGTGTTGCTCTCGAGGAGCAGCGAGGAGAACTCGGCCGAGGTGCGCTTATAGCCGGTGGTGCTCGAATTCTGCACGTTCTCCGCCACGGTGGAGATGCGGTTGGACTGCGCGTTCATGCCGGAGACGCCGGTGCGCAGGACACTGATGAGACTCATGACGTCACCTTCGAGGAATGGCGCGCGGCGCGGCGCGGGATCTTGAGGGGCACTAAAGAAAGACAGGCTTGCGCGGGGCTTGGCCCGGCGCGCCGGAGGGGCCGGAACCCGGGTTCGAGAGGCGGTCGCATGGGGCCGCCTCAGGTCCGAAGGGATTGGGCGAGTTCCAGGAACGCGTCCTGGCTCGCCGCCATGCCGGGTTCCTGGCGCAGGGCCTCGTAGATGCGCGGCACGAGGAGGATGGCCTGATCGAGCTCGGCATCCTCGCCGGCCCGGTAGCCACCCATCAGGCGCAGGTCCCGGGTCTCCTCGAAGCGAGCCATCATGGCCTTGAGGCGGCGCACGAGTTCGCGCTGCTCGGGCGTCCAGACCCCGGTGGCCAGGCGCGAGATCGATCCGAGGAGGTGCACCGCCGGGTAGCGGCCCTGCTCGGCGATGGCGCGGTCGAGGACTACGTGCCCGTCGAGGGTGCCGCGGATGGAATCGGCCACCGGGTCGTTGTGATCGTCGCCGTCGACGAGCACCGAGAACACCCCCGTGATGGTGCCGCCCCCGTGGGGGCCGGTGCCCGCGCCGTCGAGCCCCGGCCCGGCCCGCTCCAGCAGGCGCGGCAGGTCCGAGAACACGCTCGGGGGGTATCCCCGGGCCACCGCGGGCTCGCCGGCCGCCAGCGCCACGTCGCGGGCGGCATGGGCGTAGCGGGTCACCGAATCGACGATGAGGAGGACGGATTCCCCGGCATCACGGAAGGATTCGGCGATGGCCATCGCCATCTTCGGTGCCTGCCGCCGCATCATCGGGCTCTCGTCGCCGGTGGAGACGACGACGACGGCGCGCGAAAGGCTCGCCGCCATCGCGCCCTCCAGGAACTCGCGGACCTCGCGCCCGCGCTCGCCCACCAACGCCACCACGACGCTGTCGAAGCCGGCGGCCCCCGCCAGCATCGCCAGCAGGGTCGACTTGCCGACGCCGGAGCCCGCGAAGATGCCGATGCGCTGGCCGAGACAGAGCGGGGTGAACAGGTCGAGGGCGCGCACCCCGGTGCGCAGGGGCTTCGTCACCCGGGCGCGCTCCATGGCGGCGGGCGGCGCCGCGTCGAGGGGCACGGCGCGCTGGCCCGGCACGAGGGCGCCCTGCCCGTCGATGGGACGCCCGAGGGCATCGATGACCCGGCCCTTCCAGCTCGGGTCCGGGCGCAGGGTCGGATCGCCGAGGCGATAGGCGCGGGTGCCGATCCCGGCCTCGATCCGGCTGTCGAACGGCTTCACGGTGACGCCGGCCGCATCCACGCGCACGACCTCGCCGATCTGCTCGCGGCCACCGCCCACGAAGCCCATGCGGTCGCCCAGGGTCATGAAGGGCGCGACGCCCGCGACGCGGGCCGCGCTGGCGGTGACTTCCTGGATCGGGCCGCCGACGCGCACCAGGGGCAGGGCCTCGCGGGCCGCCGCCAGGGCGGTGCCGAGGCGGTGGAGGGCGTCCGTCATCGGCTCAACCCTGCGGACTGAGGGAGCGGACCGCCCCGGTGAAGGAGGTCTCGGTCTCGGAGACCAGCGTCGCCGCGCTCTCGAAAGCGCGCTGGATGTTGATGAGCTTCGTCATCTCCAGGACGGGATTGACGTTGGCGCCCTCGATGTAGCCCTGCACCATGCCGACGCGGGTGAAGTCCTGCACCGGAACCGCCGGCAGGGAGGTGGTGACGCCGTTCGGCTCGGCGCGGGTGAGGGTACTCTTCGGATCGATGAGGAAGAGCCCGATGGCGCCGACCTGGTTGACCCCTTGCGCCACGCTGCCGTCCCGCCCGATCGTCGGAGGGCCGGCCTGGGGGTCGAGGAGGATCGGCGCACCGCCCGGATCGAGCATGGCTTGCCCGGTGAGGCTGCGCAGCTGACCCAGCGCATCCATCTTCATGCGGCCGTCGCGGGTGTAGACGGGCCCGTTGGCCCCGCGCACGGCGAACCAGGCATCGCCCTGCACGGCGACGTCGAGGGGGGCGTCGGTCTTGATCGTCGGCCCCGCCCGCTGCGAGATGTAGGTGTCGCCGGACGAGGCGAAGGCGACGGCGCCCTTGCTGGCCTGGGCCAGGAGCGCGGTGAACTTCGTGTCCTCCGCCCGGTAGCCGCTGGTGGAGAGGTTGGCGACGTTGTTGGCGACGGCGTTCAGGCGCTTCTCCATGGCGACCTGCGCCGAGAGCGCCACGTAGAGTGCGTTCTGCATCGCCTCAGGTCCCCGACCGGATGCGCTGCAGGCTGAGCAGCAGGCTCGCGTCGAGGCCCTGCGATGAGGAATCCGCGAACAGGTTGAGGACCGGCGCCGAGGTGGTGTTGTTCCGCGCGTCCCAGATCGCGGTGAAGCGCTTCACGAAGCGCTCCAGCTTGTCCGGATCCTTGAAGCTCGCGAAATCCACCCGGCTCTCGATGATCGCCGCCTGCCGGGCGATCCCGTCCGCCGAGGCGACGTCGGGCAGGCCCAGCACGGTCTTGACCACCTGTGAGAGGGCCTGGTCGGCCAGCACCCCGTAGCCCGAGGACACGGTGGGCGCCTGCCGCGCGAAGTAGAGGGCGAGGCGCACGCCGGTGTCGTCGCTGCCCGCGTCGGTCTCGAGGCTCTGGCGCAGGTAGGCGCTCGTGGTGTCGGTGGTGGCGGCGGCCAGGGTGGTGGTGCCGGCGCCGTAGGTCTTGAAATCGAAGGCCTTGGCGAAGGCGACGTAACGATCGTCGGCCAGGCGGTTGGCGAAAGCGGCCCGATCGCTCACGCCCTCGGTGAGGACCTTGCGCATGAAGGCCTTGGCGTAGGTCATGTCCTCCAGGCCGTAGGCCTTCATCGCGTAGGCGTAGAGGCGCCGGTCGCCGAGGAAGTCGTCGATGGATTTCACGTCGCCGATCTTGGCCTTGTAGTAGGCGGTCTCGCGGGCGACGTCGGGCTGGGCCGCCTTCCGGGCCAGGGAGGCCGTCAGGTCCCGGGCGATCAGCCGGTAGTTCGTGAAGGTGCTCGTCATGGGCGGGCGCGTCCTGGCCGGGCGAGGCGTTCCATCCAGGTCAAAGCGGGGTCGGCCCGATGATGGTCTCGGAGGTGATCACCACCCAGCCCGCGCCCGTGGCGCGGATGGACAGGATGCGCCCGGCCCCCGGCAGGACGGCGCCGGGCACAACCTGGCGCAGGCCCTCGGGTCCCTCCACGAAGGCGGCCCCCCCGCTGACGCGGCGCAGGACGTAGCCGCGCGCCCCCGGCGCCGGCTCCGGGCGCTCCGGGGTCGCGCGCACGCCATCGGGAAGCGAACCGGTGGTGGTCGGGTCGAGGTCGAGGGCCGCTTCGCGCACGGGCGCGGCGTTCCGCTTCCAGGCGAAGGCGCCCCCGAGGGCCGGCAGGAAGGGCTGAACCGAGTAGGTGTTCGAGGCGCCCGTGATGGAGTAGGCGGCAAAGCTCCCCGAGACCAGCGCAAGCCCGACGCAGACGCCGACGGCCGCCCGCTCGAGGGTGGCGGCCCGGGCGCGCCGCAGCAGCTCGGCCCCCGTCGAGGGACGGACATGGCCGGGACGCAGGGCGGGCGCCGTCGTTCGCGATGGGAGGGATCGGTTCATGGGGGTCGCTGGAGGGTCGACGGCGTTCCGCGCGACACTCGGACGTTATGGTTAGCGAATGGTTAAGGTCCGTTCGATCGACAGTCCGGAGCCGCGCTGATAAGTCCGTTTCGGCGCGTGACACCGGACGGATCGACGATGGCGGATTGGCAGGAGGCGGTGTCCCGCGGGGATCGGCCCCTGCGCAGCCCGACGCCGAAGCGTCACCGCGTGATGCAGCAGGGGCGCATCGTCCTCGGACCCGAGAGTCTGCTCGCCTGCATCGTGCGCGACCTGTCGCCGGTGGGCGCGAGCCTTCGCCTGCCGCGCCCGAGGCCGCTGCCACCGGAATTCGACCTCATCATCGCCGGACACGAGCTCCGCACCCTGTCCGTGCGCCTGCGCTGGCAGCGCGCCGACTTCGCGGGCGTGACCTTCCTGGCCCGGGACTGATCCGGTCGCATCCGGACACAGGCGACCGCAGGCCGCCCTTAAGCTCCTGCTAAGCCGGGCCGTGCATAGTCGCTCCATCGGTGAGACGGCGACCCGAAGGGGTTGAACGCCGGCGAAGCCAACGCAGTGGATAGGTTTCGTGGACCTATAGACATGATGTCGTCCCACTGCTCCGGTGAAAACCCGGGATGTAGACAGCATTGCGCTAAATAAATCCGATCCTGAGATTGGATTGGCGCGACCCGCTGCGCGGTCACACACACGAATTCCTTGCAATTCCTGTAAACCGGACATCCTCGCAATGACCAGCCTGCTGACCAACAACGCCGCAATGACGGCGCTGACGACCCTCAAGAGCATCAACACCCAGCTCGACATGACGAGCAACCGGGTCTCGACCGGCCAGCGGGTCTCCAGCGCCGCCGACAACGCCGCCTATTGGTCGATCGCCACCACGGTGCGGACCGACAACGCCTCGCTCTCCGCCGTGAAGGACTCGCTCGGCCTCGGCTCGTCGGCCGTCGACACCACCTATAACGGCCTGAACAGCATCATCACCGATCTGCAGAACATGCGCGCCAAGCTGCAGACCGCCCTGCAGCCGGGCGTGGACCGCGCCAAGGTCCAGACCGAGATCACCGCCATCCAGAGCAAGATGAAGGCGACGGCGGATTCGTCGGTGTCGAGCGGCCAGAACTGGCTCTCGGTGGATTCCTCGGCCTCCAACACCGCCTACCAGGCGACGCAAAGCGTGATCGCGGGCTTCTCGCGCGCCACCAACGGCACGATCAGCTACTCGAAGATCAACGTCGAGGTCTCCAACATCAAGCTCTATGACGTGAACGCCGCCAGCGCGAGTGTGCCCGCCACGGAGGCCCAGGTCGCCGGCTCGACCTCGCTGACCGGCACCTCGGCGTTCACGGCCGGCACCGCCGACTTCTCCGCCGCCAGCGGCAAGCAGGTGAACTTCACGATCAACCTCAACGGCAGCAAGACGCAGAACATCAAGCTCGACGCCACCACCCTCGGCGCGGCGGTCAAGGACCTCGCCAAGGTCACGACCGACGAGGTCCTGAGCGCGATCAACAACCAGATCGCGGCCTCCACCGGCGCCAACAGCGTCAAGGGCCTGGTCGCCGCCAGCCTCGACACGCAGGGCCGCATCGTCCTGAAGACCACCACGGCCGCCGCCGCCAGCACGATCAACGTCGACGTCGTCGCCGCGACGGGCACCAATACGCTGGTGGATATCGGCTTCGGCACCACCGCCGGCACCGCCGTCGTGGCCGGCAAGGGCACGGATGCCGGCACGTCGAATGCCAAGGGCATCCTCGACACCGTGGACGGCACCACCAGCCAGTCGATCAATTCGATCAACATCTCGGCCCTCTCCGGCACCACCGGCGATGCCACCCTGGCAACCCTGATCTCCCAGGTGGACAAGGCCATCTCGAGCGTCACCAACGCGGGCACGAAGCTCGGCGCCAACAAGACCCAGATCGACGGCCAGAAGACCTTCGTCGACACCCTGATGAAGGCTAACGACCGCACCATCGGCATCCTTGTGGACGCCGACGTCGAGGAAGAGTCGACCAAGCTGAAGGCCCTCCAGACCCAGCAGCAGCTGGCCGTCCAGGCCCTCAGCATCGCCAACGGCGCCTCCGCGAACGTGCTCTCGCTATTCCGTTAAGCCGAACGGCCGCCCCCGGAGGTTCCGGGGGCGGCGCGACGACGAAAAGGCCACGCGTCCCGCGAGGGAGCGTGGCCTTTTTCGCATTCCGGATCGAACGGGAAGGGGTCGGATCAGCCGACGAAGGTGTAGCCGGCTAGGCGCTTGGCTTCGATCGGATCGTAGCCGAGGCGCAGGCGCAGCTTCTTGCGCAGCTTGCTGATGTGGCCCTCGACCACGCTCTCCTCGACGTCGCTGCCGTGCTCGGCATAGACCGCGTTGAAGATCTGTGCGCGGCTGAGCGGACGCCCGCGATGGCTGGCGAAGAACTCCAGGATGTGGCGCTCGCGACGCGGCAGGTTCAGACTGACGCCGTCGATCTCGGGGTCGCGCCCGTCCGCGAAGACCTTGAGGCGGCCGCTGCGGTCCTGGGCGGCCGGGGCCTGGGCCTCGCCGCGGATACCGCGCCGGCGGATCGCCTCGGCCCGGGCCAGGATCTCGCGGACATGAACCGGACGGCGCACCACGTCGTCGATGCCGGCGGTGAAGAGGTCGAGGGTCTGCTCCAGGGAGCGGGTCTCGTTGAGGGCGATGATGGGCGCCTGGGACAGGCTGCGGATCGCGGCGGTGCGGCCGGCACGGTCGTCACACTCACCGAGAACGATGCCCTGGACCGTATCGGTCGGGTGGCCGGCGAGCCAAGCCAGGAACTCTTCGGCTCTCAGGCTTCGCGCGGGGACGTCCTGCGCTCCGAAACCCGCCAGGTATTCGGCGGCAACAGACTGCCTTTCATCGACAACGATATACATTCCAGCGCCCCGCCGAAAACGAACGTTATCGCAACCCCGTCGGACCATCACCTTGAACGCGGAGCGACTTCGTTGTCCGCCCTTGGCATCCAGGTTTTTACTTGATGATGACTTCACGATGCCGCCCCTTTAGGGGTCTGATCACCGCCGTCCGCCGATTTGCGTTGAAAACCTTTCTTTAAGGAAATGGTTAATTTTGCATTAAGTGATCGGGTATCCTGTGATCCCGGGTCGGCCCGAGGGGCATCCGGACTGCCGAATCCACCCGAGGGCACGGGTCTGTGGCAGACGCGTCACGGCCTCGCCCCCGGCACCGGGCGCGGGCGGCGGCGGTCGTCCGCCGGACCTCGGGGAGGCTGACCGACGGATCAGGCTTACTGAGACTTGGTATCAGGCGCCCGCAGGCCGCGTTCCGCCGGGCTTCAGGGTCTCGGCGAGGAGTTCGACCTGACCGACGAGGCGGCGCAGGCCGTCGCTGCGGGGTGCGTCGGGCATCCCCGGCGGCGTTCCCTCGCCGCCGAGGCTCGCCAAGGTGGCGGCGATCCAGTCGCTCCAGGCCGCCAGGGCGTCCGGCTCCGCCGTCTCGGCGGCATAGCGCAGGGCCGTGAGCCGGGCCGAGATGCGGCGCAGGGTGGCGTCGGCGACCATCGCCATCTCCACCTGAGGGTGACGTCCGGCGCGCGGCTGCTGCAGGGCGCGGGCCAGGGCCGCCTCGAGGTCGTTCAGCGCGAGTCCGGCAGCGCGGGCGGCCTGGGCGCGGGCCCCCGAGGCTTCGGCCTCGGCCCCCGCGCCGAGCACCGCGCGGGCGAAGGCGGCATGCGCCCGCACGGCCTTGCGCAGTTCGAGGCGGACCTGGTCGGGCTCCCAGATCGGCCAGAGCACGAGGGCGCTGCCCACCGCGATGAGGCCGCCGAGGAGGGTGAGGAGAGCCCGCATGCCCGCCACCTCCCAGGAGCCGTGGCCGGGCTCCACCACCTCGACGAGGAGCACCACGAGGGGGGTCAGGCAGGCGATGAAGACGCCGTAGCTGACCTGACGCGCGGCAAAGCCGATGATGCTCAGGGGAAAGACCAGGGCCGCCAGGGCCAGGGGCGAGGTGGCGAAGCTTGCCAGAACGGCGCCGATCAGGCCGCCGAGCACCGTACCGCCGATCCGCTCCAGGGCGCGCTGCCACGTGGCGGCGTAGAACGGCTGCATCGTCAGCACCACCGTCATGGTGAGCCAGTGGGCGAAGGGGCCCGCCCAGACCAGGGTGGCCCAGAGGGCGGGGGCCGCGACCACGGTCGCCCGCACGGCGTGGCGCAGGTTGGCGGAGGCGAAGGTGAAGTTGGTGCCGAGCGGACCGAGGAGCCGGGTCCCGAGGGGCAGGCTTGCCCGGCCGAGCAGGGCGCCGCCGGGCCGGTAGCCGTCCGGTGTCGAGAGCTTGGCACCGATGCGGACGCGATCCAGGATGCGGGTGGCGAGATCGTGCAGTTCGCGGTCGTGGGCGAGGCGGCGGGTACCCCGGTCGATCGCCCGCTCGAGGCGGGCGAGGTCGATGACGCTGTCGTCGCGGATGGCCCGGGCGATGACGCCCAGCAGCGGCCGGAGCCGGCGCAGGAAGCGGCGCGCCATCCGGCGCCGGCGCGGGTCGGGCTCGCCTTCGACGAGATCCGACAGGGCGATGAGGGCGGCGAAGATCTGCTCCGCCGCCTCCAGGCGGATCAGGGCCTGGGCGGTGCGGTCGGAGATGCGCTCGCGGCTGCGGGCGAGGTCGACGATGACGGTCCGCGCCTGCTCGATCGCCTCGCGCACGCCCCGGCGGTGGGCGCGGGCGTGCCGGTCGAAGGCCTGGCGCTCGAAGGTCTGGCGATCGAAGATCTGGCGGGCGCCGCTTCCGGCGTTCCGCGTCTCGGGCTTTTCGGGCCAGGCCAGGGAGGCGAGGTCCTCGAGGTCGTCGCAGAGGCGGGTCAGGCGGCGCCAGACCTCGGCCACCGCGCGGTGCGTCGGGCGATAGGGATGGAGGCGCCAGAGCAGCAGTGCCAGCAGCGTCGCCCACAATCCGCCGGCGGCGAAGACCAGCCCGGCCACCAGGGCCTGATCGGGCGTGAGCGGCCGGTCGAGGGCAAAGCACAGGACGAGGACGAGGACGTTGCCGGCGGCCTGCGCCTGCACGCCCCAGACCCGCGCATAGGTGCAGCCGAAGATGACGATGCCGGCGAGCGGCACCACGGGGACCGGCCCGAGGGGCTGCATCAGGCCGAACAGCCCCCAGATCACGCCCCCCAGCAGGGAGAAGACCGTGAGCACGAGGAGGCGCGCGCGCATCGGCCCGCCCGCATCGGCGAAGCACGCGAGGTTCGCGGCGAGCGCCACGGTGAGCAGCGGCGGCCAGGGCAGCCATTCGTGCAGCAGGATGACGAGGCCGAAGGCCAGGGCCGCCCGCACCCCGTCGACGAGGCTGAGGCCGCGCGGATCGAGGCCGATCGGCAGGCGCGTGAGGTCCTGCCCCGGATTGGCCAGGGTGCCGCGCCCGCGCAGGAACGCCGCGGCGCGCGCCCTTCGGCGCGGGCCGGTCGCGGGGAGGGATTTGCCGGAATTCGATGGGGTCGCGGGCACGCGCAGGCTCCACGGAAGGTCAGGTCCCGTCCGCACGGGCGGCGGGTCCCCTTCCGCGGGAGCGATCTGTAGGACCGTTGCGGTCGCACCGGAACCACCCGATCGGCACGGTAGCCCTGCATCCGGCGGTCGTCCGTGCCCCGGAGCGCGTCAGCCCGAGCGGCGGATCAGAACTTGCCGCCGATCAGAACTTTTCGCGGTTCAGAACTTGCCGTCGATCAGAACTTGCCGCCGAGGCCGACGCCGCCGCCCTGGCTCA
>NZ_JAIEOF010000060.1 GCF_019750675.1 Methylobacterium sp.
CGAGGAAGGCCTCGACCCCGGTCGCCTCGGCGAATCCCGCATCGACCCAGAGTGTGGTGCCGGGGCAGGCCGCCGCGATGGCATCGAGGCTCGCCCGGTCGGGCGCGGCGCCGTCGATGATCGCGTCGAGGTCGGCCACGTAGAGGATCCGGGCCGGCACGGCACCCAGGAGCCCACGGGCCACGTCCGCGGGTGCCGATCCCTTTGCCAAGGGCGTGACGATCGGGGCATAGGAGGCGCGGTCCCCGGCCCGCGCCCGCACCACGGCTCCGTGGCGCAGGTCGATCACCGGAATGATCTCGAATTCGTCCGCCATCCAGCTTCCTCCCACGTTCAGGCCCGCCCGTGACAGCGCCATCTGGATCTCCTGCATCTGGATCTCCTGACTCCGGATACCCTGCCGCATCCCCTGACACGCCGGTGATCGGCTGGGATCTCGGCGGGGTCCATGTCAAGGCGGCCCTGGTCCGCGACGGCCGCGTGGCCGCCGTGGTCCAGGCTCCGTGCCGCCTCTGGCGCGGGCTTCCCGCCCTGGACGAGACCCTGGCGCAGCTGCCCGACTGGGCGCGCGGGACGGCGGACCACGTCGTCACCATGACGGGGGAACTCACCGACTGCTTTGCCGGGCGCACCGACGGCGTGCGGCAGATCTCCGCCTGGGCCACGGCGAATCTCGCCGGCCGGGTGCGGATCTATGGCGGCCGCTCCGGCCTCCTCGCGCCCGAAGCGGCTGCGGCGCACGCCGCCGACATCGCCTCGGCGAACTGGCACGCCACCGCCGCCCTGATCGGGCGCCACGTCGCCGACGGACTCCTCGTCGATATCGGCTCCACCACGGCCGACCTCATCCCCATCGCCGCCGGCGCACCGGTGGCGGCCGGCTACAGCGACGCCGAGCGCCTGGAGACGGGGGAGCTCGTCTATACGGGCGTGGTGCGCTCGCACCTCGTGGCGCTCGCCGACCACGCCCCGTTCCGGGGCCGGCGCACGGGGCTGATGGCCGAGACCTTCGCCACGGCGGCCGACATCCACCGCATCCTGGGCGATCTGCCGGAGGGCGCGGACCAGCAGCACAGCGTCGACCTCAAGGGCAAGTCGATCCCGGAGAGCGAGACCCGCCTCGCCCGCGTCATCGGCCGCGACCGCGACGAGGGCAGCGCCGCCGAGTGGCACGCCCTGGCGGCGCATTTCGCGGAGCGCCAGCTCCGGCTGCTGCACGATGCGGCGGCCCTGGTGCTCTCGCGCCGGCCCCTGCCGGACGGGGCGCCCGTGGTGGTGTGCGGCGCCGGCCGCTTCCTGGCCGAGCGCCTGGCCGCCCGCCTCGGACGGCCGGCCCTCGCCCTCACGGACCTCCTCGCGGGCCACATCGCCGAGGACGGGGCCGACTGGGCCTCCACCTGCGGCCCCGCCGTCGCGGTGGCGCTCTTGGCCGCCGATCCATCCTGAAGTCCTATAGAGAGGCCCCGCGCATGAGCTCGCAGCAGAAACTCGCCCGCATCCTCGCCACCCGCTCCGGCGGCGGCATCGAGCTGGCAATCGCCACCGAGTCCGGCCAGACCCTACGGGTGCTGGCGACGCAGGACCAGATCGACATGCTGGTGGACGAGCTGGAGGACATCCTGAACTCGCCCGAGGAGCCCGACGCCCCGGAGCCGCCCACGGCGGCGTAATTTTCAATCTTTAATTGCAAAGGTAATTCATGCATCCTGAGATTTGATAAACCAATCTGGGATGCAAAATGATTTATCTCGAGCGCGCACTATTTATCGTGGGAGACCAAAATGATGGCAAGAGCTCTCAGATCAGAGACACATTTCGAGATCAGCGATTTCACAACAATGGTCAATCAAGAATAGGCGACAACGGAAGACTTCCGACTTGGACGGGCCTATCAAATGATCGTTGGCTCCATATACGACTGACGTCCCCGCACGAGTATGGCGAAGGATTCGAGCGTTTTATTGAAAAAATAGATTCCATCGAAGATAAAGCAACTGGTAAATATCGATGGAATTTCCTGAGCGCTCTTCAGACGAACGCATATGGAAATATGTTAAATTCGGAAGAAGTGGTCATACGATTCAATAAAATATACCGCCCCGAGAGGTCAGAAATAGCTCTAATTCACACTGGACACAGCGGGAAAATTAGATCGCCCGCAGAAATAGACCGTATTTCGAAATCCTGTAAATTACACAATATTCAATTTAGAATGATTGATGCAAGGATCGACAACGGCCTTTCGCTTGCTGATTTTTTCGACTTTACCTAGATCTTTCCCTACCGCAAAAAATCCCCGAAGGCCCGAGGCCCGTCCGGCACCTTGATCTCGCCCGTCACCTTCAGCGTGGTCGCGTCGATCACGCTCAGGGTGTTCGAGCCCCAGTTCGCCACGATCAGGCTGCGGCCGTCGTGGGCGGCGGCGATGCCCTCCGGGTGGTCGCCGACCTCGATGGCCGCGACGTTGGTGAGGGTCTTCAAATTGAACACCGTGACGGTGCCCGAATACTGGTCGGTGACGAAGCCGCGCGGGCCGGCCAGCGCCACCACGTAGGGCCGCTCCCCCGTGGTCACCCGGCCGAGCTCGTGCCGTCCGGGCACGTCGATCACCGAGACGTCGTTCGAGGTCACGTTGGCGGTGTAGGCGCGGGCGCCCTCGGCATCGAGGGTGATGCCGAACGGGTGCCGGCCCACCGGGATCTTCTGCGTCTCGGTCGCGCTCGCCACGTCCACCACCGAGACCGAGTCGCCTTCCCGGTTGGCCACCAGCAGGGTGGCGCCGTCGGGCGTCACGGCGAGGCCGGAGGGCGAGGCGCCGACCTGGATCTCGGTGTCGAGGCGCGCGCCATCGGGCGAGACCACGAAGATGCGGCTGCCGTACCAGTCGGCCACGTAGACCGCGCCGGATTTCGGGTTGACCGCGATGCCCAGCGGCCCGCCGGGCAGCGCCAGGGTGCCGGTCACCGTGCGGGTGGCGAGGTCGACCACGGCGAGGCCCGGCCCCTCGGGGCGGGTGACGAAGGCGGTCCGGCGGTCGGGCGAGAGAGCGATGCCGGCGGGCGCGCCGTCGATCGGCACCTGCGCGGCCACCGTGCCGGCCTCGAGGTCGACGATCGCCAATGCGTTGGCGCCCTGCGCGGTGACGAGGGCTTCGTCGGCTCGGGCCGACACCGGGACGCAGAGCAGCGTCAGCCCCAGGAGGAGAGGGCCGGCGAAACGCCGGCCCGTCCCCGTTCGCTGGTGGCGAGCGATCAAGAACCGCTCTTCTCGATCTTGGCCTTCAGGGCGTCGAGGCCCGTGCGGTAGAGGCCGCGCACGGCCTTCTGCGAGGCCTCGTCGTTCAGCTCGGGCGGCGGATCGTTGTTCATGTAGCCGCGGTAGAAAGCGCCGTCCCAGGCGACCTTGGACTTGCCGCCGCCGGCATCCTCGACCTTGATCGTGGAGGAGTAGTCGTTCACCGGCAGGGTCTTCACGTCGACCTTGGTGATCCGGTACGAGTAGCTCATCTTCTCGGCGGAGTACTTGTACAGCTCCTCGTCCACCGTGGCGCCGCCCTTGAGCGTCAGCGTGCGGGTGGCCTTGACCTCGTTGCCGCCCTTGCCGTCGGTCTTCTCCACCGGAGGCAGCCAGCTCATGTCCTGGAAGTTGCCGATCACGGCCCAGACCTTGTCGGGGGCCGCGTTGATCTCGACGGTCTCCTCGACCTTCTTGCGGGTCGGGCCATGCGCCTGAGCGCCGAACGAGACCAGGGCGAAGGCCGCCACGGTCGTCAGGGTAAGAAACTTCATCGGGTCTTCGTCTCCTCGGGAATGCACATTCTACGGTGCTGGGGGGGAAGCTTCGAGGATGCGGTCGTCGCGGCCGAGGGCCGCGGCGACCTTGTCCTCGATCCAGTCCCAGGCCTCGCGCTCGGCGGGCCCGGCGGTCTTGGCGATCGCGATGGCGTGATAGCGCATCTCGGTCAGGATCTTGTCGGGCTCCAGCATGTGCAGGCGGGTGGAGAGGATCGCCGCCTCCAGCACCGCCGCCTGCGCCCGGTTGTAGCCGATGAAAGGCATGTGCGCCGCCGCATGCACCATCCGTCCCCGGTAGCGGGGCCGGACGGGATCGTCCTCGATCGCCGCGACTTCGAACTCGGCATGGCCGAAGCTCTCGGCGAGGCGCCGGCCGGCGATCCGCTCGCAGGGCAGGGTCGCCCAGTCGCGCCGCCCCGTCACGGCGCCGGCGATCACCCGCACGTCGCTGGGGCTGGAGGCGGCGAAGACCGGGTTGTCGGCGAGGTTGAGGATGGTGGGGGAGGGCCGGAACGGCGCCAGGATCCAGTCCTGGCCGTCCTGGATCAGCCCGAACGGCACGAGGTGCAGCGCCCCGTCGCGGGCGGTGGTGGTGACGACGGTCTCGAGAATCAGCGGCACGGGATCAGGCCTTCCCTGCGGGGGCGGACCGGTCCGCCGGGGCGGGTTCGTCGGGGACGAACTTGCCGCAGACGATGCGGCCGCCGCCCTCGGAGGGCGTCTCCGAGATCGCGTCGGCGGCCCGGGTCTCGCCCGGCCCCGTCGTCTCGGGCGGGGCCGCGCCGGCCTCGGGGGGCGTGGCGTCGCGGGCCGCGATCTCGGCCGCGGCGGGGCCGGAATGCTTCGTGTGCCCGGCCTTCTTGAAGGCGGTGGTGTCCTCCGCCTCGGCGTCGGCCGCCGCCCCCCAGGCCAGGGGCTCGTCCTGCACGTAGCGCTTGCCGAGGCGCCAGGCGGTCTCGGCCTTGGTCAACTCGCCGCCGAGATAGAAGGCGTGGGCACCGTCGCTCGCCACGTTGCCGGTCCTCTGAAGGTCGGAGAAGAAGGCCATCGCGTCGGTGCCGACCGCGTGAAGGTCGCGGTTGAAGAGGTGGATGCCGTCCTCGGCCACGGCGATGCGGTAGTTGGGGTCCTTCACCTCGGCCGCCTGGGCCGCGACCTCGTCCGGGGTCTGCACATAGGGCCGCTTGTCGTGGAGCGCCAGCAGCGCGCGGCCGTAGCCCTTGGGCAGGGCGGAATCGGCGCGGGCCGCGAACATCACCCGGCGGGCGGCGTCGTGCTCCTCCACCGTGCGGCGGGTGTGGTTCGAGACCTGGACGATCAGCACGTTGCGGATGGCGAGTTCCGAGCACATGCCGACCAGGAGGGCGGTGACGCCGAGGCTGTCGGCCTCGGTGAGTTCGGTGAGGTTGCCGGTGCCCATCATCATCTCGATGCCGGGCCAGCGCTTGCGCGTCTCGTGGTAGCGGGTGATCGAGTCCACGAAGCCGAAATGGATCGGCTCCAGGATCGGATCGGCCATGTAGGGCCGACCCGCTTTTTCCATCCGTTCGATGGCGCGGTCGAGGGAAGGCAGGTCGTCGGGGCGCACCGGCACCAGCACCGGCACGGCGTCGGTCTCGAAAGCGAGATCCAGGGTCTGCTCGTTGAGGCTGAGCAGGTAGTCGGCCCCCGCCCGGGCGCCGCGGGTCAGTTCGTCGAGGGAGAAGGAATCGACGCTGACCTTGAGCCCGGCGCCCTTCAGGAGGCGCACGCAGTCCTCGAGATGCGGGAAATCGGTGTCCGGCAGGCCGCCGAGGTCGATCACGTCCGCGCCGCGCCGGGCGAGGTCGAGGCCCTTGGCCAGGATCTGGTCGGGCGTCATCTTCGAGGCGTCGACGATCTCGGAGAAGATGCGCAGGTCGTGGCGCGACAGGTCCACCGTGCGGCCGGCGAGGCCGAGATAGGCCGGCAGGTCGACGATCTCGTCGGGACCGCGCTCCACCGGCAGGCCGAAATGCGCGGCCAGGGCCTCCGGGTTGGCGCGGCAGCGCCCGGGCAGGACGATGCGGGTCGCGCCTTGCGGAACCGTCACCCGGCGCCGGATGATCTCCTCCGTCATCAGGGCGGCGACCTTCACGCCGGCATCCGCGATGCTCCAGACGTAGCGCTCCGGCGGCAGGGTGGCGGCGACCTTCTCCAGGCGGGCCTTGGCCATGCGGCCCGTGATGAAGACCAGATGCTCGGGCGCGCTCATGCGGCGGCCCGCGCGGAATCGAGGCCGGGCGGATAAGCGGCGCCGGGACCAAGGATCTCGATGCGGCCGGCATAGCGCGCCGCGAAGGCCGGGAAGGCGGCGTCGACGAGGCCGCTCCGGGCGAGATCCGCCCAGTCCGTCCCCGCCGGCCGGTCGGCGGACTTGACGAGGCAGCAGCGCGGCGCGCCGATCGCGGCGGCGAGCCAGAGGGCGAGGCTGTCGGAGGTGACGTCCCAGGTCTCGGGGATGTCGGGGTGGCCGTCCCTCAGGGCGACGGGGTCCCAGACCGGGACCTGCCCGGCGGCGAGCAGCGCCGCGATGCCCCCCGGATCACGGGCCGGGACCAGCCGGGGCTCGAGGTCCGACAGAATCGCGGCCATGCGACCCATGGCGTCGAGGGCGAGGCGGTGGGCGAGGGCGTCGGAGAAGCCGAGGGCGGCCTGGACCGACCGCACCGCCTCGGCGAGGGGCCCGCCGCCGGGAACGACGACGCAGGGGCCCTCGGCGCCCCCGGCGAGGCGCGCGAGGCAGGCTCGCAGCCGGGGCGCATCGGCGACGAGGCTGCCGCCGAGCTTCACCACGGTTGCGGCGACCGGATGGTGCATCACGCGGCGTCCCGCCGGGCCGAGGCCCGGATCAGGCGCACGGCCTCGGCGACCCGGGCGAAATCGAGGCCCCGGCGACGGTCGCCGGCCGCGCAGAGGCCGCCGCGGAAGCCGAGAAAGTGCGGGCCGAGGGGCGCGAGTTCGGCGATGTCGGCGAGCGCCAGGGAGCCGGCGAGACCCGAGATCAGGCCGTGGTCGCGGCAGGCGCGGGTGAAGGCCACCAGCACCGGCCGGGACAGGTGGTCGACGAGGCGGCGCCCATCCTTGCCGGCGGTGTCGATCATGGCGCCGAGGAAGCCGGCCCGGCGCAGGCGCGGCACGTGGCCGGCGGCCGCGCCGTCCTCCGCGAACAGCACCGCGATCAGGCGGCCGGAGGCGGCGGCCGCGGCCCGGGCGAGGTCGTCCTCGGACCAATCGCCGCGCACCGCCACCTTCACGATGTCGACGCCGGTCTCCGCCATGGCGGCGATGGCGGGAACCAGGGACGCTCGGTCCGGCTCGCCCGCCACGGCGCTCGTCAGGGTCCGGCCAGCCACGAGCGCCACGATGGCGCGGACGGTCCCGGCGGGGAGGGCGCCGAGCGCGCCGCGATCGGGATCCTTGGCATCGACGAGGTCGGCGCCCGCGCGGGCGGCAAGGTCCGCCTCGTCCGCGTCCCGCACGCTCACAAGGAGCCGGGGGACCGTGGAATCGACGGCGAAGGACCGGAGATCGACGGGTGGGGACACGCGGGGCACGGACATCAGCGCGGGTTTCGGTTGCTCGGGGCCTCGGGGGAGACCATCGACGACGCCCGGGTCGGGAAGCGCCGCGCCCGTGATGGCGCGGCCGGGGCAAATTCGGCCTGAGGCGGAGGCGGTCGGCCTGAACGCGGGCCTAGCGCATGGGCGGGGATAAGGGAAACCCCCGTCCGGAGAAACGCCGGCCGGTCAGGACCGGTTTGGCAGCGGCTCGGTGAGGAGGCGGTTCTTCACCACCCAGCGCATGGCGTGCGCCCAGGTGTCGTCAGTGTCGGCGCGGATCACCACCCGGCCGCCGCGGATGACCTTGCCGGTGGCGGCCTCCGCGATGGTGACGGTGAGGTTGAAGATCTGGTTCGAGCCCTTCTCGACGTAGCCGGAGACCGCGAGGTCGGCCCCCAGGGTCTTGGCGATGGCGGCCGCGCAGCCGTCGCACTTGTAGAGGGGGGCTTGGCTGGCGATCTCGGCCGCCTGAGGGGCGACGTCCACGGGCTCGACGCTGTCGGCGAGCGCCTTGCGCAACTCGTCGGTGACGAGGCCGAGGCGCCGGACCTCGTCCGGCCGGGCCTTGCGGCCGCCGACCACGCCGGGATCGAAGAGCTCGACCCCGAAGATCGCGGCCTTCTCGGGTGCTGCCCGGGCGGGGCCCGCGAGGGTGCCGGCGGCGAGGAGGGCGACGAGCCCGAGCGCTGAGCGGACCGGAGACGGGGCCATGGGCGAAGTTCTCCGCTGGAGGCGGGACCAGGAGGGACCACGGTAACGCGCCGGACGCCCGCACGATCCCGCCTGCTTCATCAGTTCCCCGAGATCTGCCCGTAAACCGTCCGGCGCGCAAATGCCGGCGCGCCGTCGCGGGGATGCGTCCGAGGTTTCGTCCGGGCGCCCTTAGGAACCGCTTAGCAATCCGCGATTGAGCGCGGCGGCGCAATGTTGTTAGCCTCACCCTCACATGCCCAGCCCCGCACGCCTCCTCCTCGCCCCGCTCGCCCTCAGCCTCGGGCTGTGCGGCCTCGCCCCGGCCTCGGCGCAGGAGCCGGCATCCCCCGCGGCCGCGTCGGCGATCCCCCCGAGCGAGACGCATATCGGCCTGATCTACCGGCCCGAGCCCGCGCCCTCCTCCTACGACGCCGAGGCGGTGCCGGAGGACGAGGGCGTCGCCGGCGCCCGGATGGCGGTCAAGGACAACAACAACACCGGCCGCTTCACCAAGCAGACCTACGTCCTCGACGAGATCGCCCTCGAGGGGGACAAGGACGGCGTTTCGGCGGCGCGGGACCTCGCGGGGCGGGGCATACGCTACCTCGTGGTGGCCCTGCCGGCGGCCGAACTGCTCGCGATCGCGGACGCGCTGAAGGGGCAGGGCGTCACGATCTTCAACATCGCCGCCCCCGACGACCGCCTGCGCGGGGCCGATTGCCGGGCCAACGTCTTCCATGTCCTGCCGAGCCGGGCGATGCAGACCGACGCCCTGGCGCAGTTCTTCACCCTGATGCGCTGGCGCAAGATGTTCCTCATCGTCGGCCCCCGGGAGAACGACCGGCTCTACGCCGACGCCTTCAAGACCTCGGCCAAGAAGTTCTCGCTTAAGATCAACGCCGAGAAGCCCTGGACCTTCGGACCGCTGGCCAAGGCGCGGGGCGACACGCCCACCCGCTCCGAGGCGATGGTCTTCACCCGGGGGCTCGACTACGACCTCGCGGTGGTGGCCGACGAGGCCGGCGACTGGGGCGACTACGTTCCGTTCCGGACCGTCGACCCGCGCCCCGTGGCTGGCACGCAGGGGCTGATCGCCACCACCTGGCACCCGATGCTGGAGACCTGGGGCGCGGCCCAGGCGCAGAACCGCTTCCGGCGCCAGTCGGGCCGGCTGATGCGGCCCCTCGACTACCAGGCCTGGGCGGCCGTGCGCTCGGTGGGCGAGGCGGCGACCCAGAAGAAGACCGCCGACCCGGCGGTACTCGCCCCCTACTTCGCGGACCCGGCCTTCAGCCTGCCGGCCTACAAGGGCGTCTCCCTAAGCTACCGGCCGTGGGACCACCAGCTGCGCCAGCCCATCATCGTGGTGCAGCCGAAAGCCATGGTCTCGGTGGCACCCGAGCAGGGCTTCACGCACCAGCGCACGCCGCTGGACACCCTCGGCATCGACCTGCCGGAGACTACCTGCAAATTCCCGGACTGAGACCACCCCGGACCGAGACCGTTCGTCGATCCCGTCACGTTCGCGCGAGGCCCGGATCGCCCGGGCCGCCTGCGGCAACACGGTCCCCACCCGCTTGCAGTCTCGTGCTCCCCGTGGGAGGGGGCTGCACTATAGTAACGCCCAATCAATCGCGCACGACACAGCGATGGCCCCGAGGAGGAACCCCATGAGCCGCGGCTTCAGGGCAAACGCGTCCGGAACGATCCTGGGCCTGGCGCTGCTGGCAGGCACGTCATTGGCCGGCATGTCACTGGCCGGTCCGGCCCAGGCCTACACGGTCTACGTCACCAACGAGAAGGGCAACTCGGTCAGCGTCATCGACACCGAGACGATGGCCGTGACCGGCACCTGGAAGGTCGGCCGGCGCCCACGCGGCGTCACCACCAGCAAGGACGGCAAGGAATTGTTCGTCTGCGCCAGCGACGACGACCGCATCGACGTGCTCGATACCGCCACCGGCAAGGTCGTGCGCTCGCTCCGCTCGGGCCCCGATCCGGAGCAGTTCATCCTCGGCCCCCAGGGCAACCTGCTGTACGTGGCCAACGAGGACGACAGCCAGGTCACCGTCATCGACGTCGAGAAGAACAAGGTCATGGCCGAAGTGCCGGTGGGCGTCGAGCCCGAAGGCATGGGCCTGTCGCCGGACGGCAAGATCCTGGTGAACACGTCCGAGACCACCAATATGGCCCACTTCATCGACACCACGACGTTCGCGGTGATCGACAACGTCCTCGTCGACGCCCGCCCGCGCTTCGCCGAGTTCACGGCGGACGGGAAGTTCCTCTGGGTCTCGGCCGAGGTCGGCGGCACCATCAGCGTCATCGACGTCGCCGCTCGCCGGGTCGTCAAGAAGATCACCTTCAAGATCCCGGGCGTGAACGACGAGGCGATCCAGCCCGTGGGCATCCGCATCACCAAGGACGGCAGCAAGGCCTTCGTGGCGCTGGGACCGGCCAACCGCATCGCGGTGATCGACGCCAAGACCCACGCGGTGGAGAAGTACCTGCCCGTGGGCCAGCGTGTCTGGCAGCTCGCCTTCACCCCGGACCAGAAGCTGCTGTTCTCCACCAACGGCTCCTCGAACGACATCTCGGTCGTGGACGTGGCGGCCGAGAAGGTGGTCAAGAGCATCCCCGTCGGGCTGCTGCCCTGGGGGGTCGCGGTCTCGCCGAACTAGCGGCCTTACCCCTCCCCCTTGCGGGGAGGGGACAGGGGTGGGGGTGGTTGGGCGACCCTCATGGCTTCGGAGCTTGACGGAGCCACCTCCACCTCCTCCCCACAAGGGGGAGGAGAGCCCCGCGAGAATCAAAGCGATGACCGCCCCAAGGCGGCAAACGGGAGGACAACGAATGACGCGAACGATGCGGCTCGCCGCCCTCGCCCTGGCGGCGCTCCTCGCCACAGGTTCGGCCAAGATGGCGCCGGCCCAGGCCCTCGACCTGACGAAGAAGCGCCAGAATCTGCCGGACCTCGTCCTCGGCAACGAGGAGGGCAACGACTTCGTCGTCGAGAACCGGGAGATCGAGCTCGAATCCGGCAAGGCCTACCGCCTGCGCATCGTCGCCAAGGGCCGGCAGGAGTACAAGTTCTACGCCACCGAGTTCTTCCGCAACATCTGGTTCAACCAGATCGTCATCCAGCACCTGGAGATCCACGGCAGCGGGCCGCCGGACCATCTCGAATTCGACGACCCGGGCGAGATCGCCATCGAGTTCGTGGCGATCAAGCCCGGCGAGTATCCCTGGTCGGCCCGCGGCCTGGAAGCCAAGGGCATGACCGGCAAGTTCATCGTGAAGTAAGTTCATCGTGAAGTAGGATTTCCGTCGATGCGCGCTCCCACGATTCTCGCCCTTTCCGTCCTCCTCGCCCTCGGGAGCGTCGCCGCCCGCGCGGACGACAAGGCCGCCTGCGTGGAGGGCATCGCGATGATCCGGGCCGAACTCGCCAAGCCGGCCCCGGAGGGGGCCCAGCCCAAGTTGAAGAAGGCCCTGCGGGTGGCCGAGCGCGAGATGGGGGAGGGCGAGTTCGACGAGTGCCTGGACGCGGTCGGCGACGCCAAGCGGGCGTTGAAGCCATGAATTTAGCCTTGAATCCGGGAGAGCGCACGAGCCCGGCCCTCGAGGTCGCGCAGGTCAGTCACCGCTTCGGCACGCGGGCGGCCCTGTGCGACGTCTCCTTGAGCGTGGCGCGCGGGCGCTTCACCGCGCTCCTCGGGCCGAACGGGGCCGGCAAGACGACCCTGTTCTCGGTGATCACCCGCCTCTATTCGAACCAGGACGGCCGGGTCTCGATCCTCGGCCACGCCCTCGACCGGGAGCCGAGCCGGGCGCTCGCCCGCCTCGGCGTGGTGTTCCAGGCCCGCACCCTCGACACCGACCTCACCGTCGCGCAGAACCTCCTCTACCACGCCAGCCTGCACGGCATTCCCCGCAAGGCCGCCAAGGCGCGGATCGCCGCGCTCCTCGACCGCGTCGGCCTCGCCGACCGGCGCGACGACAAGGTCCGCACCCTCTCGGGCGGCCAGTCCCGGCGCATCGAGATCGCCCGCTCCCTGGTGCACGAGCCCCGACTCCTGCTCCTCGACGAGCCCACCGTCGGCCTCGATCTCGAATCGCGTGCCGACATCGTCGCCATCGTCCGTGCCCTGGTGCGGGAGGAGGGATTGTCGGTGCTCTGGGCCACCCACATCTTCGAGGAGATCGACGCCTCCGACGACGCGGTGGTGCTGCACCGGGGCCGCATCGTCGCCCGCGGCACCGCCGGCTCCATCGCGCAGGGCGACGAGACCCTGGAGGCGGCCTTCCGCCGCCTCGTCGCCGAACCCGCACGGCAGGCCGCATGAGCACGCCCACGGAGCCCCTCGCCATGCCCCTGAGCCCGAGCACGACCCAGCACACGGTCGCCGCCCCGGCGGAGGCGCCGGCGCCCCATCTCGGGCGCCTCGACGCGGTCGGCTACCTGATCTGCCTCGGCGGCATCGTGCGGCGCGAATTGCTGCGCTTCTTCAATCAGAAGGAACGCTTCTTCTCCGCCCTGGTCCGGCCCCTCGTCTGGTTGTTCATCTTCGCGGCGGGCTTCCGCAACACGCTCGGCGTCTCGATCGAGCCGCCCTACCAGACCTACGTGCTCTACGAGGTCTACGTGGTGCCGGGCCTCGCGGTGATGATCCAGCTCTTCAACGGCATGCAGTCCTCGCTCTCGATGGTCTACGACCGCGAGGTCGGCTCCATGAAGGTGCTGCTGACGAGCCCCTATCCCCGCTGGCTGCTGCTGCTGGCCAAGCTCGTCGCCGGCGTCACCGTCTCGGTGGTGCAGGCCTACGCGTTCCTGGCCATCGCGTGGTTCTGGGAGCTCGACATCCCGGCCATCGGCTACGTGGCGGCTCTGCCGGCCTTCATCGCCTCGGGGCTGATGCTCGGCGCCATCGGCCTGCTGCTCTCCTCCATGGTCAAGCAGCTCGAGAACTTCGCCAGCGTGATGAACTTCGTGATCTTCCCGATGTTCTTCGCCTCCTCGGCGCTCTACCCGCTCTGGCGCATCCGCGAATCCTCCGAGACCCTGTACTGGATCTGCCAGGCCAACCCCTTCTCCCACGCGGTGCAGCTCGTGCGCTTCGCCCTTTACGGGCAGTTCGAGCCGATCGCCTGCGCGGTGGTCGTGGGCACCACGCTCGCCTTCTTCACCCTCGCCGTCGTGGCCTACGATCCCGGCCGTGGCATCATGGCCCGGCGCGGCGGCCCGGCCGGAGACAATTCCTGATGACCTCTCGCACGCTGACACTCCGGGCCCTCGCGGGCGTCGCTCTCCTGACCCTCGGCACCGGCCCGGTCCTGGCCCAGCCGAAATCCGATCCGGACTGGCCCTGCGTCCAGCGCAAGGTCTCGACGCTCAGCCCCGGCACGGTCTGGACCGGGCCGGACCTCGAGGCCGCCGGACCCTGGGGCGACGATTTCGAGGCCGCGGCGCTCGCCCAGAAGATCGCCTCGCGGCGCACGGCCCTGTCCGAGGTCGACCCGCTCCTCGACGATTTCGTCGCCAAGGCCGGCGCCGAGAAGGAGAAGCGCCTCACCCGGGTCTTCGCCGGCGTGTTCGAGGTCATCAACGGCGAGCGCAACAAGGTCGTCGCCGGCATCGGCCGCTACGCGCAGGGCCAGCGCCGCATGGCCGAGCGCATCCGCGAGGAGGCCGACCAGATCAGCGCCACCAAGGATGCGCCGAGCGCCCAGGATGCCCGCGACATCCCCAAGGACGCCTCGGAGCTGGAGACCAAGTTCACCTGGGACCGGCGCATCTTCCAGGAGCGCAGCCAGTCCCTGACCTATGTCTGCGAGGTCCCGACCCTGCTGGAGCAGCGCCTCGGCGAAATCGCCCGGCGCATCCAGGCGCGCCTCTGATTCTGGAGGCCGCCCGACGGATTGCCACTTTATCCCGGGCGGCTTGCTGGACCTTCCCTAAATCTTTGAAAACAGACGAAAAAATGTGTCCGGAGAGCCACGCAGCGCGGCCAAGCGGGATTTGAGGCCGCAAAACGGCTGAATCGGCGAAGCGGGCCGATTGTCCTTCCCGCACGATCCTCTCAAAAGTGTGTTCGAAGCCTCGGCAAGGGGCATGGACACGAATTCGATCGAGGGTCTGGGGATGACGAAGCGGACGCTGCGGGGCAGCCTGCTCCTATCGGTGGCACTGGTGCCCGGCACGGCCTGGGCACAGGGCGCGGGCGGCCAGGCGTCGGTGCGGCTCGACGAACTCAGCGTGGTGGCGACGACGCCCGTGGGCGCGGTCGGCGATTCCCTCTCCGGCATCTCCGCCGCGCAGGCGCCCGCCGGGCAATTGCCGGTGGTGTCCGAGCCGCGCCTGCGCGGCGGCGCCCAGCCCCTCTACAAGATCCCCAGCACCGTCGAGACGGTGACGGCCGCCGACCTCGACGTCGATCGCGGCACGTTCAACGCCGTGGCCACGCTGGCGCGCAAGACGCCCGGGCTCAACCTGTCGGACTCCCAGGGCAACAACAACCGCGTCGACATCAACTATCGCGGCTTCCAGGCCTCGCCGGTCACCGGCGTGCCGCAGGGGCTGGCGGTCTACCAGAACGGCGTGCGCATCAACGAGGCCTTCGGCGACACCGTCAACCTCGACCTGATCCCGCCCTCCGCCATCCAGCGGATCGACGTGGTCACCAGCAACCCGGTCTTCGGCCTCAACGCGCTCGGCGGCGCGATCAACATCCAGATGAAGAACGGCTTCACCTGGCAGGGCACCGACGTCACCCTCCTCGGCGGGTCGGACGGACGCATCGCGGGCGGCCTCGAATACGGCAAGGTCATCGGCCCCTGGAGCTTCTACTTCAACGGCGACGGGCTCAACGACCGCGGCTGGCGCTACCAGTCGCCGACCACGATCGGGCGCGTCTACACCGACCTCGGCTACCGCACCCTCGATTCCGAGTTCCACGTCATCGGCAACTTCGCCCGGACCTTCTTCGGCGCCGCCGCCGCGACGCCGGTCGACTTCACCCACCTCGACCCGCGGGCGATCTTCACCTACCCGCAGACCACCACCACCCAGCTCGGCACCCTGCAGGTGACGGGGCGGGTCGACATCTCGCCGACCTGGGATCTCGCCGGAAACGCCTATTTCCGCCGCTTCAGCCAGCAGTACATCGACGGCAACGACGCCGAGTTCGAGCGCTGCGGCCGGCAATGCTCGACACCCGACGTGCTGCGCTTCGACGACGACGGCTTCCCCAACGTCAACTTCGACCAGTTGCGCCTGCGCGGCGCCAACGGCCAGTTGATCCCCCGCACCGCCGGCGTGCCCTACGGCACCCTCGACACGACGAAGACCGAGGCGACCGGCTACGGCGGCTCGCTGCAGGCGGCCAACCGAGACCGTGTGTTCGGGTTCAACAACAGCTTCGTCGTCGGCGGCAGCATCGACGTGGCGAATTACAGCTACAAGTCATCGAGCACCCTCGGGGTGATCAACCCGGACCTCTCGGTCACCATCGATCCGAACAACCCGAACTACGGCTTCATCCCGGGCCTCGGCACCTCGCAACTGCGCACGGACGGCGCGCTCGGCATCGCGCCGAGCGCGGTGCTCGGCTCGAACCTCTACATGGGCCTCTACACCACCGACACGATCGACCTGACCGACCAGCTCTCGCTGACGGCGGGCGCCCGGCTGAACTTCGCCCGCGTCTCGACGCAGGACCAGACCGGCTTCTCGCCGGACGTGACCGGGACGCACTACTTCACCAAGATCAACCCGCTGGCGGGCCTGACCTACCGGTTCACCCCGGGCCTCTCGCTCTACGGCAGCTACTCGGAGTCGAACCGCGCCCCGACGCCGCTCGAACTGGCCTGCGCCAACCCCGAGCGCCCCTGCCTGCTGCCGAACTCCCTGGTCGCCGACCCGCCGCTGAAGCAGGTGACCGCCCAGAACTACGAAGTCGGCATCCGCGGCGCGCTCCCGAATTTCTATGACGGCGGCCTCCTCAGCTACAAGGTCGCGGCCTTCCGCAACGATCTGGCCAACGACATCCTGCAGCTCGCGACCCCCGGCAACGCGGCCCGCGGCTACTTCGTCAACGTGCCGGCGACACGGCGCCAGGGCATCGAGGTCGGCGGCGAGTTCACTCGCGGCGACCTCTCGGTCTACGCCAACTACGCCCTGATCGACGCGACCTTCCGCTTCACCGGCACCCTGTCCTCCCCGAACAACCCCTTCTCGGTGCCCGACGCCGACGGCAATCCCGGCGAGATCCTGGTGACGCCCGGCAAGAAGGTCCCGCTGATCCCCGACCACCAGTTCAAGGTCGGCTTCGAGTACATGGTCCTGCCGGGCTGGCGGGTCGGCATGAACCTGCAGGCCTTCTCCTCGTCCTACTACCGGGGCGACGAGTCGAACCTGAACCGCAAGCTGCCGGCCTATTACGTGCTCGGCCTCAACACGAGCTACCAGATCACGCCCAAGCTCCAGGTCTTCGGCCTCGTCACCAACCTGACCAACAACCGCTACACGACCTTCGGCACGTTCTTCGAGCCGGGCCTCGTGGCCAACCGCTACCCCGTGAGCGACGTGCGCACCACGACGCTGGCCCAACCGCTCTCGATCTACGGCGGCCTGCGCTACTCCTTCGGGGCGGACCCGGTGCCGATGCCCGAGCCGATCATCCGCAAGTACTGAACGCGGTCACCCGGACAGACCCGAGCGGCGCGGATCCCCGGATCCGCGCCGTTCTTCGTTGGCTGGTCGGGCATATGCCAGGTGGAGGCGCACCCAAGTCTCACGAGACCGTTATCTTGCGGCTATTGCCCGGCACAGATCCCGAACAATCCCGATGGGGGTTGCCGGATTCTCCCGGTTCTTCTAGTGAGGCGCAAGTCGGATCGTCGACTCGACTCGTCGTGACTCGGGCAGGCTCGCCTATGTCACGGCTCTATCCAGAATAACCTCAGGGTTCTTCTCGCTGATCTTCGGAGTGCTTCAGTATGTTGTCTCGCTTGTCCGCCGTCGCGACCCTCGCCGCCCTGCTGGGCTTCGCCGCCCCCGCCCTCGCGGCCGACGTCTCGGCCTTCGATCCCGACAAGGACGGCACCATCGATCTGGCCGAGGCGCAGGCGGCCGCCGCGAAGAAGTTCGACATGCTGGACCCGGACAAGGACGGCACCCTCGACGCCCGGGAGCTGAACGGCCTCCTCACCGCCGCCGAGCTCAAGGCCGCCGACCCGGACAGCGACGGCACCCTCGACAAGAAGGAATACCTCGCCGTGGTGGCGGCGCGCTTTAAGGCCGCAGACCCGGATGCCGAGGGGACCATCGACGCGAAGGAACTCTCGTCGCCGGCCGGCGCTTCCCTGGCGACCCTGCTGAAGTAAGGCCGTCCATCGGGGGCGGCCCCCCGAACGGAGCGTTCCATCCATGCGGATCACCCTCGTCCTGCCGGCCGCCCTCGCCCTTCTCGGCGCCGCCGGGCCGGCCCTCGCCTCATCCTGCTCCGAGCAGATCGCCACCATCGAGCGCCGCCTCGACAGTGCCGGCGCCGAGCAGGTGACGGGCAAGGAGCCGCCCGGCGGCCCGACCTCCTCGCACTCCGAGAAAGCCCTCGACCACGCGCCGAAGGGCAAGCCGACCGATCCCTCGACCACGGCGAGCGCCGGCGGCGTCGCGGAAGCCCGCGACCTGATCAAGAAGGCCCGCGCCCAGGACAAAGCCGGCGACATGAAGGGCTGCGAGGACACGATGACCGAGGCCAAGAAGAAGGCCGGCGCCCTGCCGTAGGGCGCGCTCGCGCCGGAGCGGGCACCCGCCCCGCGCGGGAGGCGTCACGCCATCGTCGCGCGATGAACCATCAGGGCCGCGCTCCTCACGGAGCGCGGCCCTCTTCGTCGGGAACGATCGCGTCGAGCCGCGCTGGTGGGGCCTGCGCCCCGCCAGCGCGGCCTCAATAGGCGTTCTTGGTGCGGAACAGCGAGACCGGGGTCGCGAGCATGATCTTGATGTCGAACAGGATCGACCAGTTCTCGATGTAGTGCAGGTCGTGCTCGACGCGCTTCTGGATCTTGTCGCTGGTGTCGGTCTCCCCGCGCCAACCGTTGACCTGGGCCCAGCCGGTGATGCCGGGCTTGACCTTGTGCCGGGCGAAGTAGCCGTCGACCACTTGGTCGTAGAGGGTGTTGGCGGCCTTGGCCTGGAGGGCGTGGGGGCGGGGGCCGACGAGGGAGAGCTCGCCCTTGATGACGTTGAAGAGCTGCGGCAGCTCGTCGAGGGAGGTGCGGCGGATGAAGCGGCCCACCGGCGTCACGCGGGGATCGTCGCGCGTCACCAGCTTGGCGGCGCCCGCGTCGCTCTGGTTCACGTACATCGAGCGGAACTTGTAGACCTCGATCAGCTCGTTGTTGAAGCCGTAGCGCTTCTGCCGGAACAGGACCGGGCCGGGGGAGGTGAGGCGCACGGCGAGCGCCACCCCGAGCATGACGGGGGCGAGGGCGGCGAGCATCGCCAAGCCGACCACGCGGTCGAACAGGCTCTTGGCGACGATGTCCCAGTCGGCCATCGGCTTGTCGAACACGTCGAGGACGGGCACGCTTCCGAGGTAGGAATAGGCGCGGGGGCGCAGCCGCAGCTTCGAGGCCTGGGCCGAGAGGCGGATGTCGATCGGCAGCACCCAGAGCTTGGCCAGCATCTGCAGGATGCGGTCCTCGGCGGTGATCGGGATCGTGAAGATGATGAGGTCGAGCCGCGTGGTCCGCGCATAGGCCACGAGGTCGTTCACGCTGCCGAGCTTCGGGTAGCCGGCCACCACCGTGTCGGAGCGCATGTCGCCGCGATCGTCGAACACCCCGACGATGCGGACGCCGGATTCCGCCTGCGCGTCGAGGGCCCGTATGAGGTCCTCCGCCACCGCGCCGCCGCCGACGATGGCCGTCCGCCGGTCGAAATGGCCGCGCTGCATCTGGGCGCCCACCAGGGCGACGAGGGCGAAGCGCTCGACCACGAGGGCGGCGAGGCCCCCGGCGAAGAAGGTCGCCAGCCAGACGCGCGAGTAGTGATCCGCGACCTTGGCGAAGACCATGACGGCGGCCACCAGCAGGAAGGCCAGGCACCAGGCGCCGAGCAGCCGGAGGGCCCCGTTGGTGAGCGCGCGGAAGGCGGTCATCCGGTAGGCCCCGGCGGCCTGGAGCAGCAGCACCGCCAGCGCCGCGATGCCGAGGGTGGCCGTGAGGTAGCGGGGCGACAAGGGCACGATCCCGGTGAGCTGCACCGCGTGGACGCCGACGCCGATGGCCGCGATCAGGCCGAACTCGACGACGCGGACGCAGCCCGCCAGCACCACCGGCGACAGGAAGGCCGGCGGGCTCGGGGGCGCCAGGGCCTCGGCGGGAGGCATCCCCGGCAGGGCGGCGGCCCCCTGGCCGCCGGGATGGTTGGAACCGGGACGGTGGCCGCCGGAGCGGCCGGCCGCCTCCAGGAGATCACGGACATCGAAGGCGCTCATGGCAGGCTTCCGAATTCTTCTGGGCGCGCGAGGTTGAGGTTACGAAACGGATCACGGGGCCGTGGGGGCGATCGCCGGGCGGGCGGCCCCGGCCCTGGCCCGCAGGGCCGAGGCGTAGCCGGACAGCACGTCGGACCCCATCCGGTTCATCGAGAAGCGCGCCTTGACCGAGGCGGCGAGCCCCTCGAAGCGCAGGCGGCAGGCTTCCGGCTCCTCGTCGAGGACCCGTGCGATGGCCGCCGCCAAGGCCTTCCCGTCGCGGGGCGGCACCAGTTGCCCGGCGGCGGGCCCGAAGATCTCGGGGATGCCGCCGACATTGGTGGCCACCAGGGGATGGCGGGCGGCGGCGGCCTCCAGCACCACGTAGGGCAGGGATTCGGCCAGCGAGGGCACCACCATCACCCGCCCGCGGGCGAGCACCGCCCGGATCGACTGGGGCGGCTCGAAGGCCACCGCGTCGCCGAGCCCCATCGCCACCACGCGCTCGGCAAGCACGTTGGCGTCGGGGCCCGACCCGACCATGAGCAGCCGCAGGGCGCGCCCCTCGGCCCGCAGGCGCAGGAGGGCGTCGAGGAGGAAGGGCACCCCCTTCGCATCGCGCAGCTCCCCGATATAGAGCAGGTCGTAGCGGTCTTCTGCCGGAACGACGGGGTCGAATTCCGCCTCGCCGATCCCGTTATGGACGATGCGGGTGATCCGGCGGGGATCGCCCGCATAGGCGCGGTGGCGGCCGGCGACGTACTCGCTCTCGAACAGGAACACGTCCGTGCGCAGGGCGAGGCCGCGCTCGATGCCCATGTAGACGCGGTGGCGCAGGGTGCCGGGCTTGTAGTTGTAGCTGCCGCCATGGGGCGTATAGGCCCGGATCGGCGCGCACCCGCGCACCGGGGCGAGGCGGGCATAGACGCCGCCCTTGGCGCCGTGGCCGTGGAGCACGTCGGCCCCGACCTCCGCGGCGCGGCGGGCGATGGCGCGCAGGGCCATGAGATCGGAGGGATGCGGGTTGCGCCGCATCGGCAGCCGGGTGACGCCGAGGGCGAGGCAGGGCGCCAGGTCGGCCAGCGCCTGCGCGGCGCGCTCGCCCCCGGTGCTGGCATCGCAGACCAGACCCACCGCGTGGCCCGCCGCCGCCTGAAGGCGGGCGAGATCGACGACGTGGCGGAAGAGCCCCCCCACGGGCGCGCGGAAAACGTGCAGAATGCGCTGGCGCGGCAGGCCGCCGGAGGCGGCGCCCGCGGCCTGGAGGATGGAACCGGACACGGCGGGTTCGAGGGCGGACGCAGGCACGACGGGCTTCTCCACGCAACGCTGGACGGGCGGTCGGAACGCTCGGCCGTTGCCGGACACTGGCCCGGAGAGGTGGGTGGACCGTTAAGCGGGGTGCGCCGGCCTCCGGCGGGAGGCCGCGAACGCCGCGATAGTTCATGTTTCGGTTAGGCGATCCCTAATGATTGCGGGCGGATCGCAGGCCGGACGCAGACGACGCGAGCCGGCCTGGTACCGATGCCAAGTCGTTCGCCAAGTCGTTCACCGATGACCGCGCCGGTCACGCAAATGATGTCGACGAGTCCGTGAAGGCGCGGCCTAGAAGAACCGTTCCTTGATCACGATGGTGTCGCCCGGGCGCACCGGATAGGTCATCGGCACGATGCCGGAGACGAGGCCGTCCTTGCCCTCGCGGGTCAGCACCGCGTAGTCGCGGGCCGCGCGGGGACCGAACCCGGCCGCGATCGCCACCGCGGTCTCGACGGCCATGCCGTTGACATAAGGGTACTGGCCCGAGGTCGTGACCTCGCCCAGGATGTAGAACGGCCGGTAGGCATCGACCTCGACGGTGACGTGGGGCTCGCGCACGAAGCCGGCGGAGAGCTTGGCCTCGATGGTCCGCGCGGCCTGGCTGGTGGGCTGGCCGCCGACCTTCACGAGTCCGATGAGGGGCATGGCGATGTTGCCGGCGCCGTCCACGGCGTAAATGTTCGAGAGGTTGTCCTGGCCGAAGACGATGACCCGGAGGCGGTCGCCGGCCGAGAGGGTGTAGCGGGCGCCGATCGAGCCGGTGCCGGTGGCGTCGAGCTGGTCGGTCCGGAAGTCGGGCCGCAGGCAGCCGCCGAGCGCCAGGCTCGACGAGAGTGCTAAGAGGAGTGATCGCCGGTTCATCACCACTGCCGCCGTGAGGACTGTATCCACAGCCTCCTAGGACGATATGGTTAACGAACACTAACGGCCCATGGGCCATGATCTCGCGCGGCCTCGTCTTAACGTCCGGTCAATCTTAACGCGCTCTAGTCGTGCACGATCCGGCCGCCTCGCGGTCGCCGCCCTTGCCTTCGCGTAAAGATCGAGCCATGCCCCGCTCTTCGCCGTTCCAGCCCATCGCCGACGCCCCTTCCGCCACGGGCGAGGGGCTCGGGCTGTCGCAGCTCGCCGGCGTGCTGCGGCGCTCCTGGCGCTGGATCGCGATCCCGACCGCCCTCGTCACCATCGGCGCCATCGCCTTCGTTCAGGTCGTGTCGCCGCGCTACACGGGCGAGGCGAAGATCCTGCTGGAGAGCCGCGACACCTCGTTCACCCGCAGCGCCCAGGAGCGCGGCGAGCAGGTCCAGCCCATCGACGAGCAGGCGGTGGCGAGCCAGGTTCAGGTGGTGATGTCCCGCGACCTCGCGCGGGAGGCGATCCGCCGCCTGTCGCTCGCCGGCAACGCCGAGTTCGACCCCAGCGTCGCCGGACTCGGCCCGTTCCAGCGCGCCCTGATGATGATCGGGCTCGCCAAGAACCCGATGGAGCGCCCGCCAGAGGAGCGGATGCTGGAGACCTACTTCGACCGCCTGACGGTGTTCCCGGCGGGCAAGTCGCGCATCCTCACCGTGGAGTTCCGCTCGAAGGATCCGCACCTCGCGGCGCAGGCGGCCAACACCATCGCCGAACTCTACATCGCCTCCCTCGACGCGGCCCGCACCGATACCGCGCGCTACGCTTCCACATGGCTCGGCGGCAACATCGAGACCCTGCGCACCCGCGTGGGCGAGGCCGAGGCCAAGGTCGAGGCCTACCGGGCCCGGAACGGGCTGATCGCCACCGGGGGCGCCGCCGGGCAGCCGCTGGGCGCCCAGCAGCTCGGCGAGTTGTCGACCCAGCTCTCGCAGGCCCGCACCGCCAAGGCGGATCTCGCCGGCCGGGCCAAGCTGATCAAGGAGATGATCAAGGACGGCCGCGCCTTCGAGATCCCGGATGTGGCCAACAACGAGATCATCCGCCGCACGGTCGAGCAGCGCATCACCCTGCGCAACCAGCTCGCGCTGGAATCCCGCACCCTGCTGCCGGCCCATCCGCGCATCAAGGAACTGACCGCGCAGATCTCGGACCTCGACGCCCAGATCAAGGCGACCGCCGAGCGGGTGGTCCGCACCCTGGAGAACGACGCCCGCATCGCCGAGGCCCGGGTCGAGAGCCTGAGCGCGGCGGTCGACGCCCAGCGCGACGTGGTCTCCAAGGGCAATGTCAGCGAGGTCCAGCTGCGCGCCCTGGAGCGCGAGGCCAAGGCCCAGCGCGAGCAGCTCGAATCCTACCTCTCGCGCTACCGAGAGGCCTCGGCCCGCGACGCCGAGAGCGCGACCCCGGCCGATGCACGGGTGGTCTCGCGCGCCATCACGCCGGAGACGCCCTCCTTCCCGAAGAAGCTGCCCATCGTCGTCCTGGCGGCGGTGCTGGGGCTGCTGTTCTCGATCGGCGGCGTCATCGGCCACCACCTCCTGCGGGACCCCGACGGTTCGGGCCGGCGCCGGCGCACGCGAGAGGAGCCGGATGCGCTCTCCGAGGGGCAGCCGACCGTGTCCGGCCCCTTCGCCTTCCCGGAGGCCTCCCTGGCCCTGGCACGCCATGCCGAGGCGCCGGCCGCCGAGGATCCGCGCCCGGCCGCGAAACCGGCGCCGTTCGACGCCGCGGTCCCGCCGAAGCCCGCCGTCGAATCCGTGGCGAACGCCCGCCGAAGCCCGGCGCGCGGCGGCCAGCCGGCCGACCCCTACGACCTCGAGCAGCTCATCGGGCGCCTGCGCTCCGGTCGGGCCCCCGCCATGGGCGCGGGACGCACGGTGCTCGTCATCGAGACCCTCGCGCCGCGCGGTGAGGGCGCCGGCCTCGCGGTGAGCCTCGGCGGCACCCTCGCGGCCCGCGACAGCGCCGTGGTGCTGGACCTCAACGGCCCGGCCTGCGCGGAAGATGCGTACGGCCTCACGGACCTCGTGGCGGGGGAGGCCGCCTTCCTCGACGTGATCCAGTCGATCCCGGGCTCGCGCCTGCA
>NZ_JAIEOF010000151.1 GCF_019750675.1 Methylobacterium sp.
ACGAAGCGGTCGGCCAGCATCGAGATGTGGACGAGGCCGTCCTGGTGGACGCCGATGTCCACGAAGGCGCCGAAGGCGGCCACGTTGGTGACGACGCCTTCCAGGCGCATGCCGGGCTTCAGGTCGGTGATCTTTTCGACGCCCTCCTGGAAGGTCGCGGTGCGGAAGGCCGGGCGGGGGTCGCGGCCGGGCTTTTCAAGCTCCGAAAGGATGTCGGTAACGGTGGGCAGGCCGAAGGTCGGGTCCGTGAAGCGCTTCGGATCGAGGCTCCGCAGGGCGCCCGTGTTGCCGATCAGGGCCTGGATCGGCTGGCCGGTGGCGGCGAGGATGCGGCGCACCACCGGGTAGGACTCCGGGTGCACGCCCGAGGCGTCGAGGGGGTCGCTGCCGCCGCGGATGCGCAGGAAGCCGGCGGCGAGTTCGTAGGCCTTGGGGCCGAGGCCCGGCACCTTCTTGAGGGCGGCACGGCTGCGGAACGGGCCGTGGGCGTCGCGATGCCCGACGATGTTGGACGCGACCCGCGGTGTCAGGCCCGAGACCCGGGCCAGCAGCGGCGCCGAGGCGATGTTCACGTCGACGCCGACGCCGTTCACGCAATCCTCCACCACCGCGTCGAGGGAGCGGGCGAGCTTCCCCTCGGCGAGATCGTGCTGGTACTGGCCGACGCCGATGGCTTTGGGCTCGATCTTCACGAGTTCGGCGAGCGGATCCTGCAGGCGCCGGGCGATCGAGACGGCGCCGCGGATCGAGACGTCGAGGTCGGGCAGTTCCGCGCTGGCGTAGGCCGAGGCCGAGTAGACCGAGGCGCCGGCCTCCGAGACCATGACCTTGGTGAGCTTGAGTTCCGGCTGCTTGGCGATGAGCTCGGCCGCCAGCCGGTCGGTCTCCCGCGAGGCGGTGCCGTTGCCGATGGCGAGAAGTTCTACCCCGTGCGCCCGGCAGTGCCTGGCCAGCGCGACCAGGGCGCCGTTCCAGTCGCGGCGCGGCTCGTGCGGATAGATCGTGTCGGTGGCCACCACCTTGCCGGTGGCGTCCACCACCGCGACCTTCACGCCGGTGCGGAAGCCCGGATCGAGGCCCAGCGTCGGCCGCGCCCCGGCGGGTGCGGCGAGCAGGAGGTCGCGCAGGTTTCCGGCGAACACCGTGACGGCGCCGGCCTCCGCCACCGCCCAGAGGCGGGCCCGCAGGTCCGTGTCGGTGGCGGGCTTCAGGCGGGTGCGCCAGGCGCGCCGCACCGTCTCCATCAGGAAGGCGTCGCCCGGCCGGCCCTGGTCGCGGATGCCGAAGGTTTTCGCGATGCGCAGCTCCTGCGATCCGGGTCGGCCCTTGGCGGGCTCCTCCCCGACCGCGTCGGCGATGGCGAGGTCGAGCACCTCCTCCTTCTCGCCCCGGAACAGGGCGAGGATGCGGTGCGAGGGCAGCTTCGTCAGGGGTTCGGCGAAGTCGAAATAGTCCGAGAACTTCTCGCCAGCGGCCGCCTTGCCGGGCTTCACGGTGGCGACCATCCGGCCGCGCTGCCAGCCGGTCTCGCGCAGGCCGCCCACCAGCTCCGGATCCTCGCTGAAGCGCTCGATCAGGATGGCGCGCGCCCCCTCCAGGGCGGCCTCGGCGTCGGCGATCCCCTTGGCCGCATCCACGTAGGCCCTGGCGGCCGCCTCCGGCCCCTGGTCAGGCCGGGTCAGGAGCGCCACGGCCAGCGGCTCCAGCCCGGCCTCGCGGGCGGCCTGCGCCTTCGTCCGGCGCTTCAGCTTGAAGGGCAGGTAGAGGTCCTCCAGCCGCGCCTTGGTCTCGGCGGCGAGGATGCGGGCCTTGAGCCCCGGCTCGAGCTTGCCCTGCGCCTCGATCGCCTCCAGCACGGCGGCGCGGCGCGCCTCGAGATCGCGCAGGTAGGCGAGGCGCTCCTCCAGATTGCGCAGCTGCGTGTCGTCGAGGGTGCCGGTGACCTCCTTGCGGTAGCGCGCGATGAACGGCACCGTCGCGCCTCCGTCGAGGAGGTCGACCGCGGCCTTCACCTGCCATTCCGCGACGCCAAGCTCGGCGGCGAGACTCGTATTGATGGCGGCCATGCGGGTTCTCCCAGGAGGCCGGGCTGTCTACAGGGCGCCGCGCCGGATGGTCAAACCGGGCGGGCGGCTCGCCGCGCACCCGAACGGCCTCGGAGCATTCGCGTCTGTCCCGGTCCGGTCATGCGGACCTCGCGAGCCACGGCAGGACACCGCAAGCATTCGGATGTCAATCCTTCAAACCTCGTACAGAATCGGCATAAATATCAATATTCGCGCATTGCCGGAGCCTGAGAATCGAAATAACCCTGAGTGGGCTCGGCCACGACCAAGTGTTCAGAGCACCCATGCCAATGGAGGCTCCCATGCGTTCGCTGACGACGCTTGGCATTGCATGCGCGATGGCGGCTGCCGCCTTCGGGATCACGATGCTCACGAAACCGCCCGTCTCGCAGGCGCGCGCCATCTCCTCGATCGATACCTACGCGCTCACCCTCAGCGCCCGTCCGCTCGACGGGCAGAACTACGATTGCAACTGAGTTCGGCCCGCCGCGTCCCACCCGGCATCGAAGGGCCGCCGTCGCTGCGGCGCGGCGGCTCGTCCCGCTCGACTCCCGGCCGTCAGGCCGGGCTGTCCCAGGTCTCGGTCAGTACCGCGCCGTCCCGGCTCAGGCGGGCGCGCAGGACGACGTCTCCGGCCGGCGGCGACGCGGGCGGGCGCCACTCCACGTAGAGGCGCCAGCCGCCGGTCTGGGGCACGAACTCCACCACCGGATCGACCATCGTGCCGGCACTGGCCGAGACGTCGGCGCTCAACCGCGCGGCCCGGTCGACGGGCAGGCCGGGTCCCTCGAAATCCACGACGTAGAGGCGCCGCCCCGGGCTCGGCGGCGTGGTCGGGCGCAGGCGCTCGGCCGAGCCGACGCGGGTGGAGACCACGCGGGCGAGGGTTCCGGGCACGGTCGCCACCGGTTCGGCATCCACCGTGGTCAGGCTGTAGCGCAGCGCCCGTTCCGCGCCGGCCGGCACGGGGGCCGCGGGCACGAAGGCCGCCACGATGTTGTCCATGTACTCCTCCCGGGACGGGATCTCGAAGAGCTGGACCGCGCCGCGCCCGAACCCCTCCTCCGGCGTCACCCAGAGCCCGGGCCGCGCCTCGTGCCGGGCCTGCACGTCGAGATAGGCCGGAAAGTCGCGCTCGCGCTGGAGCAGGCCGAAGCCCTCCAGGGGATCGGTGCCGAAGGCCGAGATCTGAGGCTGGGAACGGCCGTTGGTGAGCGGGCGCCAGAGCCGCTCACCGCGCGTGACCACGGCGAGCCCGTCGGAATCGTGCACCTGGGGCCGGAAATCGTCGAAGGGCTCGGCGCCGCGCGCGCCCGGCCCGTTCGCCCCGTGCAGGAACATGCTGGTCAGCGGCGCCAGCCCGAGCCGGTCGAGGGCGACGCGCGGATGAAGGGAGGCCTGCACCGCCATCACGGAGGGGTCTCCGGGCGTGACCGCGAAGCGGTAGGCGCCCGTCAGGCTCGGTGATTCGAGGAGCGCCAGGATCTCGATGGTGCGCGCGTCCTCCGCCGGCTCGCAGATCCAGAAGGCGGTGAAATCGGGAAACTCCTCCGCGCCAGGTCCCCCGGTGCGGATCGCGGCCCCCCGGGCGGAGAGGCCGTATTCCTGGCCGAAGCCACGCAGCCGGAAGTACGAGGCGCCGAGGAAGACCAGGAACTCCTCCTGGTTCGCGGGCGCGCCCGCATCGAAGGCGTAGTGCAGGCGAAAGCCCGCGAAGCCGAGATCGGGGGCGAAGGCCTGTCCCGTCAGGTCGGAGCCAAGGTCGAACAGGTCCGGCGCATAGGCGATCGGCCGGGCCGGCCCCTGGCGCGGCTGCAGGAACAGGTCCACGCGCTTGCGCTGCAGGAAGCCGCGATGGAACAGCTGGGCGGAGAAGTGGCGTCCGAGGCGCGGGCTCGCCCCGGGGCGGAAGGTGATGGCCCGGTAGCCGTCGTAGGAGAGGCCCGCCAGGGCCGGGGGCAGATCCTCCGGCGGCGGCCGGTACGGATTTGCCGCCAGGGTGCGCGCCTTCGCCCGCAGGCCATCGAATGTTATGGGATCGGCTGCCGCGGGATTCGGGGCGGCCTCCGTTCGGGCGGCATTCAGATCGTGCGCGCTAGGGAGAACCATCCCCAAGGCCACGCTCAGCGTGGTCCGCAGGGTCTGCCGCCGCGAGGGGAATTCGGTGCATCCGGGTTCATCGAGCCCCTTGCCTTCGCCCATCGGTTCCCCTTCGCCGGCTGGTTCCGGTGACGGATCACGGTGTCACCCCTCCTTCGAGTTCGCCGCATCCCATGCCCCAGAGCCTCGAGTCTCAACGGTTGTCGCACGACGCCCCGGCGGCTGAAATCCCGGGTCCGGCGAAAATCGCGATGCCGAGCCTGGATCGGTCCCGCTCGTACCTGGCCCGCCGGCTGCTGCTGGCCCTGCCCCCCCTGGCCCTGGGTGCCCTCGTCACCGCCCTGGCACTGGCCGCCTACGGCCGGCCGGCCGGCCTCCTCGACGGCGCGGTCCTGGCGCTGTTCGCCCTCGTCATGACCTGGCAGGCCTTCGTGGCGTGGCAGTACGTCTACGGCCTGGCCGCGACCGCCCTCGGGGACCGGGCCCTGTCCGAGCTGGAGCGGCGCTCCCTCACCGTGCCGGCGGAAGCCTCGGGCCTGAGCCGCACCGCCGCGGTGGTGGCGATCCATGCCGAGGATGCGGTGGCGGTGTTCGCGGCGCTCCGCGTCATGGCCCGCTCGCTCCAGCGCGCCGGGGGCGAGGGCGGCGACATCGACATCTTCGTCCTCTCCGATACCCGCGACGGCGCCATCGCGGCGGTGGAGGAGCACGAATTCGCCCGCATCGAGGCCTGGACCCGCCAGCACGGCCCCGGCCTGCCGCGCATCCGCTATCGCCGGCGCCGGGACAATGCGGGCCGCAAGGCCGGCAACATCACCGAGTTCTGCAAGACCTACGGGTCCGAATACGACTTCATGATCGTGCTCGACGCGGACAGCCTGATGACCGGCCCCGCCATGCGCCGCCTCGCGCGGCTGATGGAGGAAAGCCCCCGCGTCGGCCTGATCCAGACCGTGTCCTACGCCACCGGGCGCGACACCCTGTTCGCTCGCATCCAGCAATTCGCCGTGCGGCTCTACGCGCCGCTCGCCATCCGATGCCTGGAAACCTGGCAGGGGCCGGACGGCAGCTATTGGGGTCACAACGCGATTGTGCGCATCGCGGCCTTCGCCGACAACGCCGAGCTGCCCGTCCTGCCCGGCAAGGCGCCGCTGGGCGGAGAGATCCTGTGCCACGACATCGTCGAGGGCGCGCTCCTGCGGCGGGCCGGCTGGGAGGTCCGCCTGCTGCCGGAGATGGGCGGCACCTGGGAAGAGATGCCGACGAATCTCGTCGACCTCCTCGGGCGCGAGCGGCGCTGGTGCCAGGGCAACATGCAGCACCTGCGCGTCACCGCGATGCCGGGCCTGCGCCCGGCCAGCCGCTGGCACCTCATCGTCGGCATCCTGTCCTACATGGCCTGCCCCCTCTGGGTGCTGTTCCTCGCCCTCGGGACGCTCCAGGCGGCGCGGACGGGCGACCTCGGCCTGCTCGCCTACGGATTCACCGGCTCGGGCGCCGCCGCCCACGCCCTGGCGGGGCTCGTCGTCACGATCCTGGCCGTTCCGAAACTCCTCAGCCTCGGCCACGTGCTGGCCTCGGCCGAGCGCCGGGCGGCGTTCGGCGGCACCGCCTCGCTCCTCAAGAGTGCCGTGCTGGAACAGGCGATCTGGGTCCTGCTCTGGCCCGTGATGACGCTGTTCGCGGCGGGCGCCATCGTCACCACCTTCGTCGGCCGGGTCGTGCGCTGGGACGCACAGGTGCGCGATGACCGCCGGGTGCCCTGGGCCGAGGCCTGCCGGCTCCAGGTCGACACCCTGGTCGCCGGTGCGCTGCTGACGGGCGGCCTGCTCTGGGCCGGCAACGCCTGGCTCGCCCTCTGGATGGCCCCGGTGGCCCTCGGCCTGCTCTCGAGCCCGGCCCAGAGCGTGCTCACGAGCAGCGCCCGCCTCGGTCGGCGCTCGCAGGCGTGGCGCCTGTTCCTCACGGTGGACGACACCGACCGCGCCCCGGAACTTACCGCCCTCGGCCAGAGCCGGGGCGGCGGGGTGCCGGAGGCCGAGCGCGGCCGGCCCCCGGCCGCCTGGATCGCCGACGAGGTGCCCGCCTCATCGACCTGAGACGGAGTTCGGAGCGTCCTTGTACCGGACCTCGATGATCTCGAGTCATCGAGGTCCGCCCGCGCGGCGGCGGTTGTCCGCCGGACCTCCAGTGGGGCTGACCTATCAGTCAGCCCCACTGATACGATTTCCGGCCGAATCGTTCGGGTTCTGGCGCGGGTCCCCTCTCCTGAAAGGAGAGGGACAGGGTGAGGTGTGTGACCTTTCCGGATGTGGACCACACCTCACCCCCACCCTCTCCTTCCAGGAGAGGGAGCATGTCGCGCCCCGGCAGACCGAAGCCATCACCCGGACAACGTATGAGACCTCGTATCACTTGTCGTTGAGCACCTTGATAGGGTCAGTACGCTGGGACGGGCTCGGCTCGCGGGTGGCGCTGCCCGTCCCGGTGCCCTTGGCCGCATTCGTACCGCCCGAGGAGGCGGGCAGGCCGGTCCCGCTCGCGAGTTCGAGGCAGGTCACCATCTCGACGTAGGACGGGAAACCGCCCGCCTCGAACTGCTTCTCGCACTGGCGCTTGGCGGCGGGGGTGAACTCGCCCCAGCGGCGCTTGAGCTCGTCGCGCGAGGCGCGCTCGGAGCGCAGGCAGCCCTCCTGGCTGGCAGTGTCGCTGACGCTCGCCGAGGCCGCCGATTGACAGGTCCGGTTGATGTCCAGCTGCGGCGGCCCGCTCTCGGCCCGCGCGGCAGCACCGAGGAGCAGGAGGGCGAAGGCTCCGGTGAAGAGGACGGGCGTCGTCATGGTGGCGGTCTCCCGACGGGATGCGATTGTCGGCACCAACGCGCGAGGCCCGTCCCCGGCACCACCCGAAACGTCAGGCGCCCCGCAGGGCCGCGTCGAGATCGGCGAACAGGTCCTCCACCGCCTCGACGCCGGTGGAAAGGCGCAGGAGATCGGGCGGACAGGGCGAATCCGGTCCCTCCACCGAGGCGCGGTGCTCGATCAGGCTCTCGACGCCCCCGAGCGAGGTGGCGCGCTTCCACAGCCGCACCCGCGCCGCCGTGCGGATCGCCGCCGCCTCGCCGTCCCGGACCCGGATCGACAGCATGAAGCCGAAGCCGCCCTCCATCTGGCGGGCCGCCACCGCGTGGCCGGGATCGTCCGGCAGGCCGGGATAGAGCACGTGCGAAATGCAGGGATGCCCCTGGAAGCGGCGGGCGAGTTCGGCGGCCCCGGCCGCCTGCGCCGCCACCCGCAGCGGCAGGGTGCGCAGCGAGCGCATCAGCAGGTAGGCCTCGAACGGCCCCAGGATGGCGCCGCCGCTCGAGCGGATCGCGGCGAGACGCGCCCAGAAGGCGTCCGGCGTCGCCCCGGCGAGCACCCCCGCCACCACGTCGGAATGCCCGTTCAGGATCTTGGTGGCCGAGTGCATCACGAGGTCGGCGCCCAGCGTCAGGGGCCGGGTGTGGATCGGCGAGGCGGCGGTGGAATCGACGGCGAGGCGCGCGCCCGCCGCGTGCGCGAGACGGGCGGCCTCGGCGATGTCCGTGACCGTCCAGAGCGGGTTGCCGGGTGTCTCGCTCCAGACGAGCTTCGTCGTGCCCGGCCGGATCGCGCGCGCCAGGACGGCGAGGTCGTCCATGTCGACGAAATCGACCGCGATCCGCCGGCGCGGCATCTCGGCGCCGAGCCAGCGCTTCAGGCCCCAGTACATCACCCGGGGCGCCACCACGTGGTCGCCGGGCTCCAGGGCGGTGAACACCGCCGTGGCCGCCGCCATGCCGGAGCCGAACAGGAGGGCGCCGGCCGCCGCGTCCTCCAACATCGCCAGCACCGCTTCCGCCTCGCGCACCGTGGCGTTGTCGGGCCGGGCATAGGAGAAGCCCGAGCTGTAGCCGTTGTCGGGATCGCGCAGGAAGGTGGTGGCCACGTGCAGCGGCGCCACCACGCCCCGGGTCACGGAATCGACGTGGCCGAGGGCCTGGGCGGCGAGGCTGCGCTTGGCGAAGGCGGGCGGCGCATCCGAAGACCCGGTCGGCGCGTTCGGTTCTGACAGAGGGTCGGCCATGCAGCGTGTCCGTGAGGGTCGGGGTTCGGTTGACCGGCCCTCGCAGACCCGTGCACGGACCGCAAGCGGAGCCCGCGTCGCTTCGTCCCCAGGTCCGGTTCAGAGGCTAAGGAAATCCGTTCGTCATGTCCCGCGCGACCGCATCGTCACCGATCCACGTCCCCGCCGAGCCCGCCCTCGCCCTGCCCTGGCGGCTGGCGGCGGCGATCCTGCCCGTGGCCGCGACGGCCGTGCTCGGTTCGGCCGCCACGGGGCCGAACATCGAGGGTTGGTATGCCGGTCTGGCGAAGCCGTCGTTCAACCCGCCGAACTGGGCGTTCCCGCTGGCCTGGACGATCCTCTACGCGATGATCGCGCTCTCGGCCTTCCGGTTGCTCGGGGCGAAACCGCGCAGTGGCCCGACCGTGGGGGCGTGGCGCCTGACGCTCGCCGCGTTCGCGGTGCAGCTCGCCCTCAACGCCGCCTGGACGCCGACCTTCTTTGCCGCCCACGCCCTCGGGGCCGCCCTGGTGGTCTCGGCCGCGATGTGGGTGATGATCCTCTGGACGATCCGCCTGTCCTGGCGCTTCGACCGGGTGGCGGCGTGGCTGCTGGTGCCCTACGCCGCCTGGGTCGGTTTCGCCACCGTGCTCACCGGCGCGATCTGGCGCCTGAACTGAGGCACGCCGTGGCGGCCTACTCGGCCGCCTCGACGAAGACGGTGCCAGCGCGGGGGAGGTCCAGGGTGTCCCAGGTCTCGGTGAGCGCGGCCGTCAGCTTCGCGATGCGGGCATCGTCGTGGAAGGGCGAGGGCGTGATGCGCAGGCGCTCGGTGCCGCGGGGCACGGTGGGGTAGTTGATCGGCTGGATGTAGATGCCGTGGTGCTCCAGCAGATGGTCCGCCGCCGCCTTGCAGAGTTCCGCGTCGCCCACCATCACGGGCACGATGTGCGTCTCAGTGTGCAGGACCGGCAGACCGGCGGCCTCCAGGGCCGCCTTGGTGCGGGCGGCCTGGCGCTGATGCGCCTCGCGCTCGCTGGTCGAGCGCTTGAGGTACCGGACCGAGGCGATGGCGGCGGCCGCGATGGCCGGCGGCAGGGCGGTGGTGAAGATGAAGCCGGGCGCGTGGCTGCGCACGGCGTCGCACAGGACCGCCGAGCCGGTGATGTAGCCGCCGACGCAGCCGAAGCCCTTGGCCAGCGTCCCCTCGATGACGTCGACCCGGTGCATCACGCCGTCGCGCTCCGAGATGCCGCCGCCGCGCGCGCCGTAGAGGCCGACCGCGTGGACCTCGTCGAGGTAGGTCATGGCGCCGTAGCGCTCGGCGAGATCGCAGATCGCGGCGATGTCGGAGACGTCGCCGTCCATCGAGTAGACGCTCTCGAAGGCGATCAGCTTCGGGCGGTCGCCCGCCGCGATCAGCAGTTCCTCGAGATGGGCGAGATCGTTGTGGCGGAAGACGCGCTTCTCGCAGCCGGAATGGCGTACGCCCTCGATCATCGAGTTGTGGTTGAAGGCGTCCGACAGGATGAGGCAGTTCGGGATCAGCTTGGCGATCGTCGAGATGCCGGCCTGGTTCGAGACGTAGCCCGAGGTGAAGACGAGGCCCGCCTCCTTGCCGTGGAGATCCGCGAGTTCGCGCTCGAGGTCGACGAGCGGCGAATTGTTGCCGGCGATGTTGCGGGTGCCGCCCGCGCCCACGCCGCAGCGGGCGGCGGTGCGGGTCATGGCGCCGACCACGTCCGGGTGCTGGCCCATGCCAAGGTAGTCGTTCGAGCACCAGACGGTGATCTCGGAGGTGCCGCCGTCGGGCTTGCGCCAGTGCGCGGTCGGGAAGCGTCCCGCGATGCGCTCGATATCGGCGAAGACGCGGTAGCGGCGCTCGCCGTGCAGGCGGTCGAGGGCCGTGCGGAAATGCGATTCGTAGTCGGTCCGGCCCGGACCAGTCGTGCCGGTGTGACACCCCTGCCCGGATTCCTGCTGAGATTCCTGGCCCGCTCCCTGCTTGGTGTCGCTGATCTTGATCGTCGCGGGCATGCGGTTCACGGGCATCCGTCCTTCACGCTTGGGCTGGGTGGCCGGCGGTGGCGTCGCGGCCTCTGGCGGGATCATTTCCACGCGGACCCTCGTGCGGGGGGCCCTTGCTGCAATCGGTCTCGTTGGCGGGCCTGGCGCGCACTCCGAGGGAGTTGCGACGATGCCCGCCCGGTTCCGGGTCTCCCCGACGCCCGGGTTTCCCCGATGCGGTGGCGACGATACAGGCGAACTTGGAATTGGTTCAAGTCGACATCCGCATTCCTGGTCTGCATCCATGGGCCGGGGGATGCAAAGCCGGCACGATGCCGTGGCGACGATGCGTCGCGCAGGCCTTCCCGGCACGCGGCGCATCGCGCTATGCCGATCCGCCAGCGAGACCGACGCGACCCATGACGGACGACGAGACCCGGATCGAGGACACGGCCGCTCCGAAAGGCGCGCAGAAGAGCGCCGCCGAGCATCGCGCCGAGCGCCTGAAGGCGGCCCTGCGCGACAACCTGCGCCGTCGGAAGGCGCAGGTTCGCGGTCGTTCCGCGGGTCCGGCCGGCTCTGACGAAACACCCGATTCCGAGGGTTAAGCAGAATCGGGTCCCGCGAACCTCCTTTTCGACAAAACTTGGCTATAACGGCGTCATCGGCAGTGGGACGGCCCGCGTCCCGATGGATCAGAATTTCGGATGTCTCGCGCCGCGACGCGCTGAGGGCGTCGCGAGCGAGCTTAAGGTTTCAAGAACGATGGACCGCATCAACATCATCGGCGGCCGGCCGCTGCACGGGGTGATCCCGATCTCGGGCGCCAAGAACGCCGCGCTGCCCCTGATGATTGCCAGCCTGATGACCGGCGAGACCCTGGAACTCGGCAACGTGCCGCGGCTGGCCGACATCAACGCGCTCCTGCGCATCCTCGGCAACCACGGCGTCGACCACATGGTGGTGGGCAAGCGCCCGGGCCAGACCACCGAGACCGGCCAGACCATCCGGCTCACCGCCTCCAACGTCATCGACACCACGGCGCCCTACGAACTCGTCTCGACCATGCGGGCGAGTTTCTGGGTGATCGCGCCGCTGCTCGCCCGCTTCGGCGAGGCCCGCGTCTCGATGCCGGGGGGCTGCGCCATCGGAACGCGCCCGGTCGACCTGCTGCTGATGGCCCTGGAGCGCCTCGGCGCCACCGTCGAGGTCGATGGCGGCTACGTCGTCGCCAAGGCCAAGAACGGCCTGCGCGGCGGCGAGATCCACTTCCCCAAGGTGACGGTGGGCGGCACCCACGTGGCGCTGATGGCGGCGGCCCTCGCCAACGGCTCGACGCTGATCGAGAACGCGGCGCGCGAACCCGAGGTCGTGGATCTCGCCGCCTGCCTGACCAAGATGGGCGCCCGCATCGAGGGCGCCGGCACGCCGCGCATCACGATCGAGGGCGTCTCGCGCCTGCACGGCGCCCGCCACGACGTGCTGCCCGACCGGATCGAGACCGGCACCTACGCCATGGCGGTGGCCATGACCGGGGGCGACGTCACCCTGGAGAACACCCGCGCCGACCTGCTGCATTCGGCCCTCGACATCCTCGCCACCACGGGTGCCGAGATCACGAGCGGCGTCGACACGATCCGCATCCGCCGCAACGGCGGCGGCATCGCGGCCGTGGACGTGACCACCGATCCGTTCCCGGGCTTCCCCACGGATCTCCAGGCGCAGTTCATGGCGCTGATGACGCTGGCCAAGGGCCAGTCCAACATCCGCGAGACGATCTTCGAGAACCGCTTCATGCACGTGCAGGAGCTGGCCCGCCTCGGCGCCCGCATCCGGCTGGAGGGTGATCTCGCCATCGTCGAGGGGGTCGAGCGCCTCAAGGGCGCACCCGTGATGGCGACCGACCTGCGGGCCTCCGTCTCCCTCGTCATCGCGGGCCTGGCGGCCGAGGGCGAGACCAGCATCAACCGGGTCTACCACCTCGACCGCGGCTTCGAGGCCCTGGAGGCCAAGCTCGCCCGCTGCGGCGCGGAGATCACCCGCGTCCGCAGCTGACGCGCGGGCTCTCCTCCCGGTCCGGGAGGAGAGCGAAGATGGATCAGCCGCGGATCTCGCCGCGCTTGGGGCCGAAGCCGGGGATCATGCAGCGGCACTGCGAACCCCAGGGCTGCGGCTCGGTGATGCAGTTGCCGCGCTGGGTCAGGCAGAGGCGGCCGAAGCGCTCGCCGTAGCCGCGGCGGGGGCCGCGATCGTAGCGGTCCTCGAAGTCGCGGCGGCGCTCGTAGCGATCCTCCTCGTAGCGGCGCTCGAAGCGGCGAGGGCGGTCGTCGTCGCCGTAATACTGGGCGCTGGCCTCGAAGGCGCCGAGGCCGGTGCCGAGGCTCGCCGCGGTGGCGAGCGCCAGGATGGCGTTTCTGATCGTGGTGCGCTGCATGGGATACTCCCCTCGATTGCTTCTGGCGGTCGCGCGAGATCTAGCGGCGGCGCCCTGAACGATCCCTGAGGAGCGCGCTCCTCAAGCGAGCAGGCGCGTCACGACGCGGACCACCGGGAGCAGCACCCGCGCGAGGCGGATCTGGCCGGGCAGCTGCCGGGGTCCCAGGGGACGATGGACCAAGCGCGGGCTGGCGCGCTCGGCCTCGGCCACCGCATGGCCCGCGAGCGGATGGGCGACGATGCGGGCAATCGCATCCGGCGGAATCCGCAGGGCCCGGGCCCAGCCGCGCTCGGTGCCGAGGCGGCCCGCCGCATGCAGCCGGCGCAGGCGGCGGCGCCAGATGTAGCGGAACAGCGCCCGCGGCACCGGTTCGAGGCGGGCGTCGCACAGGCTGTCGGGCTTCTCGCAGCGCGCCCGGATGGTGTCGGCGACGCCGCCCGGCGCCCGGCCCACGAGGCGCCCCGACACCGTGACGAGGATGGCCGGATCGTGCCGGACATGAAGTCCCTGCGCCAGCAGCAGCGCCACGAAGGCGCCGTCCTCACCCAGCGCGATCGCGGGCATGCCGCCCACCGCCCGGTAGGCCGCGACGCTGACGCTCAAGGTGGCGCCGATGGTGGTGCGGTGGCAGGGCCAGGGATCGTGCGGATCGGGGTCGATGCGCGCCTCGGCCTCGGTGAGGAGGTCGCTGTAGATGTCCTCCCGGTCGCCGCGCCAGTGCAGGGAGGGCGGCAGCAGGGCGCGCTCCTCCGGATCGAGCTGGATGCGCCCGGCCACCGCGTCGGCGCCCCGGTCGAGGGCCGCCCGGTTGCGCGCGACCCAGTCGGGCGGAACCCGGCTGTCGGCATCGGTCGAGAGGATCATGCCGTCCTCGCCGAGCCACTCGGCCGCCCGGTTCATCGCCTCGCGCCGGGCCCAGCCCGCATGGGCGCCCGCATACTCGACATGGGTGACGCGGACCGGCACCGACATCCGGGGCACGAGGTCGGCGACGATGGCCTCGGTGGCGTCGGTGCAGTTGTTGAGGAACAGCACCACGCCGAGGCTGCCCGGCGGGATGCCGGTCTGGGCATCGATCGCATGCAGGCAGGCGGCGATGCGCTCGGCCTCGTTGCGCACGGGGATCGCGACCACCGCACGGACTGCGGCGGCGGCCTCCGGGGGCGGACAGACCGCGCCCGGAAGGGACCCGGGAAGGGACAGGGATGCGGCCGACACGTCACGACTCCGTTCGCCGGCGAAGGCCCGGCGCAGTGCCGCGTCCGTAGCAGGTTGGCCGAGCGGGACAATGGCGGCGCGCGAATCCGCGATGTCCACCCGCCTGTTGCCGTGAGCGGGCCGCCTCGCTACCTACGGCTCCCAGACCGCGAACGGCCGAGCCCGCACCCGGGCCGGCCCGCCGACAGGAGCGCGACACCCGATCATGGAGCTTCTCAGGCTCGCCGCCCTCGACGCCGAAGACCTGGGCGTCATCTCCGCACACCTGCAGGATGCGATCCTGAAGGCGAGCGACCTCGCCTATCTCGGGGGCCAGCACCGCTTCGTCCTGGTGGCGCGCCGCTTCGACTGGTCGGCGGAGGACGGGGCGCCGCCGCGCCGCCGCCTCACCGGCATGCATTTCGACCGGGTGCTGCGGGTGCGCAGCCGCGGCATCGGCCCGGGGACGGAGTCCGATTCGCCCCTCGAACTCCTCGCCATCACCTTCGAGCCCACCGAGGCGCCCTCCGGCACCGCCACCCTGGTCTTCGCGGGCGGGGCGGCGATCCAGCTCGACCTCGAATGCATCGAGGTGCAGCTCAAGGATCTCGGGCCGGTCTGGGAGGTGGAGGGTCGGCCCGACCACGAGGCCGTGGCGGCCGGCCGCGCCGCGATCGCGGGAAACGTACCCGAGGGAAACGCCGGCAAGGGAAACGCCTGATGGTCCGTCTCGATTCCCGCGACGAAGACTTCGCCGCCGCCTTCGCGCGCCTGCTCAGCGTCAAGCGCGAGATCTCGGAGGATGTCGACGAGACCGTGCGGGGCATCATCGCCGGCGTGGTCGCGGGCGGCGACGCGGCGCTGGTCGACTACACCCGCCGCTTCGACCGGTTCGGCGAGGATTTCACCGTCGCGTCCCTGCGGGTGACCCCGGCCGAGATCGAGGCCGCCGTCGCGGCCTGCCCGGCGGACGCCCTGGAGGCGCTGCGCTTCGCGGCCGGGCGCATCGAGGCGTTCCACGCCGCGCAGGTGCCGGGCGACCACATGGCGACCGACAGCCTGGGCGTCACGGCCGGCTGGCGCTGGACGGCACTGGAATCCGTCGGCCTCTACGTGCCCGGCGGCACCGCGAGCTATCCCTCCTCGGTGCTCATGAACGCCATTCCGGCCCGCGTCGCCGGAGTGCCGCGCGTCGTCATGGTGGTGCCGATGCCGGAAGGGACGATGAACCCGCTGGTCCTCGCCGCCGCGCATCTGGCCGGCGTCGACGAGGTCTACCGGGTCGGGGGCGCCCAGGCGGTGGCGGCGCTCGCCTACGGCACCGACACGATCGCGCCGGTGGCCAAGATCGTCGGCCCCGGCAATGCCTGGGTGGCGGCGGCCAAGCGCCGGGTCTTCGGGCAGGTCGGCATCGACATGATCGCCGGCCCCTCCGAGGTGCTGATCCTGGCCGACGCCCACGCCAATCCCGACTGGGTGGCGGCCGACCTCCTGGCCCAGGCCGAGCACGACGCCGCGGCCCAGTCGATCCTGATCACCGATTCGGAGGCCCTGGCCGACAACGTCGCCGCGGCGGTGGAGCGCGCGCTGACCACCCTGCCCCGGGCCGAGATCGCCCGGGCGAGCTGGCGCGACTACGGCGCCATCGTGGTGGTGCGCGACTTCGACGAGTCGGTGCCGCTCGTCGACCGCCTCGCCCCGGAACACCTGGAGATCGAGACCGTCGACGCGGAGGCGCTGGCCGCCAAGGTGCGCAACGCGGGGGCGATCTTCCTCGGCTCACACACGCCGGAGGCCATCGGCGACTATGTCGGCGGCCCCAACCACGTCCTGCCCACCGCCCGCTCGGCGCGGTTCTCCTCCGGGCTCGGCGTCCTCGACTTCATGAAGCGCACCACGATCCTGCGCTGTGACCCGGCGGCCCTGCGGGCCCTGGGACCCTCGGCCATCGCGCTCGGACGGTCGGAGGGCCTGGAGGGCCACGCCCGCTCGGTGGCGATCCGCCTGAACCTGTGAGGGCCTGATGTCCGGCGCGGCCAAATCGAGCGAGCCCAAATCCCCCCACCGCCTCACGGTGGTGACCCTCGACGAGGAATCGATCGGGCGGGGCAACCCGGACCAGGAGCACGAGCGCGCCATCGCGATCTTCGACATCCTGGAGGACAACAGCTTCACGGTTCCCGGCCGCGAGGGCCCCTACGCCCTCACCCTCGGCCTCGTGGAGAGCAAGCTCGCCTTCGTCATCAAGCGCGAGGACGGCGAGGCGGTGATGACGCACCTCCTGTCGCTGACCCCGTTCCGCCGGGTGATCCGCGACTACGAGATGATCTGCGAGAGCTACTACAACGCCATCCGCACCGCCTCGCCGACCCAGATCGAGGCGATCGACATGGGACGGCGGGGCCTGCACAACGAGGCCTCCGACCTGCTGCGCCAGCGCCTGGAGGGCAAGGTCGACCTCGACCACGACACCGCGCGGCGCCTCTTCACCCTGGTCTTCGCCTTGCACTGGAAGGCCTAGAGTCGCGATCCCTCCCGCAGCGCGAGGCTGAGAAGAAGACCGGATGGCGGATCCGACCGGCCCGAAGAAGACGCGCGTGCAGTCGGTCCTGTTCATGTGCAACTTCAACGCCGTGCGTTCGCTCGCGGCGGAGGCGGTCGCGCGCCATTATTTCGGCAAGTCGATCTACGTGCAGTCGGCCGGGGTGCGCTCCGGCGAGCCGGCCGACCCGTTCATGGTGGCGGCCCTCGACGAGATCGGCATCGACGCGGCGCGCCACAAGCCGCGCACCCTCGCCCAACTCGAGGAGTGGGAGGGCCTGAACTTCGACCTCATCGTCACCCTGGCGCCGGAGGCCCATCACGCCGCCCTGGAGCTGACCCGCACCAACGCGGTCGAGGTCGAGTACTGGCCGACGCCCGACCCGACCATCATCCAGGACGGCACCCGGGAGCAGCGCCTCGACGCCTACCGCGACGTGCGCGACGGGCTGGTCTACCGGATCAAGATGCGGCTGAAGGGCTGAGCCGCCGGATCGACGTCACCGGGCCGTAGCTCTTCTCCCGGATGCGGGCGACGGCCTCGCGCAAGGGCTCCACCGCCACCGCCATGTGGTGGCCGTTGGCATGGATCAGGCGGGTCGCGTCGAGCATCAGTCCGACGTGGCCGCGCCAGAACACGACGTCGCCGCGGCGCAGCCCGTCGAAGTCCAGGGGCAGGGCCTCGCCGAGCCCGCGCTCCTGCTGGTCCGCATCCCGCGGCGCCGCGATCCCGGCCTGCGCGAGGCAGAGCTGGAGGAGGCCCGAGCAGTCGAGGCCGAGGCTGGTGCGCCCGCCCCAGAGATAGGGGGTGCCGACGAGGCGCTCGGCGGTGGCGGCGTAGTCGGGCTCGACCGCCGCGAGGGGCGCGCAGTGGCCGGCGAAGACGTAGCCGCCGCTCGCGAGCCGGAGATAGTCGCCGACGGTCTCCGTCACGCGGATGCGGGCGCCCAGGGTCAGCCATCCGCTGGCGGGCTGCTTCAGGTCGGGGCCCGGATAGAGGAAGCTGCGCAGGGCCGTGACGCGGTGCGTCGGCGCCACGGCGAGGCCGAGGGCCGCCTCGGGCAGGTAGCCGACATAGCCGTCATGGGCGAACTGGACGAAGACGAAGCCTTCCTCGGCGCCGTAGGCGGTCACCGTGTCGCCCATCACCGCCTCGGTCTCGAGGCCGGCGTCGAAGCGGGGCGTCCGGCGCAACGGGGCGGCGGGCACGACGACGGAGCGTTCCTCGCCCACGACGTAGCGGTCGGCCTCGACATGGCCGCGCAGGCGCGCGTCGGCGATCTCGGGCCGGGCCGGAACGAGGCGGAGATCGGAGAGATCGAAGGGACAGGCCAGCATGGCTCCGACTATCCGCCCCTGACGAACCGATCGCAACAGGCTGCGCAGGTCCGCGACGCGCGCGGCATTTCGACGCTCTGGTCTGCCCAATCCACCGGCAGGGCGCTTCTCGTCCATGCAGGTCTGTTCGCAGGGCCGCCCGCGCGCCTGATCGAAAATCGATCACGCCGCCGCGATGCATCCGACGCGCGGGTCGCCCGCGAACGTGTGCACTGCACAAACCGCCGAATCGCGCCTATGTTCGGGCGATGCCCCATGCGAGTCGCGCCGTGAAGAAGACCTCGAAATCCTTCCAGGATCTCCCGCCGATCCGTGTGCGGCGCGAGCCCCCGACCATCCCCGAGGCCGTCGCCGCGGCCCAGGACCTCGCAGACGACATCGAGCAGCAGGTCGAGATCGCCGCCGGCCTCATCGGCCTACCCGCGGAAGCGGTTCGCGAACACGTCGTTGCCGCCGCCAAGGCCAAGCCCGAGCGTCCCTCCGAGCGGATGCCGGAGCGCATCCTCACCGCCGCCAGCCCGAGCCGGGCGCCGCGCACGGTCATCGTCGAGCGCCGGACCCGGCCGCCGGTGATCGTCGAGCGGCGCGGACGCCCGCCGATCGGACGCCCCTGACCCGAGGGCCGGATCTGATCCGGCCCCGGGCTTCCGACCCTCACCAGTCCAACGTCTTGCCGGTATAGTCGAGATAGGCCGTGCCGGTTCGTCCGAACCGGCCCTCGATCACGTCCACCATGCCGGTCACGCTGGTGGCGACGTCGATATCGGCATCGGCCCCGCCCATTTCGGTGCGGACCCAGCCCGGATGCAGCAGCAGCACGCCGAAGCCGGCCTCGCGGTGGCGGATCTCGAAGCTGCGCACCAGGGTGTTGAGGGCGGCCTTGCTCGCGCGGTAGGTCTCCCAGCCGCCGGACTCGTTCAGGGCGACGCTGCCAAGGATCGAGCTCATGAAGGCGACGAGGCCGTTCGGCGTGAGCCGGTCGAGGAAGGTCTCGGCGAAGCGCACCGGGCTCACCGCGTTGGTGAGATAGACCTGGGCGGCGACTTCGCGCGGCACCAGGTGCAGCGGCTCGTGGGCCTGCGTCGCCACCCCCGCCACCACGAAGATCAGGTCGAAGCTCTGGCCCGCCAGGCGGTCGTGCAGGCCGGTCACCGCGTGGTCGTCGTCGATGTCGGCCGTCTCGACCGTGAGGGCGTCGGACCGCAGCGCGGCGAGGCCCGGGGAGGCCGAGCGCTGGGTCGCGGTCACCCGCCAGCCGCGCTTCAGGAAGGTCTCGACGAGGCCGAGCCCGAGGCCGCGCGAGGCCCCGACGACGAGAGCGTTCTTCTGGGCTGTCATGATGATCCGTGTCCCTGGTTGGCGAAAGGGCCGGCCGCCCGGGGGGCAGCGCCGCCCGTCCCTCGCAGGGGAGGTTGGACGGATGAGCGCGTCCGGCAATCCGGGCCGCCCGCGCCGAGGTGCGCGGGCGCACCCGCGCGGGCCTCAATCCGCCGTCTGCACCGACCAGGTCGCGTGCTCGATGCCGGGCATCCGCGCCAGGGCCGCCACCACGGCGTCGAGCTCGGCGCCGGCCACGGCCGTCGCCACCAGGGTCGCCACCACCTCGACGGTGTCCTCGCCGCGCTCCACCACCTCAATGCCGCCGACCGGGTACTGCGCCGCCTCCAGGCGCTCGACCAGGAGGTCGCGGGTAGGGCCGGCGGCCTCCGCCTGCACCGTCACCTGCACCTCGTAGGTCGCCTCGGTCTGGCTCTCGTCGATGGGCGCGCGGTTGATGGCGTTGACGAGGGGCCGCAGCAGGGTGTTGCCGGCGAGCACCGCGGCGGTGACGAAGGCCGCCTCCAGGGGCAGGTCGGCCCCCGCGAAGGCGCCGACGGCCGCCGAGCACCACAGGGTCGCGGCTGTGTTGAGGCCGCGGACGTTCATGCCCTCCTTCATGATCACGCCGGCGCCGAGGAAGCCGACGCCCGAGATCACGTAGGCCACGGTGCTCACCGCCCCGCGGGAGCCTTCCAGCCGCATGCCGAGGTCGACGAAGGCGGCCGCGCCCACCGCCACGAGGACGTTGGTGCGCAGGCCCGCCGTGCGCTGGCGGTACTGGCGCTCGGCCCCGATCAGGGTGCCGAGCGCGAAGGCGACGAGGAGGCTGACCGCCGAGTTGACGGCTTCGGGCAGCGGCCCGGACAGGAAGGGGATCATCGCCCTGCCCTGACGTCGTCCCGTGACGGCACCATGACGGTGCGAGCCGGATCAGGCCTGCGGGTAATCGGAGATGCCGCCATGCGCCGCCGACCACTTGGCCGGCTCGTGCAGGAAGCTCTCGACCTCGGCCAGGACCTTCGGATCGAAGTGGCCGCTCTCCTTGGCGACGTTGAGCACGTCCCACCAGGTGGTGAGGTAGTGGAGCTGGATGCCGAGGTCGGCCATGAGTTCGCGGCTGTTGGGGAAGATGTCGTAGAAGAACATCACGAAGCAGTGGTCGACCTGGGCGCCGGCATCGCGCAGGGCCTTGCAGAACAGCGCCTTGCTGCGCCCGTCGGTGGCCAGATCCTCCACCAGCAGCGTGCGAGCGCCCTCCACCACCTCGCCCTCGATCTGGGCGTTGCGGCCAAAACCCTTGGCCTTCTTGCGCACGTACTGCATCGGCAGCATCAGCCGGTCGGAGATCCAGGCCGCGAAGGGGATGCCCGCCGTCTCGCCGCCGGCGACATGGGTGATCGACTCGTAGCCGATGTCGCGCACGATGGTGGCGGCGGCGAAGTCGTTGAGCGTCGAGCGCAGGCGCGGATAGGAGATGATCTTGCGGCAGTCGATGTAGACCGGGCTCGCCCAACCCGAGGTGAAGGTGAAGGGCTTGTCCTGGTAGAAGTGCACCGCCTTGATCTCGAGAAGCATCTTGGCCGCCTCGCGGGCGATCACGGCGCGGTCGATCGGCAGGAAGGAGGTCGTCATGCGCGGGTTCGCTCTCGTGCGGGCGGCGGGCGCGGGCTTCCGTGTCCGGAAGGGGCCTCGCGTCCGTCTGAAGGGAGGGTTCTCCTTCCCGCCAACCGTCCGGGGCGTCAACCCTGGGCCTCTCCCGGCACGCGGCCCTCAGGCCAGGAAGGTCCGCAGTGCCGCCAGGGTCGCTTCGGCGTTCTCCTCGGCGAGAAAATGGCCGGACGTGACCTCGGCGGCGACGGCCTTCGGCGCGAAGGTGCGCTGCCAGGCGGCGAGCGGCGTCTCGGGCTCACGGTCGAGATAGCTGTCGCCGGTGAGGATCAGGGTCGGGCAGGTCAGTTCGCGCCCGGCGGCGAGGTCCGCGAGGTCGGCCTCGCGGTCGCGGGTGGCTCCCGCACGGTAATCCTCGCAAAAGGCGTGGATGCGCTCGGGCACGTTCCAGGCCTGCCGGTAGAGGTGCAGGGCCGCGGGCGCGAAGGCCTTGAGGGACGTGTCCCCGCTCCAGTCGCGCAGGAGCCCTTCGAAATAGGCGTCCGCGTCGCGGCCGATGGCCTGCTCGGGCCCCGGCGCGGCCTCGGCCAGGAAGTTCCAGTGCGAGGGCTTGCGCGGGTTGGCCTCGATCCGCTCCCACTGGACCAGGGTCGGCAGGATGTCGAGGAGGGCGAGCCGCGCGATCCGGCCCGGCTCGTCGAGGGCGAGGCGGTAGCCGACGCGGGCGCCCCGGTCGTGCCCGACGAGGGCGAAGTGGACGTGGCCCAGCGATTCCATCACCGCCACCACCTCGGCCGCCAGAATCCGCTTGGCATAGGCTTCGTGGCGCGGGTCGCCCTCCGGCGCGGCCGACCAGCCGTAGCCCTTGAGGTCGAGGCAGACCACGCGGTGGCGCTCGGCCAGCGCCGGGGCGATCCGGTGCCAGCAGGCATGGCTCTGGGGAAAGCCGTGGAGGAGGAGCACCGGACTCGCGTCCTCCGGTCCGCCGACGCGGGCGAAGAAGCGCCCGGCCGGAATGTCGATCCAGCGGGCGGCGAAATCGGGGAAGAGATCGGTTGTCACGGGCGGCGCCTCCGGCAGGGGCCGGGGGAACGCGCGGAGCGTGGCGCCGGTTCGCGGTCGCGGGCGGCGTCGCTTCGGCTGGAAGCGGGCGGTTTTTCAACTAAACTTACCACATCCTCCCGCCTCAGCAGGACTTTTCCCGATGCAGACCCGTTTGACCGCCCTCGCCCTGGCCGCCGGCCTCGCCCTGGCCAGCCTTGTTCCCGCCCAGGCCGCCGGCTGCTGCGGGGGCGGCGCCGGCATGATGTGTGGCAAGGCCAAGACGGACATGCGGGCAGGCGGGATGAAACCCTCCCGGACCAAGAAAGCCGCCTGTTGCTGCGAGGGCATGGCTGGCCATGGCGGAGCCTCGATGTCGAGGAAGCACTGAGCCGGACCGGACGAAGTCCCGGCTTGAGGCCGCCCGCGAAGTCGTGTCCGGACAGGGCACCCGGCCGCGCGCCCTGCGGCCACGCGGATACCGGGCCGGGATTGACGCCCGCCCCGCGCACCGGGCACACCCGAACGCTGCGGATCGCTCAAGAATCCGCACCATAAGAACATCACCGAGGAGACGCGCATGGACCGGCCCACCGTTCCTGCCCCGCAGGCGACCCGCACGGCCCGCGTGACGGGTCTCTCCGCATGAGCGGCGCGGCCCTTGCCGAACGGCCGGCGACCGGCGCCCAGCCCATCGATGCCGCCCTGCGTGCACGCATCCTCGCACTCCGCGACGGCCTTCTGCACGGGCTCATCGGCGCCGACGCCATGGTCGAGCGCCTGCTCATCGGTCTCCTCACCGGCGGCCACCTCCTCATCGAGGGTGCGCCCGGCCTCGCCAAGACCCGCGCGGTCAAGCGCCTGTCGGACGGGCTCGACGGCAGCTTCGCCCGCATCCAGTGCACCCCCGACCTGATGCCCGCCGATCTCACCGGCACCACCGTGTGGCGCCAGGATGCCGGCGACTTCGAGTTCCTGCCCGGCCCCCTGTTCCATTCCCTCGTCCTCGTCGACGAGGTGAACCGCGCGCCGCCGAAGGTGCAGTCGGCCCTGCTCGAGGCCATGGCGGAGGGGCAGATCACGGTCTCGGGCCACACCCATGCCCTGCCCGACCCGTTCATGGTGGTGGCCACCCAGAACCCGATCGAGCACGCGGGCACCTTCCCGCTGCCGGAGGCACAGCTCGACCGCTTCCTCCTCCACGTCCTGGTGGAGATGCCCGACGAGGCCGCCGAGCGCCGCATCCTCGACCTCGTGGAGGGCGAACTCAACCACCACGCCGAGGCGATGCCGGTGCGGCTGTCCGTGGAGGAGATCCGCGCCGCCCGCGAGGCGGCCCTCGGCGTCTACGTCTCCCCGGCCCTCAAGGATTATCTCGTGCGGCTGGTGGCCGGCACCCGCACCGACGCGGCGGCCCCGGATCTGCGTGCCGCCATCGAGCACCCGGCCTCCCCGCGCGGCACCCTGGCGCTGATGGTCGCCGGCAAGGCGCGGGCCTACCTGCGCGGCCGCGACCACGTCATCCCCGAGGACGTGGCGGAGCTGGCCGCCGACGCACTGGCCCACCGTATCGGCCTGACTTGGCGCGCCGCCGCCGAGGGCCAGACGGCGCGGGGCATCATCCGCGGCCTCGTCCAGCGGGTGCGGGCGCTCTGAGCGGAACCATGACCGTACCGAGCCCGGCCCAAGCCGAAGCCGCCCTGCCGGACACCGATCCGCTGATGGCGCCGGGCATCCACCTCTCCGGCGAGGCGCTGATGGGCCTGCGCCACCTCGCCCGGCGCGGAACCGGCCCGGCCACCCGGACGCTGGCGGGCCTGCCCGGCGGGATCGTGACGCGGCGGCGCGGACGCGGCTCAGAGCCGGACGACGTGCGACTCTGGTCGGAGGGTGACGACCGCCGGCACATCGACCGCAACGCCACCGCCCGCACCGGCATCCTGCACGTGCGCACCCACCACGACGAGCGCGACCGCGCCGTGGTGCTCCTCGCCGACGTCAGACCCTCGATGCTGTTCGGCACCCGCCGCGCCCTGCGCTCGGTGGCGGCGGCCGAGGCCCTGGTTCTGCTCGGCTGGCGCATCGTCGGCGACGGCGGCCGCATCGGCCTCGTGGCGGCGGGGGCCGGCGAGCCCGTGGTGGTGCGCCCGGCCGGCGGCGAGCGGGC